>JBEKSU010000064.1:0-15500 GCA_049516755.1 Verrucomicrobiota bacterium | reverse complement strand
GTTTCACGTAATCAATTTCCAGATTTCTGACGAAACCCTGCCGCAAGCACTTCCCTATCTCGGCAATATTTCGCTCCCGATCTTGGGCTGCCGTCCATTCGACCACGTTTTTGCCGATGATTTCCGCCAGCGCATGGTGACCGGAGAGCCGAACATACTCCTGATTGGCGCCCAGCACCTTGCCTTCAGCATCCAGGATCACATAGCCCGTCCCGGTCGTCTCGATGAGCGCCTTGTATTTCTCCTCGCTTTCGCGCAGTGCTGCCTCGGCCTGCTTGCGTTCGGTGATGTCCTTGTACGTTCCCAGCACACCAATCACCCGGCCGTATTTGTCACGCAAAGGCATCTTGTTGGTCACCAACCACCCCTGGCTGCCATCCGGTTTGATTTGGAGTTCTTCGTAGTTGAGCTTGGGCTGACCCGTCTCCATCACCCGCCGATCATCCGCACGAAAGAGTTCCGCCGTGGCCGCCGAGGCCGTCTCATAATCCGTTTTCCCCACGATTTCGCTGGGATCAAGGTAGCCACAGTCCTGGGCCAGGGGTTGGTTGCACCCGAGGAAAACCGAGTTTCGATCCTTCCAAAAGACCCGCTGCGGAATGTTGTCCAGGACGGTTCGAAGCATCTGCTGGGATTTGAACAACTCTTCCTCCGCCAGTTTGCGCTGGGTGACGTCATGCGAAATGCCGAACAGCACTTTTTGGCCATGCCATAGACCGGGCAAAATCTTCGTTTCCACCATGATTTGGGTCCCGTCCCTGGCCTGCAACGGGATGGGGCAAACCATGACTTTATCGGCAACCAGTCCGGCTAAAAGTTTTGCGACTTCCTGCCGCTGTTCCGGCGGGTGGAGCTCGAGGGCGACCATCCCGGCCAGTTCTGCCGGAGTGTATCCCAACTGACTTTGCGCCGCGGGATTGGTAAAGAGGACGCGCCCTTCGGGTCCAAAAACGAACACCATATCGTCCAACGAATCAAAAAAGGTTTGCAGGCTTTCTTCGTCTTCCTGCGAAGCCACCGGGGGGACGGAAGGTTGTACTTTTGTACGCCGGACCGTCTGATTTTTACGATCCGACCTAGTTCGGCCAGTTTTTTTGACCTTCATATTCGCCCTGATAAACAGTGCCTGACACCAATCATTTTTGCAAGCAGGAGAGGTTTTGTAAGCAGAAAGCCTGCCGACTGGCGGACCGAAGGGACGAATGTTATCCATCTGGTTTGTGCCAAGAATCCTAATTCCGCACCGGTTCGATAGCGTCAATTATCTTCACGCCGTTAAATTCAAAATTTGCCACTGCCGGGCAAAACTTTTAACCTCCGGCGACGCTTATGCCGCAGCCAAAAACCGCAGATGCCACCGCGCCCGCCAAACTTGGCTATTCCATGCCGGCGGAGTGGGAAAGGCACGCCGCCACCTGGCTCGCTTGGCCGCATCATGAGGCCGATTGGCCGGGCAAGATGGAAGCCGTCCGCTGGGTCTATGGCGAGATGGTGCGCAAAATTTCTCCGGGCGAAATCGTGCGGATTCTCGTCCGGCATCGGGCCGAACAAACCTTTGCCTTCAGTTGCTTAAAACGCGCGGGTTGTGATTTGAAACGGGTGGAATTTGTGAAGCACCCCACGAATCGCGGCTGGATCCGCGACAGCGGGCCGATCTTTGTCCGTCGTAAACGTGCTGCCAGCGTCCCGCTGGCAGATCAAAATACGGAAAGAAAATCAGTTCTGCCGGCAGGATGCCAGCGGCACGTTGGGGTTGAAACCGCCATCGTCCATTTTCATTTCAACGCGTGGGCCAAACATGACGATTGGCAGAAGGACCGCAAGGTGCCGGAGATGGCGGCGCGCCGGTTGCGCATGCAACTTTTCCGCGCCGGGTTTGAGGGCCGGCCTTTTGTCATCGAAGGCGGCGGCATCGAGGTCAACGGCCGCGGCACGTTGCTCACCACCGAGGAATGTTATCTGCACCCCAAAATCCAGGTCCGGAATCCCGGCCTGACCCGGGCGCAATACGATGCGACATTTGAAAAATATCTTGGCGTCACAAACGTGTTCTGGCTGCGCAAGGGACCGGACGGCGACGACACGCACGGGCACATCGACGACATTTGCCGATTTGTGAACCGGAAGACGCTCGTGCTCATCAAGGAAACGAACCGGAGCGACATCAATCACCGGCCGCTCGCGGAAAACTGGGAGCGCATCAAGGATTTGCGGCTGGAAGATGGCTCAAAGCCCGAAATCGTGCCGCTGCCCATGCCGGCACCGCTGTGTTTTAATGGCCGTCGGCTGCCTGCGAGCTACGCGAATTTTTACATCGGCAATGCCTGCGTCATCGTGCCGACGTTCAATGACCCAAACGACCGCATCGCACTGGGCATTTTGAGTGATTTATTCAAGGGCCGACCGATCGTGGGCATTCACGCCGTTGATCTGGTGCTCGGTTCCGGCTCCCTCCATTGCCTGACCCAACAACAACCGGCTTGAGACCGCCGCAGCCGGTGCTATTGCCCGGCCCGATAGAAACGCTGCGAAAAACCCGTGGCCGAAGAATCCAGAAATGGCAATGAGCCGGCCACCGGCGGGTTGGTGAAGATGGGCGTCCAATCTGTCATATTCGTCGAGGCATAAATCACCACCGGTGTAACCCCGGCCGCGCCATCCACCTGCAGTTGAAAACCGGTGGCGGTCATTTGCAGGTTCGGTGGGACCAGGTTGAAAATGAGCGGAGAAATGGCCGGCGTCGAGACCGCCAGACTGTGATAACCGCCGGCGGCAATTGCCAATACTTGAATCAGGCCCGGCGGCAGGTTCGTCTGGCCGAAGAAATTATTTCCCCAAGCGGCCAGGGCAGTATTGCTCTCCAACAACAAACTGTGCGCGCTGCCGCCGGCAATGGTTTTTGCATTCGACAAACCCGCCGGCGCGTTCGTCTGGCCGTAGGTGTTGTCACCCCATACGACCACGGTGCCGTTGCTTCTGACGGCCAGACTGTGAAACCAGCCGCAAGCAATGGCGGCCACGCCCGTCAACCCCGCCGGCACATTCGTCTGACCATAGGTGTTATCGCCCCAGGCGACCACCGTGCCGTCACTCCGGAGCGCCAGACTGTGCAATTCGCCGGCTGCAATCCCCACGACGTTCGCCAGTCCGGCTGGTACATTGGTCTGGCCCCAGCCGTTGTCGCCCCACGCCACGACGACGCCATTGCTGCGGAGCGCGAGACTGTGGAGCCACCCGGCGGCGATGGCGCTGACGTTGGTCAATGATGACGGGACGTTAGTCTGGCCGAAGGAATTGTCGCCCCAGGCGACGACGGTGCCGTTGCTTTTCAGGGCCAGATCGTGATACCAGCCCGCGGCAATGGCCGTCGCGTTCGTCAGATTGGCCGGGACATTGGTCTGACCGAAAGTGTTGTCGCCCCAGGCGACGACCGTGCCGTTGCTGGTGAGCACGAGGTTATGATAGGCGCCTGCTGCCACGGCCGCCACATTTGTCAAACCGGAAGGGGTTTCAATCTGGCCGGCGGAATCATAGCCCCAGGCAGTCACCGTGTTGCCCGATGTTCGTTGTCCAAAAATTAAAATGAACGTCAAAAGCACAATAAGCGGCACAAAGGCACAATTCCGGGAGCTGTTTTGGGGATGGTTCATTTTCTGATGATTAACCGACAATGGGTTACGGCTTGGGTTACGACTTTTGACTAAGGTGCATACCGTGATAGTATAATAGACAAATGCATTTTTTCAATCTCTTCCAAGGAATTTGTCGTTTCCGAAGCGGATTTCATCGTTAAACTGAGGGCATCATGATTTTTTTCCGGTACTCAAATAAAGTCGTCACCGCACTGACCGTCGGTTTCAGTTTGCTGATCCCGGCACGGCTGGCCGCCCAGACCAGCCCCAACGATTGGGCGCGGGTGACCAACATTCTCGCGCGCATCGTTCCGCCGACGTTTCCGGCGCAGGATTTTGTCATCACCAACTACGGCGCGGCGGGCAATGGCACCACCGATTGCACATTGGCATTTTCCAATGCGATTGAGGCCTGCAACGCGGCCGGCGGCGGACGCGTGGTCGTGCCGGCGGGAACGTTTCTGACCGGCGCAATTCATCTGCTCAGCAATGTTAATTTATACGTCGCCCAGGGCGGGACCATCTCGTTCAGCACCAATACCAACTCGTTTGTGCCGGTGGTTTTCACGCGTTATCAGGGTATTGAATTGATGAATTTCTCGCCGTTCATCTACGCGTACGGCCAGACGAACATCGCCATCACCGGGCCGGGGACAATTGACGGCCAGGGCCAGCTCGGCCCGTGGTACAATTGGACATCCCTGCTTACTGCCGACGAGCAGACGTTGTGGAACATGGGCAGCACCAATATGCCCGTGGCGAAGCGCATTTTTGGACCGGGACATTATCTGCGGCCGACGTTCGTCCAGCCCGTCCATTGCCAAAACGTCCTGATTGACGGCATCACCTTTCAGAACTCGCCGATGTGGACCATCACGCCGCTGTATTGCACCAACGTCACCATTCATGGCGTGACGGTCAACAACAGCAGTTCCAGCCCGAACACGGACTCCTGTGACCCGGACTCCTGCACCGATGTGCTCATCAAAAATTGTTCCTTCAGCGACGGCGACGATTGCATCGCCATCAAATCCGGGCGGGACCAGGATGGTGTGCGCGTCAACGTTCCCTGCCGGAACCTCGTGATTCAAAACTGCGTGTTTGCCAACGGCCACGGCGGCGTCACCCAGGGCAGCGAGGAATCCGGCGGCATCACCAATGTTTTCACGGAAAACTGCATCTTCAACAGCTCCAGCCTGGAGTACGCCTTCCGGTTCAAGAACAACACGGCGCGGGGCGGCTATATTGCCAACGTTTACTTCCGCAACTGCATGATCAAAACCGTCAGCGATACCGGGATTCACATGACGATGCAGTACACTTCCTCTTCCCCGGCCAACACGGGTGCCTACACGCCGGTCATCCACAACATCGACGTTCGCGATTGCGCCTTCGCCAATGTGAAGCAGGCAATGAGTCTCACGGGATTGAGTTCCGCGAACCAAATTACGGACGTGACCGTGGCCAATTGCCGGTTTCTGAACACTTCCACCGCCAATTCCTTCACCTACACCAACCGCATCAGCTTCATCAACAACAAAGGTGGCGGCTTTTAATGTGGCACAGGCCTCCGGCCTGTGTGGGTTTAAAAACACAGACCAGAGGTCTGTGCCACGTTTATGCCTTGAACTGTTTCATGCTTCGATGCAACGGCCGCAAAGCGCCGTAGGCGCGGCATATCTGTAGTTTTTCGTTTTGTAGAATTCCCAAGCTCCGTAGGAGCGACATCGTCTGGTGGACGGAATATGCCGCTCCTAACGGAGCTTGAAAATATTTTGGGATGCGATTCGGCAAACGTTCATAATTTTTTTGCCCGCCCTCAACCTGACGTTGACTCGCTCGCGCCCGCTCGCTCGGCCCTGCGGGTCTTCGGCTTTGAGATCGTCCCCGGTTAGTCGTATGCTTTTAAGTTTGTTGTATGCTTCCTCTGCGTCTGATGTTGGTTGACTCTTTTCCTTTGGCAGTTTGGCGGCATCGTCACCGGCCTCGCGAGTGGGTGGCTTAAATTCAGAGAACTTCTGGGCTATTTCGGACCAATCCTCAAACCACTCAAGGGCGTCGTCTTCTCGAAGCAGATTCCGACCATTGCTAATCCAGTTTTGAATGATTCGCTGGATGAGGAACAATTGCACGCCTTGAGCAAAGAGGAGTGATTCCTTGTGCTTCTCACAAAGGTCTGGGCTGTCCGCGGCGGCACGCCCTCGTAGGAGGGCGCTGTTGAGCAGACGCTTGGTTTCGCGAGGGTTGTGTCGTGCCAATTCGCGAATGCCTGTTTCCAATACTTGCTGGTGGTCTGCGGCAAGATTTTGTTTCCAATAACCGCCGGTGGTCTCATTAAGAGCGCTGACCTGTTTAACCGATGGTCTTCAGTTTAGTCATGCTGTGGCAATGTTGCCCAAGGTCGTGCTTTAGGCGAGAGAAAATTGCATGGCTGGCTCTCCGAGCCCTACCAAAGAATTCAAACGGAGGCGCGGGCAACCGTTCGCCTTTTTGCTTTATGGCAAGGCAGTTGCTAAAGGGATGTCGGAAAGGTGAATTGACGAAAAATTCGCGCAAAACCGGGCGTTTCCGGAGGCGCGGAGGAATAATTTATTAACTGACACTGACGCAAAATGACCGCGCTGGCAAAATCTGAACTGACGGGTTCGCTGCTCGCGGATTATAACGCGAATGGTTTTTTCGACGAGATGTTCGGGCGTGAAGGCGGCGTGCTGCCCCACTACGAGAAATTGCGGAGCGCTCTCTCGCGACTGGCCGCCGAGGAATTTGCCGCCAAACGCCACGCCGTTGACCTCGCGTTCTTGCGGCAAGGCGTGACGTTCAATGTGTACGGCGATTCCCGCGGCACGGAGCGCATTTTCCCGTTCGACCTCGTGCCGCGCATCATTCCCGCGAAGGAATGGGAGCTGCTCGAACGTGGCTTGGTCCAGCGCATCACGGCGCTCAACCTGTTCCTGCACGACATTTACCATCAGCAGCAAATCATCAAGGACGGCGTGATTCCGGCGCACTACATTTTGTCCGGGAAACATTTCCGGCGCGAGTTCGTGAATTTTGAAGTGCCCAAGGACATTTACATCCATGTCTGCGGCACGGATTTGATTCGCAATGAGAAAGGCGAATACATGGTGCTGGAGGACAACGGGCGTTGCCCGAGCGGCGTGAGTTATGTGCTGGAAAACCGCCGGGCGATGAAGCGGGCGTTCCATGGGATGTTCGAGAGCATCGGCGTGCAACCGGTGGATCATTACCCGCAGGAACTGCTGAGAATGCTGCAATACATCGCGCCGACGGGTGTCGCGTATCCGCGCGTGGTGCTGTTGACGCCGGGCGCCAGCAACAGCGCCTACTTCGAGCACACCTATCTCGCGCGGCAGATGGGCATCGAAATCGTCGAGGGCCGCGACCTGTTCGTGCAGGACGAACACGTGTTCATGCGCACCACCAAGGGGCTGCAACCGGTCCACGTGATTTATCGGCGGCTGGATGACGATTTCCTGGATCCGACGGTGTTCCGCCGCGACTCGATGCTCGGCGTGCCGGGGTTGGTCAGCGCCTACCGCGCCGGAAACGTGTCGCTGGCCAATTCCATCGGCACCGGCATCGCCGACGACAAGGTGATGTATTATTTCGTGCCGAAGATGATCGAGTATTACCTGGATCAGAAGCCGATCATCCCGAACGTGCCCACGTATCTGGCCAGTGAGGAGGCAGACCGGAAATACATCCTCGCCAATCTTGAAAAACTTGTGGTGAAAGCCGCCAACGAATCCGGCGGTTACGGCATGTTGATGGGGCCAAAGGCAACCAGTGCCGAGATCGGGGAATTCCGCAAGCGCATCGAGGCCGACCCGCGCAATTACATCGCGCAACCGATGATTTCGCTGTCGTGTCATCCGACGTTTGTCGAAAACGGGCTTGAGGGGCGGCACATTGATCTGCGGCCGTTCATACTTTACGGCGAGAAACCCGTGATCGTGCCCGGCGGACTGACGCGCGTGGCGCTGCGCAAAGGCTCGCTGGTCGTGAATTCATCGCAAGGCGGCGGCAGCAAGGACACGTGGGTGCTTTATGGGGATGAATGAATGAACGCTCAACATTCAACATTCAACATCCAACGACCAATAAAAAAATTGCCGGGCGTTCGGCCCAATGAATGTTGGGCGTTGAATGTTGAATGTTCGATGTTTCCTTCTTGAGTTTCATGTTAAGCCGCGTCGCCAACTCGCTTTACTGGATGTCGCGCTACATCGAACGCGCGGAGAACATCGCGCGCATCCTCGATGTGAACCTGCAGCTTCTGCTGGATTACCGCAGCCTGAACGACACGCAGATGCGCGAGCACTGGCTGCCGATCATCCAGACCACCGGCGATCACGACGCCTTCGTGGCCCGATACCAAAACGCCAGCGCGGACGCCGTGGCGGAGTTCATGGTGTTCGCACTGGACAACCCGAACTCGCTCGTCGCGTCCGTCTGCCAGGCGCGCGAAAATGCGCGGATGGTGCGCGACCAGATCGCCGTCGAAACCTGGGTGGAACTGAACCGGCTTTATCTTTTCGTGCAGTCGCCGCAGGCGCGGCAGATGTGGCACAACAGCCCGACGGATTTTTTCAACGAGATCAAGGCCAGCTCGCTGCTGCTCATTGGACTGAGTTACGCCACGCACATTCACAACGAAGGCTGGTGGTTCAGCCAGGCGGGCAAGTTCATCGAACGCGCGGACAAGACCTCGCGCATTCTTGACATCCGCCATCACAGCCTGCCGGCGCGCTGCCTGCCGCAATCCGTCAGCCAGACCGAAGCGCTGGGCTGGACGGCCATTGTGCGTTCGTGCAGCGCGTGGGACGCCTACAAATCCATCTATGGCGGCGAGGTGCATCCGCGGCACGTGGCGGAATTTCTTCTGCTGAACGAGGATTTTCCGCGCTCCGTCCGGTTTTGCGTGGACGGACTCAACGACGCCCTCCGCCACATTTCCGGCGTGTCGCAGGGACGTTTCTCAAATGACGGTGAAAAGCTGGCCGGCCGGCTCGCGGCCGAACTTCAATTCAGCACCATCGCGGAGATTTTTGAAAATGGCCTGCATGATTATCTCGACCAGACCCAGCTCAAGCTCAACGCCATCGGCGGAGCGCTGTTCAATGCCTATATTTTCCACGCCTTTCCGCCCGGAGGCGACGGTGAGGCGCGGGTGCAGCAGGAAGAGCAGCAACAGCAGACCACGCCCGGACCTGGGCGGAGCAGGTGAGTTTTTCGGCTCGCCTGGACCTGCGTGTTTTGTTAACCACCGCCGCCATGAAATTTGAAATTCTCCATCACACGCACTACGCGTACGCCGCGCCTGTGCGGGAGAGCTTCAATGAAGTCCGCCTGCAGCCCCTCTCCAACGAACAACAGACCGTGGAGTCCTTCCTGCTCAAAGTGCTGCCCACGGCGCGGCTGCGGCATTACCACGACTTTTACTCGAACTGCGTCCATCATTTTGAAATTCCAGAGTCGCACTCGGCGTTGTCCATCGAAAGCCGGCTCGAAGTCACGACGCGGGCGAACCAGTTGCTGCCGCTCGACGCCCGGCCCGCAAACCTGTCGCGTCTGCCGGAATCACTCCAGCACGGACGCTGTTATGACTACGTTCAAGGCAGCCGTTACGTGGAACTCACGCCGGAAGCGTGGCGGCTGGCCGTGGACGCAACGCACGGCGAGGACGACGTCTGGCAGACCGCCTTGCGGCTGATGCAGCACGTGCATGGCACGCTGACGTATCAACCAAAATCCACCACCGTCCACACCCACATGCGCAACGTGCTGGCGCAGCGCAGCGGCGTTTGCCAGGATTTTGCGCACGTGATGATCGGCCTCTGCCGTTCCCTGAAGATTCCCGCGCTCTACGTCAGCGGTTATCTCGCGACCCAGGCCGCCAGTGCCACCCATGCGTGGATGGAAGTCTTTGTGCCTGGCGCCGGCTGGCAGGCGCTGGATCCCACGCACAATTGCCAGCCGGATGAAACCTACGTGAAAATCGGTGTAGGCCGCGATTACGCCGACGTGGCACCCGTGAGCGGCACCTACAAGGGAACAACCGATCGAACCCTGTCAGTGGAAGTGAAGATCGAAAAGCGAAATTAGCCGGAACTCTACCGGTATTGAAACCTTGAGGGCACTGCTTTGTCAGTGCCCAAAAATTTGGGCAGCGACGAAGCTGCCCTCCAATAAATAATGAAGGCGGACGGGAAATCATCCGCTTTTCTGCATTTTATCCTTTTCCGCGATTCCCCAGCCTGCCAGATGGCCCTTTGCCGACCATGACCTTCGACCTATTCAAATCGTGACTTCAGGGTCTATTCGTGGGCCGGCATAAAGGAGCAGAATGGCGGCATGAATTGGGGCAACCGTGTGGTTGATATCCCAACTCGAAATAAAAAACCAATGCGCCGCTTCGGCGGCAATGAATGAAAGAAAAATTATGAAACAATTAATCTACGCAATTCTTGGCGTCGCCGTGATCGGCGGTGGAATCGCACTGTCTGCCAGCCGGCAGAAGAACCCGGTGGTTTCTCCGGTCCAAGCCCGGGCTGAATCGGCTCCCAGTCCGGCGACGGAAAACAACCCGCCCGGGCAACCGGCGGTGGCAACACCCGCGCCGGCCCAACCGGTTGCGGCGGACACTGGCGATTCCAAGCCGGCGGTTATTGCGTCCGCGACCGAAACCAGCGCCAGAACGATTGATCCCGCCATCAAACAAGCCATCGACAGCCTGCTCTCCAAACAATTAACCCACGAACAGCGGCGGGACATTTTGAAACAACTGAGCGAGTCGGGCAAACTGGACCAGGCGATTAGCGAACTCCAGCAGCAGGTGGCCAGCGACCCGGGCAACGCCGCATGTTCCACCGCGCTGGGCCTGGCTTACCTCGAAAAGGGCAAAACCATGATGCAAGATGATGTCGCTGGCGGGAGCATGTTGATCATGCAGGGCATGAAAAGCTTTGACACGGCATTGAGCCTTGATCCCTCAAACTGGGAGGCGGCTTTCACCAAAGCTGCCGTCATGTCACACTACCCGGCGGAATTGAACCAGGGTCAGGCAGTCATCAACCAGTTCACGCAATTAATCAATCAACAGGAATCGCAGCCGCCGCAGGCCCAATTCGCGATGTCCTACGTGTTGCTGGGCGACCAATACCAGAAGCTCGGTCAAAACGATTATGCCCTGGCCACCTGGCAGGCCGGCGCCCAACTGTTTCCCGGCGATAAGACGCTCCGGAAACGGCTGGCCGGTGAATGAAAACCATTGGTGCCCAAGCCCGGTTTAATCATACTGACGCCGTCATCACTGAAAATGACATGAACTCAAAATTTGTCCCATCAACCGCTGAATTCAGAGCCGCCCTCCCGCGCGGCTTCTATTGGCCCGTTCACCTGATAATCCTCACGGCGCTGGGACTGACATTGTACTCACACGGGAAGGATGACACGGCAATGCATGGACGGGCCGATGCCGTTCTTGTCGGCCTGGTGGCAGTCCAGGTTTTGCTCTACCTGTTTTTTTTCGCCCTGCCCACGCTCATCCACTGGCCGGCCTGGCCTTGGTCTCGAGACCTGGCCGGAGGCGTCGTGGATCCCAAGCCATCCCGCCGCTGGTGGTGGATGTACGTCGCGACGAGCATTGCCATAGTGCTGGCGGAGTCCCGCATTGACCGTTCTTTCCAGTGGTTTCTGTTTCCTTACGTCTGCCATATCACAGTGCGTCCATTTGGTTTCTCAATACCCGTAATGCTGGTGGTCATTACCGCCTTTCTTCTGAACATGATTGGCTGGGATGATCCCGCCGCGTGGAGTCCAAGGCACTGGGTTTCGATGTCGTTCGCCGCGCTGAGTTGGCTGATGCTCGCGTTCTTCATTGGCCGGACGATTGTCACCAGCGCCCAGCGCGGGCGGCTGATTCTCGAATTGCAGGCGGCCAAACGCGAACTCGAACTGGCTCGCGAACGGGAAGTCGAACTTGCCGCGCTCCGCGAGCGCGAGCGCCTGGCGCGCGATTTGCACGACACGCTCGGCCACGCGCTGGTCACCCTGACTGTGCAACTGGAAGCGGTCCAGCGATTGCAGGCCACCGACCCGGCGCGGGCGGCGGCGCTGCTGGCGGAATTACAGAAGCTCACCCGCGCCAGCATGGAAGACCTGCGTCGCTCGTTGGCCAACCTGCGTACCTCGGGTCTCGGCGACCGGCCGCTTACCAAATCGTTGCGAACTTTGTGCGCGGAAGCCGGCAATCGTTTTGGCGCAGTCTTTGATTGTCAGGTTGCGGAGGGCGCTGACATTTTGCCGCCGACCGTGGCGGAAGTTTTATGGCGCGTGGCGCAGGAAGGATTGACGAACGTCGAGAAACACGCCCATGCTCGTCGCGTTCAAGTGAACCTGACCGTGCAACCCAAAGAAGTCGTCCTGCGCGTAGGCGATGACGGCGCCGGCCTGCCGCCTCGCGCGGAAGATAAACCGGGCCACTACGGTTTGCGCGGATTGCGCGAGCGCGTGGAAGGACTGGGAGGCGCCTTCACCGTCGCAGCGGCGGGAAACGGTGGCACTGTCATCGAAGCGCGAATTCCTGTGATTGCCTGATGAAACCCATCCGGATTTTGCTGGCCGAAGACCAGACGCTCATGCGTCAGGGATTGAAAACCATTCTCGAACTGGAGAGCGGTTTCGAGGTGGCCGGCGAAGCGGAGGACGGCAAGGCCGCCGTGAAACTCGCTCTGCAATTGCGTCCGGACATCATCCTCATGGACGTCCAGATGCCGCTGATGAACGGCGTGGAAGCCACCGCGGCCATCTGCCGGGCCTGGCCCGAAGCCCGGGTCATCATCCTGACCACATTCGATCGTGACGACTACGTTTTTCAGGGAGTGCGCGCGGGGGCGGTGGGGTATTTGCTCAAGGATTTGCCGTCGCCGAAACTCATCGAAACCATCCGGCGCGTGCATGACGGCGAAGTGTTCATCCAGCCGGAGATTGCCTCGCGCACTCTGCGCGCCGCGTTGCATTCCTCCGGCGACCTGATCGAGCCGCTGTCCGAACGCGAACGCGAGGTGCTGGTGATGCTGGCCCAGGGAATTCCCAACAAGGAAATCGCCGACAAGCTCCATTTGGCCGAAGGTACCGTCAAAAACCACGTGTCGAATATCCTCGGCAAATTGCAGGCCCAAAACCGCACCGAAGCCGCCGACATTGCGCGCCGGCGGGGACTGATCTGAACCCGCCGGAGCGCTGCCAGAGTCAAAGGCAGGGCTGACGCTTCCAAGTTTGCGCTGCTTTTAAATTTTTTGCAGCAGGGAGGCGGCCTCGAACGGATGAGAAACCGGATGAATCATCGGCTTGGCGCGGCGCTTTTTATTTGCAGTGCGTTAGTGAGATTGCTGCGGGCCGCGGCGAGATCGGGCTTCAGGCGGAGAGCTTCCTGAAACTGGAGAATTGCCTCGTCGGTTTGGCCGTTCACGCCCAGGGCATTGCCAAGATTATTGTGGGCTTCGGCATCATCCGGGTTCAGTCGGAGGGTTTCCTGAAACTGACTGATGGCTTCGGCGGTCTGGCCCTTTTCGAGAAAAGCGTTGCCGAGATAGTAGTGGGCTTCGGCATAATCAGGTTTCAACCGGATGGTCTCCTGGAATTGAGCAATGGCCTTATCAATTCGGCCTTTCAGGCTGAGAGTGAGCCCGAGGTTGTAATGAAAACCGGCAAACCTGGGGTTCAAACGCACGGCTTGCTCGAATCTGCTGATGGCCTCGTCGGTCTGGCCCTGGCTGAGAAGATCGTTGCCGAGGTTGTTGTTGGCAATGTCATCGTTGGGGTTCAGACGGACAGCCTGCCGGAATTGGCTGATGGCTTCGTCAATCCGGCCTTTCTTGTCGAGCGCGGTGCCGAGATCTACGTGGGCGAGGCAATTGTCCTCCGTAACGGCAAGCTCATGCCGGAAAAGGGCTTCACTATCCTGCCAATACCCAAGCTGCCGTCGCGTCACACCCATGCACAGGACGATCCCCGCACAACCTGCCAACGACCAGATCACCTTGTGATACCGCCAGCGGCAGGTCAGTTCATGCACACCCCAGACGGTCAAAATCAGCACCCCCAGCGATGGAATATAAGTGAAACGGTCGGCCATCGCCTGTTCGCCTGATTGCACCAGTTGAATGACGGGCACCAGCGTTCCCCCAAACCACAACCAGCCCATCAGCAAAAATGGAAAACGCCGGCGTGCCACCGTAAACAGCACCGTGATGCCCAGCAGCAATCCACCCGCGAGCAATACATCTTCCATCGGCCAATGCCCGGGGTGGGGATAAAAAACGGCCAGATTCGTCGGCCAGAAAATCTTTCCCAGATAACGACAATATGAAACCAGCGCATTTGCGATGCGTGCGCCGAGGGGCAGATTTTCAATCGGCATCACAGTGCCGCCGTGTCCCTGCACCACGTAGGTCACAACACTTGCTGCCACGGCGAGGACCAAAAACGGCAGCTTCTCAAGAAGCAAGGTCGAAAGTTGAGGGCCTGCTCGCGATTGATCGGAGTTGAGGGTTGGGGATGGCATCAAGCCGGAACTTGAAACTGAAAACTTGAGGCTTGAAACTCTTTCCAACGGCCAATAATCCAGCAGCAACATCACGAACGGCCATGTCACCAGCATCGCCTTGCTCATCAGGCCGAGGGCAAAAAAAAGCAAAGCCAAGATGTAGTCGAGGGTTGAGCGTTGAGGGTTGAGGGTCGCTCTGTTTTGCGCATAGCCGACGTAAAACAGCAACGACAACAACCCGAATAACGCACTCAACACGTCCTTCCGTTCCGTCACCCACGCCACTGATTCCACATGCAGTGGATGCAGCCCGAATAGAGCTGCCACGAAAAAGCTCCGCCCCATCGCGCCCGTCAATCGTCGCAGCAACACAAAGACCAGTACGGTGTTGGCCCCGTGCAGCAGCACATTGATCAGGTGATGGCCCCGGGGATTCAACCCAAAGAGCTGGCAGGTCAGCTCGTGCGACAGCCACATCATCGGCGCCCAATAGGCGGCTTGTTTTGTGTTGCCAAGCGCCCACTTTATCCCTTCCCAATTCAACCCACTCTGAACATGAAGATTGTCAGTGACATTAACATCATCGTCCAGGTTGACGAAGTCACAGTGCAACGCCGGCCAGTAAAGTGCCATCGTCACCAGTGCCAGCAACATCGCCAACAACCAAGCCGGGAAACGCGAACGCGCTGGAACCGGAATGGATGCATTCGCCGGCGTGGAGTTGGATTTCGTGTCTGGACTGCTCATGAGGCTTGCCAAAATTATCAGCCGGACAGCAACCTTGGCACGCCCATTTTGCGGCGGAAATGTCCGCTCAAGCTGCTGGCACCGTGAAATTTTGGCAGTAACGAAGTGGTGCCTTTAAGTTTCATTTCTCCCATCCAAGCGGCGGCTTGCTAAAATGCAAGGAGCCTGGCGGCCTCGCTCATGGTCTTACAGGTGAACGTCCGCGGCCGGTGCGGGTAATGGAATATGGAAAGCATGTTAAACCCGATGTCTTTCTTCGGATCGGGAATGACGCGGACCACCAGACCCACACCGTGCTGGTCGCACAAATCCATCACCTTGCCGATTTGCGTCATGCAAGCGGGTTCCATGGATTCCAGCCGGCCCAGGTCCACCAGAAAGTTGAAGCCGGGCGGCAAATCATCCAGGAGCGCCGGCATCTGTTCCAGTCCGCGCTGGAGGTCGGCGGTACGCACCTGTTGGATGAAGCCAACGTAAAGCAACCGTTTCGCTTTGTTCGTCATGGCCAGAAACATGCCCACAACCTAAGCCCTCCTGGGTTGAATTTC
>JBEKSU010000063.1:0-15570 GCA_049516755.1 Verrucomicrobiota bacterium | reverse complement strand
CGCATTCATCGACGCGCCGGAAGGCTACGAGATCGAACTGATTCAAAAGGGCAAGGGCAGTTACTGAATTCCCATTTTCCCCAACTCCGAACTCCCATCTTCCATCTCCCAAAATAAATGAGCGTTTTAATTGTCGGTTCAACGGCGCTGGATTCCATCAAAACTCCGAACGCGGAAAATCCCCGGCTGCTGGGCGGCTCGGCCAGCCACGCCGCCGTGGCCGCGAGCTTTTTCAGCCCGGTCAAGCTGATTGGCGTCGTCGGCGAGGATTTTCCCCCGAAATATCTCGACCTTTACCGGCGGCATAAAATCAACCTCGAAGGCCTGCAGATTCTGCCCGGTAAGACGTTTCACTGGTCGGGTGAATACGAGGCGAACATGAACAACCGCCGCACGCTGCTGACCGAGCTGGGCGTGTTCGAGACCTTCACTCCCGTGCTGCCCAAGGCGCATCAGGACACACCCTTTGTGTTGCTGGCGAACATTGCCCCTGCGCTCCAGCATCATGTGCTCGACCAGATGCGTCGCCCCAAATTTATCGTGGCCGACACGATGGATTTATGGCTGAACATCGCGCTTCCAGATTTGCTGAAGCTGCTGCCGCGCCTGGACGGCTTTGTGCTCAACGACAGCGAGGCACACCAGTTGACCAAGGAAGACAACGTCTTCACCGCGATGAAGAAAATCCACAAGCTGGGACCGAAATACGTCATCATCAAAAAGGGGTCGCATGGCTCGATTTTGTCCGGACCGCGCGGCTATTTCATCTGCCCGGCGTATCCGCTGTCCGCGGTGGTGGACCCGACCGGTGCAGGCGATTCCTTCGTCGGGGGCATGACGGGTTATCTGGCCGCGGCAAAAGGCCCGATTGATTCCAACATCCGGCGCGCGATGATTTACGGCAGCGTCACGGCCTCATTCTGCTGCGAAGGCTTCGGCCTGACGCGCACGACGAAAATCAAACGGCGTGACATTGACCGACGGGTGAAAGAACTGGAAAAGCTGACGAAGTTTTAAGCTGCATGCGGACGCAAACCAACTCACGTAGGCGTTGTTTGAGGAATAGAAATCAAAACCGATCACATTATGCCAACAGTATTGAGAGCCAATGGAAAAAGTTTTGACGTGGACGCGTTTTTGAAGAAATCAAAAGGAGTTGAAGAAGCTGACGGCGTTTTCCGGTGTTGATGCAGTCATAGATTTTGGATTTGCGAGGCGAGATACACTTGTTCAATGCGACTTGCTTCCAGCGGAATTAGTTCGTTTAGCTGGTTCGATTGGATTGGCGATTGAAATGTCACTTTATCCATCTGCAAAACGAAATAAAAAGCCTTGGTGACATCACGGCTTTGCGAGAAGCAATTCAAAATATTCTTTTTCATCTGTGCCAATCTGTGTTCATCTGTGGCAGAAATGAAAGCTGTCATCCTGGCCGCCGGCAAGGGCACGCGCATGCGGGAGCTCACCAATGAGTTGCCCAAGCCCATGCTCCGCGTGCAGGGCAAACCGATCCTCGAACACATCGTCGCCGGCATCATTGCGGCAGGTGTCCGCGACATCTTCATCGTCACCGGCTGGCGCGCCGAGGTGGTTGAAAGCCATTTCGGCGACGGCAGACAATTTGGTGCGCGTATCGTATTCGGCCGGCAGGTGGTGCAGGACGGCACGGGCAAGGCGCCGGAACTGGCGAAGGATTTTATCGGCAGCTCGCCGCTGCTGCTGACTTACGGCGACATTCTGGTTCCACCCGAAACGTATCCGCACATGCTGCAGCGCTTCGGCGAAGGCGATTTCGCCGGTGTCATCACCGTCACCCGCGGCGAGGACCCCGCCAAGGGCGGGCTGAACTTTTTCGACGACCAGTTCTGCCTGAAACGGCTGGTGGAAAAGCCCTCGCGCGAACAACTGGAGAAATTGCGTCGCGACGGCTGGCTGAAGCCCGGCGTTCCGGCCTGGTACAACGCGGGCATTTACATCTTCCGGCCGGCGCTGTTCGATTTTACGGCCAAATTGCAGAAATCGCCGCGCGGCGAATATGAACTGACCGATGCCATCAGCGCGATGGTGGCCGCCGGACAAAAGCTGGCGGGTTTGGAAATTCAGGGGCGCTGGGTGGATGTGCGCGATCCGGAGACGCTGGCGAGGTTGGAAAAGGAGAATTGAACCGGAGAGGCGCAGAGTGGGAGGGACGGCGTGCCGCCGTCCCAAAATTTGGGTCGCCGACACGGTGACCCTCCCATTTTACGAAACAAACTTTGGTTCGTACACCGGGCCGAGGCCGTGTTTGCGGAGCAGCTCGCAGAATTTGGCGATGCCGCGCTTTTCGTCTTCGGCCAGGTGGAAGTGGACATGCCAGCCGAGGTAATCCCGGCGGAAATCCTCATCGTATTCCGTGCGGGTTTGGATGAGGTAATCGAGCGTTTCCATCCCGAAATCCTTTGTCTCGCGCAATTCGCGGCACAGCTCCTTGTTTTCAATCCCGCGCCGCAACGCCCACACGGCAAAAACGAACGGCAGATTCGTCAGTTCATACCACGCCGTGCCGAGATCGAAAATTTCGTGCTCATGCGGCGCGCGTTGAAAATCAATCGCCCGGTCGCCGATGAGCAGCACGGCATCGCGTTGCGAAGCGGTGTCGTAGTCGGGCAACGGTTTAAATTCCGGCTTCAAGCCGCGTTCCGCCAGCAGGACCCTCAACAGGTTCACGCTGGCCAGTGAAGCCGGGTCGCAAAAAACCTCCGTGATGCTTTCCAGCGGCACGCAGTGCGCCAGCAGCACGCTGTAAACCTCCCCCAGTGACGCGATGGCGACGCCGTCGAGGATGTCATAGCGGTCATTGAGCAAGACCTCGGTGATGCTGACCAGCGCGGCGTCGAGTTCATCGCGCCGGAGCATTTCGGCGAGCCGGGCGGGCGTGGCAAAGACGACCTCGCCCTCGATGCCACGGGTAAGCGGCACGGCGTTGAAATATTGCACCGAACCGATGCGGAATTTTGGCGGGTCAGCTGACATGCGCGAAGATTTTAACGCAAAGGCGCAAGGGCGCAAAGGCGCAAAGAAGGGGACGGGTCAACCGCGCCTGAACTTCCGGAGGGGCGAGTTCTGCGAGCCCCTGAAATTCTTCGGGACAAATTCAGGGCGTCGCGGAACTCCGCCCTCCGATTTCCGCCGCCGCCTCGAATTCCGCCAGGTCCGTCCCCGCCTTTTCCCATTCCGTGTTCGCTTCAGCCAGCCGGTCGTGGACTTCCATCAGCTCGCGGTTGATCTGCGTCGCCCGTCCGCCGGTCGTGTAGGTCTCCGGCTTCTCCAGTTCCGCCGTCAATTCCTTCTCGCGCACTTCCAGTCCGGCAATTTCCTTTTCCAGCGCGGTGATGCGTTTCTGAATTTCCTGCCGCCGGCGCGAGCGCGCCTGGCGTTGTTCGGCCTCAATCCGTTTCTGCCCCTTGCGATCCATTGCGGACGTTCCTTCGGAGGGCGGAGTTCCACGACGCCCTGAATGATTGGGACTCGTGGAACTCGCCCCTCCGGAACCGGAACTGGTCAGCGCGACGCGGGCGGATTGCGAAGTTTTATCGAGGTAATACTGGTAGCCGCCGGTGAAATGCCGGAGCCGGCCGTTTTCAACGCGCACGACGTGGTTCGCCAGCAGGCGGATGAAATGCACGTCGTGGCTGATGAAAATCAACGTGCCTTCGAACGGCTTCAACGCTTCAATCAGCGCATCCACGCTGGCGAGGTCCAGATGCGTCGTCGGCTCGTCCATCAGCAGCAGGTTCGGCGGATCGAGCAGCAGTTTTACGAGCGCGAGCCGGCTTTTTTCGCCACCACTCAGCACACTTACCGGCTTGAACACGTCGTCGCCGCGGAACAGAAAACTGCCGAGCACGGTGCGGACGAATTGTTCCGTGATGCGTTGCGGCGTGTCGAGCGCCTCCTGCAATACGGTGTGGTTGAGATTGAGCATGGCTGCGCGATGCTGCGCGAAGTAGCCGGACTTGGCGTTGTGGCCGAGCCGGTGTTCGCCGGCCAGCGGCTGCAACACGCCGGCCAAGAGTTTCAGCAAGGTGGATTTACCCGCGCCATTCGGTCCCACGAGCACGATGCGCTGCCCGCGCTCGGCCTCGAAGTTCAGATTTTCGTAGATGAGTTTGGTAGGGCTGAGCTGCTGCTCAGCCTGGGGACTCTGGCGTTCCGCCGGCGAGACGCCAGCGCTCCCAGGTGTGGAAAGACCATAACCAAACTTTACATGCTTGAGCGTGATGGCACGATGGCCGCTGCGTTGCGGTTGCGGGAAACGGAAACCCACCTTCGGGCCCGGGCCGTCGGGCGTTTCCACCATGTCTTCCTTGAGCCGCTCGATCTGCTTCATCTTGCTCTGGGCCTGCGCCGCCTTGGTGTTCTTGGCGCGGAACCGGTCCACGAACAGTTGCATCCGGTCAATCTCGCGTTGTTGTGACTTCGCGGTGGCGACCAGCGTTACTTCCGTTGCCGCGCGTTGTTCGAGGTATTCGTCGTAATTGCCGGTGTAACGCAGCACACGCGACGAGCGGATCTCGGCGACGTGGGTGCAGAGGCGGTTCAGAAATTCGCGGTCGTGGGAGATGAGCAGGATGGCGCCGGGATAATTCCGCAGGTAATCCTGAAACCACAGGAGCGTTTCGAGGTCGAGATGGTTTGTCGGTTCGTCGAGCATCAATACGTCCGGTTCCTGCACCAGCAACCGCGCGAGGTGCGCGCGCATCCCCCAGCCGCCGGACAACTCGCGCGCGGGCCGCAGGAAGTCCGACTGCTTGAAGCCAAGATTGGCAAGAATCTGTTTCGCCTTCGCGACGAACTGGCCGTCGTGTTCGTGGTCGTGCGGCACGGCAATGTCGAGGACGGTCTCATTGCCCACGGATTCGCTTTCCTGCGGCAGGTAGCCGAACCGCGTGCCGCGGATGAACGTCACCTCGCCCGCGTCTGGTTGCTCGTGGCCGAGGATGATCTTGAGCAATGTGGATTTGCCCGCGCCATTCGGCCCGACGAGGCCGACGCGCTCGCCGGACAGGAGCGTGAGCGACACGTCGTCAAACAATTGACGACCGCCAAAGGTTTTGCTTAATCCGGCAACAGTGAGCATAAAATTTTTACCAACGAAGTGGAACGGCGGAAATCACGACAAAATCAAAACTGATTCCGGTGAGGTTTCAAAAGCGAGGATATCGCGTTCATGCCGTTGAATCAGAGCCAGCAGATCATTGCGGGTGCAGTTGCCGAGACAAAGCCAGACGAATTTCGGCGGTGAGCCGTAAAGCAACGCGCGCTGGTAAAAATCTTTGTCCTTCGAAACAATGGTGAAACCGTTGGCTTCCGCGTAAGTCCAAATAGCCTCATCTGTCTGGCCTTTCAAGCCGAGCTCGCGGATGTGCTGGCTATCGGGAAAAGAAGCGGTGAGCAAGCGGGACAGTTTGTACGAGAGATTTTCGTCAAACAGCAGCTTCATGCAGCCACCGTCAATCGGCGTTCGCGTTCCGCTGCAAATTTAAGACAGGCTTGAATGTCTTCAGCCTTCAGGTCCGGAAAATCGTCCAGAATTTCCGCCACCGTCATGCCACCGCCGAGGTAATCAAGTACATCCGCCACCGCGATGCGCGTGCCCTTGATGCAGGGCTTGCCGCTGCGGATGCGCGGGTCAATCGTGATGCGGTCCTGATTTACCATGCCCTAAAGTTAAAGCCGCGCCCCGGATAGTCAAGCTGCCAGAAGCCAACGTGGGCTTTGCTTAATCCGGCAACAGTGAGCATTTCCCCTTTTTAAGGCAGAGACGCAAAGAAAATTTGCACCGCGCCTTCCTTGGTAACTTCGTAGTGCTATTCGTCAGAACCTTCGCAGGACGCGAAGATTTTGGACTGCGGTGGCAGAGCGCAGCGGCGACACCGCTTTTCGACTGCGTACAGAGATCCCAAAGCGGCGTGGCGCTTCGCTTCCCGCTGCAGTCCAAAAAGATTTGGTTGTGGCTTTGTCGCGTTGCGCCTTTGCGTTAATTTTTTTTCTTTCAATTGGGGGACGGATCACGTCGCGGATACTTGATTCCAATTTTTAGAGAAAGTCTTTTTGAACGTGATCGCTGTCTGCGCAAGCCATTGAAAGGCCTTGTCCCAAGTTTTGTCGTCGTCGAAATCGAATGGAACAAAGGTGCGGATTCGGCTGGCTTTCCTTTCGGGCAATTCTTGCCAATCAATTTTCCCTTCTAGCCCAAGATCCTTCTCAATCACACTTTTCTGCTGGCGCAGTTTGGCAAACAATTCTTTAGAGTTTTGAATGTATAGCTCGCAACCCACCTTGTCTTCGCGTGACAATACCGTTAAGCAAACATGGCAATCTGATCGACCAATTGAAATGTCATACCAATGTTGCGCGGCTGGTTTCCGCAGCTTCAGTTCTGGATATTGTCGGGATGCATACCCACGCAATTTTTGCCAAAAGTCGAACTGCATTGATTTCGTTTCACTCTGTTCTCCATCCACCCCGCTTCCCATGACCGTTTTTTTCCAGTCATTCGGTCGTGATACGACTGAGAATTTAACAGCAGGATCCGAATTGCCAATTTGCCATAGTTCCACCACGACCAGGAAAAAATTCAATTTTTCGTCGGTATGCTCATTCAGCCAATCGATAGCTTCTTGATGTTCTTCGCGGGCTTCCCGCACAAGCCAAATAATGTATTCGGCTTCGAGTCCGGCTGCGTAAGTAATAAGTTGGCCGAGATGGCTGTGATCAGTTGTTTCAAGCTGATTCTCAATGATGATTTTTTTGGAGGTGTTTTCTTCTTTTGCAAGAATATCAACGTTATACCTTCCGACGTTGGCTTCCACCTGAACTAGTTCTATGCCAACCCCAATCTCGTCGCTCAACAACTCCAAGTTCTCCGGTTCGGACAGCCATTTCGTAAAGTCGCGGGCCTCATGTGTCCAGTGTCCGCGCAATTCAACTTTGTTCAACTTGGCTATTTTCATGCGGTTTCTTATTTCGGCTTCAACTGCGGGAAGAGGATCACATCGCGGATGCTTTCCTGGCCGAGCAGCATCATGCACAAACGGTCAATGCCCATGCCCATGCCGCCTGCCGGCGGCATGCCGTGCTCGAGCGCCACCAGAAAATCCTCGTCCAGCTTCTGCTGTTCGCCGCCGGCCTGATGCTCCAGCCGTTCGCGCTGAGCGATCGGGTCGTTCTGCTCAGTGTAGGCCGGCGCGATTTCCTGGCCGTTGATACAGCACTCGAAAACTTCCACCGTGTTCGGGTCGTCGGGCGACAGTTTGGCCAGCGGCACGAGTTCCTTTGGCAGATGCGTGACGAACGTGGGCTGGATGAGCGTCGGCTCAATCAATTTTTCGAACACCGCGCCGGTGACTTCAAAGTCCTCGTATTCCTTGCCGATTTCCGCGCCGAGGTCATGGGCGCGCTGGCGGCGTTCCTGGGCCGAGATGTTAAACCAGTCCGCGCCGGCCTTTTCGCACACGAGGTCCTTGTATTTCGCGCGCCGCCAGGGCGGGGTGAGGTTGATCGTTTTTGTGACCACACTTTCCGGCGCAACAGGTTGAGTGTTGGGCGTTGAATGTTGAATGTTCGATGTTTTCCCGGCTTCGGAACATTCAACATTCAACATCGAACGCTGAACATCGAATGAGCGGTGTTCGATAACGAGCGTTCCCAGAACTTCCTGCGCAACGTGACAGACCATGCCCTGCACCAGTTCCATCATGCTTTCGTAATCGCCGTAGGCTTCATACGCCTCAAGCATGGTGAATTCGGGATTGTGTTTGCGCGAAAGGCCTTCGTTGCGGAAGTTGCGGCCAATCTCAAACACCTTGTCCACACCGCCGACCAACAAGCGCTTGAGATAAAGCTCCAGCGCGATGCGCAGATAAAAATTGCAGCCCAGCGCGTTGTGCTTGGTGACGAACGGCTGCGCCGCCGCGCCGCCGGGAATCGCCTGCATCATCGGCGTCTCCACCTCCACGTAGCCGCGGGCGTGCAGAAAATTCCTGATTTCGCGGATGATTTCGCTGCGCAGCAACAGCACGTCACCGGGAGAACCTTTTTCAAATCCGGTCGTGGAAGTTCCCGGCGCGGCGGCTTTGCTCGCCATCAAATCCAAATAACGCTGGCGGTAGCGAATTTCGGTGTCTTCCAGCCCGTGCCATTTGGCCGGCGGCGGGCGCAACGCCTTGGCGAGGATGACAAAAGGTAGCGCAGGCGTCTCGCCTGCGTCTTTCGCTTCCGAAGATTCGTTTGCAGCCGGGACGGCTGCGCTACTTTTGGCGGCGGAACCACCCAATTTTACAGAAACCTCTCCAGTCTTGGTCGTGAACAAAGTTCCACGAATGCCAACGAAATCTCCCAAATCCAAATGCTTGAAAATGTCCCACAACTCGTCGCCGAGGACGTTTTTCTGCGCGTAAATCTGGATGCGGCCGCTCTGGTCGCGGATGTCGAGGAACATGGACTTGCCCATGTCGCGATGCGCGGTAATGCGGCCGGCGAGCGCGACTTCGCGGCCTTCGGCGTACTGTTCGCGGGCTTGCCGGCAGGTTTCGCCGGGCGTGAACTTGTTTTTGAACGGGTCAATGCCCTTCGCGCGCAGTGCGGCCAGCTTGGCCTTGCGCTGTTCGATGAGTGAATTCGTGTCGTCCATAAAAACTGGCGGCGGGAAAGTAAACACGAATTGGGGCTGGAAACCAAGAAACAAAGCGGGCTGGCATTGCCACGCGTAATTTACCGGTACTCAATAACCGCATTGCGCATCCATGTCAGCCCACTGCAACCTACGCCCGGTTTGGGAAAACGCAAGGGGTGGAAACGGGAAATAATTGCCGCCCGCGCTTTCGCGCCCCGCCACATCCCGGACGGCGGATTGACGTTGAAATCGCGTTTGTTAGATTGAACCCGTGCTGGAGCCGAACATCACCGAGCCGGTCCCTCCCCACGATCAGCCCCGGCAGGTCATTGCCAGTTCCCGGCGGGCATGGGAAGCCGGCGTGGTGCTGCTGTTCGGCGCGGTATTTGCCGCATCGGTGATTTCCTTTTCCCGCAACGCATCGCCAACTTATGATGAGGTTGTGCATTTACCGGTCGGCTATTCGTATCTGCACTGGGATGATTACCGGTTGAACCCGCAACATCCGCCGCTGGTGAAAGAACTGGCCGGCCTGACCCTGTTGTGGCGCCAGGTCTGGCCGGCCAAGGTTGACCTTCAGAAGGGGGATTTCTCAACCCGGCTGGAGACCGACAGCGGATCGTCCCTCCGCCGCGCCTGGGCCATGAGTTTTGAGGACACCGATGCCTTTTATGCTTTTGGACACTGTTTTTTGTATGGCACCCGGCCCGGCGCACTGCCGCATGCGGAGGCAAACGCATCGCCGGTCCCGATGCCGCCGGGTCCGGAGGCATTTTACAACCCGGCCGACGTTATGATTTTTTGGGGCCGGATGCCAATCCTGCTGCTGGGGCTGGGGCTGGTTTTGCTGGTGTTTTTATGGGCGCGGGAATGGTTCGGCTTGGCGGGAGGAATTTTGTCGCTGGCACTGTTTTGTTTCGACCCCAATTTCATCGCGCACAGCGGACAGGTGACGACGGACGTGGGAGAGGCCCTGTTCATGTTCGGCGCGGTTTATTTTTTGTGGCGGATCTGCCGCCGGCTTGAAGTCGCCAGTGTGGTCCTGTTTCTCCTGTTTTTCAGCCTGGCCTTTGTCACGAAATTCTCCGCCATATTGCTGCTCCCCATTTTTGGGGTGCTGGGGTTGGGACGGATATTTTCGCCGGAACCTTTGCTCATCGGAGCGGCGGGAAGAGCGAAGCCGGCCTCCCCGACCTCCAAAATGGCATTGTTTGCGGGGCTGTTTAGCGCCGCCCTGCTGACAACCTACACCGCAATCTGGGCTTCGTATTCCTTCCGTTATTCAGCGGCAAAAAAACCGGAAGCGGCGGCAAAGGCCGAGGCGCAAATCTTGAGGGCTGCGAACCCGGCATCGGAACTTTCAGGCAGTGCCATTGAATCCCGGGTGCCCCATCGCCAACTGGGATATTTCCCCATCGAGGCCGCCGTGCGCAGCTCGGCCGCCATCAAAAAACTGCTGGCCACCTCTCCGCTGGGCCGGCTCAGCAACGACGACATTTTTAAAATCATGGATGAAGTTCCGCTGGGCTGGGACGGCAAGTTGATTCTGTTCGCCCAAAAACATCACCTGCTGCCGGAGGCTTACCTTTATGGTTTTGCCTACGTCGAAATGAAATCCCATCTCCGGCCCTCATTCTTGTTCGGCAATTATTCCAACACCGGGTTTCGCAGTTATTTTTTTTATGTGTTCCTGCTCAAAACGCCGCTTCCGGCCCTCCTGCTCATCGCCACCGCGCTGATTGTGAGCCTGCTGCGATTCGGCAAAAGGCCTTTGGTGCCGATCTTCCTGCTGGCGCCGGCCGGGTTGTATTTTCTGGCGGCCACGATGTCGCATCTCAACATCGGCATCCGCCATCTGCTGCCCATCTACCCGTTCCTGTATGTTCTGGCCGGCGGTCTGGTCCGGGAACTGGATGGCTGGCGGCGGAGCGCCCGGATTGCTGCCGTGCTGGCCATGGTGGGGATAATCGCGGTGAGCAGCCGGATCGTTTTATACCCGGCCAACGGTTTGAAATGTCAGACCGTGGCGCCGCATTATCTGGCCTATTTCAATGAACTCGCCGGCGGTCCGGCCAACGGCTTCAAGGAACTGGTGGACTCCAACCTCGACTGGGGACAAGACCTCAAGAACCTGAAACTCTGGCTCGTGGCGCATGACATCAAGGACCCCATTTATCTTTGTTATTTTGGCATGGCGGACCCGCGTTATTACCAGATTGCGCACTATAACATGCCGGGCGGATTCCTGTTCGAGCCGAGAGTGGGTTTTGACGTGCTGAAGCCGGGAGGGCTCATTGCCATCAGCGCCACCAACCTGCAGGGAGTTTACCTTTCCCCGACGGACCAGGATGCCTGGAGGCAAATCCTCGAACATTCCGTGCTGGTGGGCACGGTCGGCTATTCAATCTTCATCTATAAATTCACCGGCTTTGACGGCAAAAGTTAAGAACCGCATTGCCCGGACGCCTGCCCGGGGCATTTCAATTTATGGTGCAATTGATTGACGTTGATTTTGCCATTGGTCTAAAATTTAAAACATGCCGGTGCAGAGCACGTCTGACGTCCCTTCTCAGGATCATTCCATGCGGGCTGGAGTGGTTTCCCGGCGGATGTTGGAAGGCGGCATAGCACTGCTGTTCTGTGCGATTTTTGCCGCATCGGTGATCTCCTTTGCGCGAAATTCGTCGGCGACATTCGACGAAACCGCGCATCTGCCGGCCGGCTACACCTACCTGCGATGGCACGATTACCGGATGAACCCGGAACATCCGCCGCTCATAAAAAAGCTGGCCGCCCTGCCTCTGTTCTGGCGCCAGGGCTGGCCGGCCAACATTGATTTGTACAAGGATGCCGCCGCGTCCGAGCCCATGAGCGACAGCGACGAGGGCTTGCGTTGGGCCTGGACCATGGAGCTGGCGGTTGCGGATTATCAATGGACCTTCGGCCATTTCTTCCTTTACGGCATCCGTCCGGAAGCGCTCCGGCGTTTGCAGGAAAAGGATCCCGGCATCAACGGCCCGCTGGCCGTTCCGCCGACGGCGCTGTTGGGCCGGCAGGATTTTTACCACAACGCGGACCAATTACTTTTTTGGAGCCGGATGCCGGTGCTGGTGTTGGGGCTGGCGCTGGCGGTGCTGGTGTTTTTATGGGCGCGTGTATGGTTCGGTTTTGCGGGCGGAGTATTGTCGCTGGCCTTGTTTTGTTTTGACCCCAATTTCATCGCGCACAGCGGGCTGGTAACGACAGACGCGGGAGAGGCCCTGTTCCTGTTCGGCACGATCTATTTTTTATGGCGGGTCTGCCGCCGGCTGGAGGTTGCCAGCGTGGTCCTGTTCCTCCTGTTTTTCAGCCTGGCTTTTGTCGCGAAATTTTCCGCCGTATTGCTGCTGCCCATCTTCTGGTTGACGGCGCTGGGAAGGATGCTCATGCCGGAACCATTGCCCATCGGAACGGGGAGGATGAAACCAGCCTCCCTGGTCTCCAAAATGACATTTTTTGCGGGGCTGTTTGGCGCCGCCCTGCTGACAACCTATGTTACCATCTGGGCGTCGTATTCCTTCCGTTATTCAGCCGCAGAAAACCCGGAAACGGCGGCGAAGATTGAGGCGCAAATCGTGCGACCGGGGAACCCGGCATCGGGTCAGTCAGGCGATGTCATTAAATCTCTGGGGCCTTATCGCGAGCCGGGATATTTCCCAATCGAAGCCGCCGTGCGGATTTCGGCCGCCACAAAAAAACTGCTGGCCGCCTCACCGCAAGGCGCGGCCGGCAAGGACGACATCCTCAAAATCATGGATGAAGTTCCGCTTGGACTGGACGGAAAATTGATTTTGTTCGCCCAAAAACACCGCCTGCTGCCGGAGGCCTTCATTTATGGTTTTGCCCGCGCCGAAATGAGGGGAAATATTCTGCCCTCATTTCTGCTCGGCAGTTATTCCACCACCGGGTTTCACAGTTATTTTTTTTACACGTTCCTGCTTAAAACGCCGCTTCCCGCCCTCCTGCTCATCGCCACCGCGCTGGTTTTAAGCCTGTTGCGATTCGTCAAAAGGCCTTCGGCGCCGATCTTCCTGCTGGCACCGGCCGGATTGTATTTTCTGGTGGCCGCGGCGTCGCATCTTAACCTGGGCGTCCGCCACCTGCTGCCCATCTACCCGTTCCTGTATGTTCTGGCCGGCGGACTGGTCCGGGAACTGGATGGCTGGCGGCGGACCGCCCGGATCGCTGCCGTGCTGGCCATGGTGGGCGCCATCGCGGTGAGCAGCCGGATCGTTTTCTTTCCGGCCAACGGTTTGAAATGTCAGGCCGTGGCCCCGCATTTTCTGGCCTATTTCAACGAACTCGCCGGTGGGCCGGCCAACGGCTTCAAGGAACTGGTGGATTCCAACCTCGACTGGGGACAAGACCTCAAGAACCTGAAACTCTGGCTCGTGGCGCATGACATCAAGGACCCCATTTGCCTTTGCTATTTTGGCATGGCGGACCCGCGCTATTACCAGATTGCGCACTACAACATGCCGGGCGGATACCTGTTTGAACCGCAAGCGGATTTTGATGTGCTGAAGCCGGGAGGACTCATCGCCATCAGCGCCACCAAACTTCAGGGCGTTTACCTCCGACAAGCGTATCGGGATGCCTGGCGGCGAATCCTTGAACATTCCGTGCTGGTTGACACGGTCGGCTATTCAATCTTCATCTATAAATTCACCGGGTTCGACGGTAAAAATTAGGAACCGCGACCGGGTCAGGGCTTGTCCGGCTTTTGATTTTTCCAGCCTTCAGCCAGAAACAATTCCGTGTTTTCGATGATTTGCATTCCGGCCGTGGGATTTTCCACACGGGCGAACCGGAGGGCATGGTCGCCGAGCAGGTGGGCTACCTGGGAATCCCAGACCCGGGTGTAAGGAGCTTCCGACCAGCCGGAATTTTTCAGGGGCGCCGGCGGCAGGCTGGGCGGCGCGGAGGTTCCGGGCTCGGGGACATCCATCAAGCCCACTCCGGCCAGCACCCATACGCGATGGCCGTGCTGGAGGGTTGTGGCCATGCGTTCGAGCACGGGTTGAATGGCGTTGGTGTTCTGGATTTGAATCCGGACGAGGTCGTAGCGGTGCGTGGCGTGGTCGGTCAGCGGCGGCAATGTTGTCCACGCGGCCGGGCCCCTGAAATAATGGTCGAAAGTAATGCCGCAAAACCACGGAACGACCACAATGTAATCATCCGGCGAACTGAAGGTGTTTAATTCACCCGCCCATGCGTCAATGTTTGTAAAACGATTATGCAAATCACGGCTGGCCTGGGGAATGGCCATCAGCGTCGTGGCCGCAACCAGTCCGAATAACAACGCGTGCATTTTCCCGCGCCAGTGCGGCAGTCCAATCTCAAAACCCGCCGCCGTCAGGGCCATGAGCGGAAGCAGGTACCAGGATTGCGAAGGAAACGCCGCCAGCCAGAGGAACAGAACAAATCCCGCGACCGCGACCAGCACGGTGGCTCCGGCAAACAAACTTGAATCATCAACGCCGGCGCCGGGCGCGGCGGAAACTTTTCGGGCGCGGAACAATGCCGCGGCAGCCAGAATAACCAATACCAGCGCCAGCATGGCCCACACATAAAAATAGGCTTCGCGCGGAAATCCAAGGGCATCCTGAAAAGCGGCGGTGAAACGCCACGATTTCAATCCGGTCCTGATCACCGCCGATGATTCCCGCCCGGCCACCCAGCCGGGCATGTAAGGCAAAAGTGAAACGGCGGCAGCCAGGCCGGCCAGAAATATCTGCACGGCTGTCATCCGATTTTTTCGCCGCCAGCACACCGCCCAGGCTCCAATGCAAATTGCTCCGACCAGGATCGCGTTATGAAAAAGCGTCTGCACGCTCAAGACCGCCAACAACGCCAGCCCGCCGGTCCGCCACCACGACGGCCGCCGTAAAAATGCGGCCGCGCCGGCCGCCGTCAGCACAATGAGCAGGCTGCCCAGACCGTAGGCGCGGAGGGAATCGCCAAAGACGAGCAGCGTGCTGTTCAGGCAGAAAAGCGAAAGGCTTAACAAGGGCGGCGACCGCCGCGCTTTCCAGGCGATCAACCAAAATGCGGCGGGAATGCCAAGGCCGATTAGGGTTCCCAGCAGGCGCAGGGTTAAATCGTTTTTACCGGGACCGATGGCCGACCAGCAGCGGACCAGCAGCGGCATCAGGACCGGGAACGAATCCTTTTTCATGTCGGCCAGCGAATGACCGGCCGCGAGGTTGATGAGGTTGACCTCGTCGCGCCAGAATCCCCCCGCGTGAAAAAGAAAAAAGACGTGCAGCCAGACTATGGCCGCCGTGATCAGAATGGCGGCGACCAGACACAGCCTCCGGTCTATGCTTCGCCCTGGCGATTCAGAAGACGTGGCGGGCGGATTGGGGTCGGCGGCGTTCACACCATTTTGTATTGCGCGGTCAAATTAAAGCACGTCCGGCAAAGCACAAGCCCGCACCTGAAATTCCGCTTCCCCAATCACACCCCCTTTGGCCGGATCACAGCGCCTGTTCCAGAATTTCGGTCAACTCCTCCGGCGTGAGCGCGATGGGATTGGCCTTCATGCTGCTGGCGTTCGCGGCCCTGGCGACCAGATCGGGAAAATTTTCCCGTTGAATGCCAAAGCTGCCGAGGCGCGGAACTTTCAAGTCGGCGGTGAGGGCGCGCACCCATTTCACGCCGTCGTCGGCTTTGGCCTTGGTATCGCCGGTGAGCCACCAGGCTGCTTCTTCGTAGCGGAACAGCGCCGCTCCGTTCGGATCGCGCTGGCGTAGCGCCCGAAGATTCATCGCCATCACGTGCGGCAGCAAGGCCGCGCAAATCGCGCCGTGCGGGGCGGAGAAACTGCCGCCCACCGGTCCGGCAAACCCATGCACCGCGCCCAGGCCGGCATT
>JBEKSU010000062.1:0-15718 GCA_049516755.1 Verrucomicrobiota bacterium | reverse complement strand
GTAACGGTGAGCGTCTGGCCGGCGATGGTGAGCGTGCCGCCGCGCGTGGCGCCCGGATTGGCATCGTAACTAAAGATCACGTTTGTGCTGCCCGTGCCGCTCTGGTTCGCCACGCTCACGTGCAACCAGGCGGCATTGGCCGTAGCCGTCCAGGCACCGATTGCGGCCAGAACCACGCTGTCACTGCCCGCCGATGGCCCTTCCAACAGCGCGGTTGTGCCCAGGAAATCATTGGTATTTACCACCACGAGATTCACCTGCCCGGCGACACTGGTATCAAGGGTGCAGGTGTAAGGGCTGCCCGGCGTCGAGCCGAGCGTGGAGCTGCCGCTCAAAGTGCCGGAATAAGTCAACAGCGTGTTCGTGCCCAACCCAAACCCGGGACCGTTCGTCACGTTGATGATCCCGCCCAGCGCCAGATTGCCCGCCACCACCACGCGGTTGGTATTCAGATCCAGCGTATAATTCAGCACGGTGGTGGAGTACAACGTGAAATTGTTGCTGATGATGAGAAGGCTGTCAGCCATGGTAAGCGGGCCGGCGCCAAGAGTGTTCGTATCGCTCAAAGTGGCCAGGCTGTTGTAAAGGGTCAAGGTATTGGCATAGGAACCCGATGTGAGGCCGTACAGTGAAACCGGGCTGGTGGAAGCGGTGGAATTGGAAAAGGTAACATCGGCATCAAAAAGCCAGAAGTTGGTATTGGCGCCTGCACTCAAGTGAAATTGTGAATCCAGGATCTGGACTTGTTTCGCATTGTATATTTCGAAATTTTGGTAACTGCCGGAGGCGGTGATGTTGAGTTTGCTCAATATGATATTGGTGGCGGGCATTTCGGTCCGCGCCCAAATCATACCGGGCTGGCCCGCCGTCGCGGTCAGATTGCTGATGACGATGTTCCGCCAGACCGGAGTAAAGCTGGTGATGGCGGCGGCATTTGTGGCGGCAGCCACCGCCGGGGTGATTCCGGCAGTGGTGGGATCTCCGTATGTATTGTAATAGCTGTAAATTATTATCGGCGCATTTTTGATGTTGGTCATCCCAATGTTGTAATAGTATAGATTTTGGGCAAGCCCTCCCTCGCCGGCGCCGCCGCTGGTTAAGTTATCTGACTTCATGCGGATGCCGTTGTCCGTGCCGTTGAAAGTGCAGTTGATCACGGTCAGGTTTGACACCCCGCTCTGGGTGTTGCTGCCAAGGGAAATCCCGTGGCCGGAGCCGAAAGTGCAATTGGTGACCAGGATGTTATTACACCACGCGGAACTGGTGCTGGTCCCGATGGCGATGTTGTCGTCCCCGGCATTGATGATGCAATTCTGGACCAGGCAGTTGGTCCCGACCAGATCGATCCCATCGGTATTGGGCGAAGGGTACACCGTGTTGATGGTGATGCCTTGAATGGTGATGTTTCCGCCACCATTTTTGAAAACGATGTGCATCTTCGCTGGATTCTGCAACATCACGTTCTGGATCAGTACCCGCAAGCATTTGGAAAAATAGATCATGTACGGCCGGTGCGCGGGATTTGCCGCCCACCAACCGGCACCATTGCCGTCAATAGTTCCCGAGCCGCTGATTTCAACGTCAGTCAGATTGGTGCCAGCAATGGGGTAAGCGGGACTGCCGGTAGCATCGGGATATTTGCTTTCAGACAGGAACAGCAGCGTTGCCCCGCTGTCAATTTGCAGGTTGACATGGCTCTGCAAAGCGAGCGAGCCGCACAAATACGTGCCCGGACCGGGTATTTCCACCGTACCGCCGCTCGCCCCATTCGTCACGCCGCCCGCCGCCGCGTCGTTGATGGCATTCTGAATGGCGGTGGTGTTCGTTATTACGCCATCGTTCACGGCGGAGTAAGGAGCTTTGGTGATGTTGATAATATTGCCGGTGTTGATGTTCGGCAGTGCTGGCTGCGCCAGCGTCACCATGACAAATGAAAAAAGCCCGGCTGCCGCCAGCAACCATGGGGCGCAAAACGGAAGAGGATGGTTTGCTTTCATAAACTACCGGACATTTGTGCATGCGGGTCGTTGTCTGAGCAAGTAAAATATTGGCTGGTTTTCGGCTGACATGACGTCAAACTCTGCGTGCTCGCTCAGACGGATACGGTTGGACGGCAATTCCAAAATGGCGGCGATCGCAGCCCACGAATGCTTTCGGGGCAAACCGCCGCCACAGTGCAGCGGCGCCCTATAAACTTCAAAGTTTTGCGACAATCCGTTCGAGTTGCTGCGCGTGCATATCCAGCGCGCCATCGGTCCACACCACGAAATCGGCACGGGAAATTTTTTGTTCCACCGGCCATTGCGCGGCCAGGCGCTGCCGGATTTGCTCCGGTGTCCACCCCCGACTCAGCAGCCTGTGGTGCTGCGTCGCGACGGAACAGGCGACGCAGATGATTTTGTTGAAGTGGGATTCGGCCCGGGTCTCAAAAAGCAGCGGAATCACGACAATGGCGAGCGAACGGTCTTCCCGGCGCCAGATTTCAACCTGGGCGAGCCAGTGTTCGCGGATGCGCGGGTGGAGAATGGCTTCGAGTTTTTTGCGCGCGGCGGCATCGGCAAAAATGATTTCCGCCAGCTCCTCCCGGCGAAGCCGGCCATCCGGGGCAATAATTTTCCTGCCGAATTCAGTCTGAATTTCCGCGAGCGCGGGCTGGCCAGGTTGAACGAGTTGCCGGGCGAGTTCGTCGGTATCCACCACCTGCGCGCCGCGGGAGCGGAGGAATTGAGCGGCGGTGGATTTGCCCATGCCCACACCGCCAGTCAGACCGCATACATTCATCAGCTCTCGCAGCGGAAGTTTTGTGCTACGGCCCCAACACGGCACGGTAGAAGCGACTAGGGTAGTTCGACGCGTACGGATCGGTGAACGTGAACGGCGGCGTGCCAGTGTAGATATTCAGCCAACTGGCAGGCATCAGATTGGTACAAGCCTGGATGATGGTCGAATTGGCCGGGCTTGTAATCGTGAGCCGGAACGTGCCGTTGCTGGTGGTAACTGTTCCAAACTTCGGCGGTTGCACCGCCCCGACGGCGACAACGATGGAAGCCGAATTGTTAACGAGGTTGAGGTCCGAGGTCGAGGAAGCGACAACGGCGGAATTGGTGAGGGAACCGATCGAGTTGGGCCGCGCGACAATCGTGAGCGTCGCCCCGTCATTGGTGGCCAGCAAACCAACATTCCAAGTGATGATGCCGCTGTTAACGACCGGCGGATTGCCCTTCGAGCCGATCGCCGAGACATAGGTCACCCCCGCCGGCAGGATGTTTGTTGCGCTCACGCCGCTGGCGGCCGACGGCCCATAATTGGTCACTGCCACCACATAAGTAAGATTACTCCCGACCCCGACGGGATTGGGCGAAGCAGTCATGGCCAAGCCCACGTCGGCCCAGTTGGCCGCGAACGACGGCAGGTTGACATTGTCGATGAAGGCGGCATCAAGTCCGGAACTGAAGCTGGGATCCTTGACATAGCTCCATTCCAAAGTGTGTATCCCGGCTGTCAACGGAAATGCAAAGGTGGCCCAACCCGCCTCTCCCGACCATTGTTGCTTCAAAACACCATCCACATAGAAGCTGAAGATATCCCAATACTCTTCCGAACTGACGCGATAATCAAAAGAGCCGGTGCCCGCCCCGAAGGTGCCCGCGAGGATCAAAGAACTGCTTTGACTGTCGGTGATAATGCCTGACCTGGCCGCGTACTGACCGGCTGAGACGACATTGGTTTGCACAAACCAAGGTGCTGCACTCCCAGCGACATTTGTTGTCCACAAGAGGTATTGCAGATTCCCGCTCTCGAAGCCGTCTGAGAACGCCATCGGGACGAAAGAGCCGGTTATGTTCGTCATGTTGCCGGTAATGGCAAACGACAACGGATTAGCCGATGAACTCAGACCACCGCCAGACCAGGCATTGAACGTGTAATACGGGTTGGGAAATGCCGTCAAAAAGACGGTGGAGTTGGCGGCGAAATCGCCGGACGTTCCCGGCATCACCGCGAGACCGCCCTGAGAATTAATGGTGGCCACCTGCACCGTGCCACCAACAATATTGGTGCTGACCGTCAAATGATAGAGCGTTGCCGGGGCAAAAGAGTATGTCAGAACGGCGTTACCGGAAGCGCCGTCATAGCCGTCCACGGCAATGTAATAGGTCTGGCCCGCTTTCACCGCCTGGTTTATCAGGCTGAAACCACCCGGCGCGCCATTATAGGCATCATCATTGTCGGCAATGGTGGTAAGGTCACCGACGTCCGGGCCAGTATACAGTCCCAGGAGCGTGTCGAAGGTGGAGTTGGCTGTGCTGAGGGAAAGGACGCCGTCCACATTGGGGCTGAAGGACCACCAGACGGACTTGCCACCGACGTTGCCGGCGTGGTCGGGCTCGCCAAGTTCCTTGGTGGCGTTGGTAGTGCCGACGCTGACCTGGCCCTGGTTGCCGGTCAGGGCAATTGCATTGGCAAAAAAATCATTGGGCGGAAACAGGACGATATAAACGACCTGGATGGCAACCGGCGCGGAAAAATTGCCCGCAACATCTTCAGCAAAAACGCTGATGTTGTTCAACCCCGGCGCCAGGCCAAAAGTGCTCGACCAGTTGGTGGTGCCCGCGGCAGCAAATGTGCATTGGCCATTGAGGTTGATGAACACCTGGCTGACGCCGGAAGCGTTTGGCTGCGGATCACCGGCTGCGCCGGAAACCGTGATCAAGAAATTGGTCGTCCCAAAACCGCTCACCGGGCTGGTGACAGAGACCCAAGGTGCATTGGTATCGGGCTGTCCCCCGGGCGCCAGGCGGAATCGAAGCGAACCCACCGAGTTCGAATTGGCACTGGCCACAGCGATCTGATACGTCGTGTTCGACACGGCATTAAAGCTGAGCCAGGCTGCCGTTCCCGTACCGGTATTATTTGTGGCCGCCACCGGCTGCAACCCGGTCAAAGTGTTGCCGGTATAAACAGCCAGGACGAGGTCAATTGCACTGCCGGTCGTGTCAATCAAGACATTCGTGTTGACGGTCGGCGTCCAATTCCACCAAAGGGAAGCTCCCGCCCTGGCGTCTGCATCATGGTACGGTTCACCCGCCTCGGTGGTGGCAAATTTGTTGTTCGACAAATACACCGGGGCGTTGTTGGTAACTTTTATCGAGTTGGCAAAGTTGTCGTTCCCGGGGATCGGCACCACGCTATAAAACACCACATTGGTGCTGTTCGTTTTGCCGGGGGCGGTGATAAGAAAGCTCAGAGTCAGATTATTCGTGTTGGAGGGCACGCTCAGATTCCCGGTGTAAATGTCATCGTTGGCGGTCACGTCGGGGGAAACGCCATTGTTTGCAACGACGAGAGGGATGGCCCCGCCGTTGACGGTCGCGATCACCGTGGCATCGGTCACAGGCTTGCCATCGGTCACTTGCACATAGATTGTTTGCGTGGTGCCAGCAAGCAGGACGGATCTGTTGGCGGGCGTGATGTTCACTTCCAGTATGCCATCCGGGGTGCAGGATGACAGGAGGGCATCAATCAGGTTTTGCCCGTTCGGCGTGCCCCAGCCGGTGCACAGGTCGTAGCCGGAAACAGCAAAGAACATGCTGGGGCTGCTTGACCACGTGTTGTTGCCATTCTCGGTATCATGGAAGTCGGAAGTAAAATCCATCCCCGTGCCGATCGCATAAATGGCCGGGTTGATAAAACCGACTGGTGGCTGCCCAAGAGTTGCGGCCTGCTGATTGACCAATGCCGTAAAGGCGGCCCACAGCGGGGCCGCCGCACTGGTGCCGCCAACGTAATAACCGCTGCCATTATCCGCGACGACAAAAATATTATCCGCTGTCAAGGCGACATCCGGAATGTTCCGCATGGTCGTCGAGCCTTTATTGGTCGACATATTAACGCCCTGTTGCCAGCTCGGAATGGAGTAATTGGGGCTGATCCCGCCACCGCTGCCTTCGCCACCTCCCCAGTTCCAAACTTTTTCCGACACCCACGAGCCGCCGGGGCCACTGGTGGTCAAAGTTGTCCCTCCGACAAGCGTAATATACGGGTCGTCTGTTTGTTGCTGGTTTTGATCGGACCAGACAAACGCATCATTATCCCCGGAAGCCTGGAAAAATGATTGTCCCTGCGCAGCATATTCCTGGTAAATCACATCCCAAGTGGGGTTGTCCGGAAGCAGCCAGGAAGAACTGATCTGGTTGGCCAGATCATCATTGGCTATGCGGTTCAACATGTCGGTAATAATGGCTTCGTTCCCGTTGTTGAGACCTTCGTAAACAATAATCTGGAAGACTCCCGGCGACATGGAAGCCACCATTTCAATGTCCAGTGCCACCTCAATATTGTTGTAACCGGGAGAGCCGCTGAAGCCATCCACCAGCACATTCTGCAGAGGAACGTTCGGCAACCCGGCCGTGCTCTCATAGAGCGTAATATCACTGGCGTAATAGCCATCCAATTCAAACAACGCGACCTTCTGGCTTGAGCCGACAAGCGAGACTGTCGGGATATAGGCGGCCCGGAAATCATTTCCCATGTAGAGACCGATCGGCCCGGATCCGGTGGCCGGCGTTATATTGGTTCCATTCGCCGCCCCGGCCAGCGCCCGGCCCGACACACCAGTAATCGGCGTTGCCTTGAGTAACGGACGCGGCACGTTGAAATTGTTGAGGCCGCTGATGTGCAATACGGGGACCGACAAGTTGAGCGATGGTTCTACATCCGGCGCGAAAAACGTTCTGTCTTCCGTTGGATGCTGGTAAACATGCAAATTTACACGAAAGACCTTCTCAATATCCGTCACCGTCCCCTTGACATCGAGCACCAAGCGATTGGGGTGCGTGGCCGTCACGGTCAAGCCATTGGCCTTGGCGAAGGCAACGACCGCCTGATAGTCCTGTTCCGAGGGCCCAAACTGATCCGTGAACTGCGCCGAAGTCACATAACGGTGGTAGTTGGTGCTGGACGGATCGTAGATTTGACGGAGCAGGTTGGTGAGCGCTTCCTGATTGCGCAAGGGCAGTCCGATGGCCAAATCCAGATGATTCGTGCCCGGAAGGCGCCCGAGCGCCGGCAGCTGCGCCACCGCCGCCGGCACGTGACCGCGCAGGATTTGCATCGCCGCCCGGGCAGGCGTTGTCAACAGCAGTGACATGCCCACGCAAACCGTGGCAATAAGTTCCCTGCCCCAAGACCATCCGGCACTTTGAAATCGAGTTTTCATGGTTTCTTCCTCTGGCGTAAAATATCAAGACATGGTGGCAACGTTTGGCGATTTGCTCACAGAATCATTGTTTCTGCGTTGATTTCCAATCCCAATTCCCAAAAGCAGTCGTCATGGACCGTAACTCACGCGATAAAACCGTTTGGAGGCAATTGTCGGCGCATTGGTATCAAAAATGGTGACCGTTTGGTTGGTGGGCGCGTTATTGGTGTAGGTCAACAACGGCTGCCAATTCGCCGGCGCCAGATTCGTGGTGAACTGGATATTATAGACGGTATTGGCAACCGCCAGCCATGAAAGGGCCAGGACGGATGGTGACGACTGGTTCGGCTGCGTTCCTCCAATCAAGGGTAATAACTGCCCCGTCTGCGGCAACAAGGAAGCCTTCAAAACCAACTGCGGTATGCTGCCGGGAGGCGGGTTGGTGAATGGAAACAATGAAGCATAGTTCCAATTGGTGCCATTCGACTTGATGGTGGTGGCAAAACGCAATGCTTTATTGACCAGATAAGATGCGCCATTGATATCCACAGCCACGGAACTGTTCGGTCCGGCGAACGTCTGGACCCAGCGCAGGTGCCCGCCGAACTGGCCATTCAGAAATTCCTCCGGTTCCTGGGGCGGCATGCCGGGAGCCGAGGGCGGCGGGGTAAAGCCCACCTTTGCGGCGGCATAGTAAATCACCAGACTCGGGTCAATCTCCAGCAGGTTCTGCTGGATGTTGGTCCAGTTGTTTCCCAAGGCGGTGAGGTCGAGCAAATCCACGTAAAGGCCATTGGTGACGCCCCCGCCCGTGGCGCCGGCAAAGAAAAACGTCGGTGGTCTTGTCACCACCGATCCTTGCGGGGCCAGCACCAACCGGCCAAGCGCCACATTGTTGGAATAACCGGCGTTGCTTGGGCCGTAGTTTGTGCCCGCCCAGGAATGATCAATTTCAATCGAAAAAATGTTCGGCGCCACCGTGGTCATGATGGTCCCCAGCAAATCCCCCAACTGCGGTTTGGTCCATAAATTGAAGCCGTAATCGCATGTGAAAGTATTGCCCGAATTAGGACCGGCATCGGCCAATGAATTGGCCACGGTAAAGTCCAGTTCGCCGCCGGAGGCCTGGAGCGAACTTTGATTGAACTTTAAAGTATTGGCGGAGAATTGAATGTCGGACCCCGAGTTAATCTGCCCATTTTGGAATTTGCCGGACAAGGTCGTCACGTAACAACCCATCCCGGAATTCAGAACCCCGTCATTTTCGAAGGTAGAACTGTTTATCATCAGGCCGCCGGCAGAAATGGATCCGTAGTTGAGGAAAGCCATATAATTGGTCGGTCCATCATCCCCGAAGTGCGCGGAGTTGGGAACGGTAAGAGAGCCGTTGTTGGTGAAATAGCGGAGCGTCGGAGCGTTGGTCCAAATCCAGCTTTGCACACCGTTGGCCAGTGCAACACTTTGTTGGATGGTCAGGCCCGTCCCGTCCATGAAAAACGAATTGGTGACGATGACGGAGTCGCCAATGACGATGCCGCCGCCGCCATTCGTGGCATGCAGATGCAAATCCACAACGCTCACCGGAATCGGCAACCCCAATTGACTGGCATCCACCACCATGACATACAAATTTGCCTGGGCTGCATTCGTCACGAAGCCAAGAAGATCAATGTTGCTGGTGGCAGCGTCGTAAAAATAAGATGGCGCCAGCACGGAGAACAAATTGCTCCACGTGGCGCTCCAGGCAACGACGTTTCCCTGGAAGCGGTTCACGGTGGAAAGCGCCAGGTTCGTGAAAATCAAGGTGCCATTGGTTGAGCCCAGATCGAAACTCAGGTTTGGGCAATCCACAACGGCGCCGACGCTGTCCACCAAATGTCCGCCGTGAACATCAACCCAGGCTTCCCCGCTCATCCGCGTCAGGCCGAGGTTCAGGTTGCCGGCGTAAATCTGCACCCGCCCGCCGGAGGTTTGAAGGGTACCGCCCGGCGTGGTGACGTTGTTGATGGTGGTGTCCAAGGCCGAATACTTGATGTTAATGACGCTATTGGACCACGTGGAATTATATAAAAAATTGTTGGTCGGCAATCCGGTGATGCCAGGCAAGCCGCTGGCAAAGGCATAACCAGTCCCCAAATTATAGTACGGAAAATAGACATCCGGCAAATATGGATCCGTCCGGGAAACCACATAGTTTTCCGGCTGGCGGGACACGTCGGAGCAACCGGAGATGGGATTGGGAGGAGCCAGAAACAACCCCCCATTGGTCTCGGATGCCATGACATCCACCAGATAGAACGTACTGGTTTGCAACTGCAACGTGACCAGGTTCGTAATTGTCTGCGCCAATTGCACGGCCACGGTGTCGAAAGCGTTTGTTGGGTTCTGAGTAGACGTGAACCGGACATCCCCGCCAAAGTTGGCCGAGCTGGGGGGAATGATGAACACCACCTCATAATAGTAGTTTGTGGCCACACCGGTATAATACGGGCCCCCACCGATATTGGTGGTTACCAGGAAGCCGCCTTGATGGTTGGTATAAAAGGTATAGTTGGGGTTCGCAGCAAAGCTCCAAGGTGACAGGATATTTGTCTCATTGCATGGTGCATTCACGGTGTAACTTGGAACGGAAAAATGCAATCCATCCCAAAGATTGCTGGTGCCGACATTTACGTTGGTCTGCCCCCAATAATCGTAGATGAAACCCTTGGCCGGCACGATGTTCGTCGCGGTGACAAGATAGGGGCTTGAACCGGATGACGAAGGCGTGGTCGGAATGATTTCCACCAGGCTGCGCGAGAGGTTGACATTTGTGCCGATCAACAAAATCTGGCCGCTCCCCCCCGCCTCCAGAGTGCCACCAGGCTGGTTGACGATGTTTGTGGCGGACACCCACAAATAACTTGCGTATTTCACGCCGTAGATGCTGGCGACCGTTGCGGCGTCATCCGCCTCGATGACTCCATTGTTGGCATTGAAAAAACTGCCCGCCGCGTTTCGCATGGTCAAAGAACTGCCGCTGCTGGCGGGACCCAGATCAAACGCCCAGCCAATCGATGAATCCATCACGCCCCGGTTGGTGTAGTTCAGGGTGTCCGATGTCCGATAGGGATAGGGACCGACAGAAATACTCCAAGTGCCCCGGTTGATGAAATTGGTCGCATCAATCACCGGCGGGGTTGAAAAATAAGATCCATAGTTAATGCTGTCCCAGGTGGCCTGCGCCGCTCCGGCGGCAAACGGGACAAAGATCAAACCGGACAAACACAGTAACGCGGACAATCCCGCCAGCCGCTGCCCGGCCTGCTTGTTAAAAATAGATTTCATGCAACAATGCTTGCTCAATTGATGGTGATGGAATAGTCCCAATTCAGCGTGTTGACGGACGGACTGGAGTCGATCATCTGGATTGTGAAGTAATACGTCCCCCGATTGGTGGGCGTGCCGGAAATGACGCAATTCGTCAGGCTGGCCGTGGACAAGCCCAGGCCGTCCGGCAACTGTCCCTGTGTCAAGGACCAGGTGTAGGGCGATTGGCCGCCGACCGCCGAAATCGCCGCGCGGTAAACCGTGTTGGAAGTGCCGGAGGGCAGGCCGCCGGGCGAACTGGGTGAAACCTGGATCAACACCGCGGCCTCCAGCTTCGCGATGCTGGTGGCATCGGGATAAACAATCGGCTTGTTGGTCGTGCCATCAAATGAACCGAAGAGCCAAAAGTTATTCGTCCCTCCCAGGTAGTATTGTTGAACCACGCCGACTTTGTTAAAGACAATGGCGCTATTGCCGTTGGTGATAACCCCCGGCCCCGCCAGTCCCGCATAACTGGGACTGGGATCCGCGCTGAAGCCAGGCAGAGTGCGGTAGAACGCTGCATAAGTTTCATCCGACCCGCCGGTACCGGCCGTCAAATCCTGGGCGGAGAAGATGTAATCCGGGGCTGTCACCACGCGCTGGAAGGTTTGCCTGACCGGCAGGTAGTTGGTGATATAAACCATGGTGTAGGTATTGGTGACAGGCTGGAAATATATGCCGAGGAGCGAGTCGTAATTGGCCTGCACAAACTGGAGTTTGCCCGCGCCCTGATACAAGCCCGTGACGCTGGCCACCGACCCGTTGGTCGTGGTCCCGCAAATGGGCGACTGCACGGAAAAAACGTGGCTGGTGGAATAAATCACGAGGCTTTCGGATTCGAATTCGCCCGCCGAGTTGCTGACGGCATAAAGAATGTTGGTTGACACCATCACATTGGTCAATAACGTGCCAAGAATAATGACCGGACCGCAGGCGTAATTGGTGTTAATGAAATAATCCCCCGACGGAACATTGGTCAGGGTGACGGTCTTAAACGTGGTATTGGTGACAAACGGACTGCCCGCCGGCGCGCCTTTTGCGGGAAGCACCGTGGTCAACACCAACTGGGCGCTGGTGTTGGTGGAATAGCCGTTGGTGTTGATGACGAGGTTGGCAAAAGTGTATGCGTAATTTTGCACCACACTGTAGGTGGTATTCGTCGTAACATATATCGCTGGCGGACTGCCCGCCGGCGCGCCAACGAAGTTGGTGAAGTAGGCAATAATGGTCACCGTGGGAACCACGACAGAAAAGTTCGTGGAAGAGGTGATGGCCAACGTCGGGAACATCGTTTGCAGTGTGGCCGGGTCAGTGTTTAGAGCGGTCAGGGCAAACGTCATATAATTGGAAGAGTAGAGTGCGAACGGCGCGCCATAGCCCGCCCCCCCGCCGCCACTGGAACTGAGCAGGACGCTGCCATTGGCCGAAGGTTCATAATTGACGTTGTTCGTGCTGTAAAGATACCGCAGCCCCTGCACGTCATCGCGCGTCAGGCCGGTGTAATAACCGCCAGCCAACAAAGACCCATGAGCGCCGCCATAACCTTCAGCTTGTATTCCAAACCCGGACGCCACCGGAGTGTTAAAATATTCATCGTCGTTGGCGTTGTACGCCATCGCCGCCGCAATGCGCGGACTCGGCGGCTTGGAATCGGCGCAGTATTCGAAAATACGATAGAAGTAAAGCGTATCGTTGACGTAGGGAGAGTAGTATTGAGCGCTGCCGTCGGGCAGCGGGGTGAGCAGATCAAAGTTGCGCGACGCCACGAAGTAAATGAAGTCGGGGCAGGTCAAGTCTGAAGTGTAACGATCATGTATCACCCAACTGTAACGGATGGGATCCGCCAGCCCGATTTGCTCAATCATGGCCGCCAGCGCCGTTGATTTCAAATCGAGCAAATCCCATTGTTGCGCCGTGTAATTGATGGCCTCCGACTGCAACGGGAATTCCGACAAATCGCTGCTGTAGCTATCCACATTGGTCAGGTCATTCAGCACCGCAAACGCCTGCTCCACCGCCATCAATCCGGACATGCCGAAAAAGTCGAGGAAGTTCGCGTCACAGGCGTAATACATCACCGGCGCATTGCAGCGGTATTCTTCACCCAGATTTTTTGGCCCCTGGGGAGCCTGATCAATTATGCCTAAGGGTTCGCTGTACGGCCCCGTCGGATTGAAGCCGTTGGCCGGAGTCTGCCACTTGTCGCTGTTCAACGTGGTCAACGAACCAGGATTGGCGTTGGCCACCGGTCCCAGCAACGAAAACGCAAACGACGGCGTCAGCGAAGCCGCCAGCAGGCCAATACAAAAAAACCATTTAATCATTTGCCGCATAGACATCATTTTTACTGGCGCAGGAGCAGGATACGGTAGTAACCCACCGAACTGCCTCCCACATAAATTGAATCGCTGGTGCCCGCCGCAAACCGCGGCGCACCCAGATTGTTCCAGGAGCTGAAATTGGTGGTTACCTGCACCTGGTAGGTGAATCCCGGCTGGGTGTTCCAACTGAGGAACAAACCTTCCGAAGTCTGGGCCAGCGTTGAGCACAGCCACGTGCTGGAATCCAGCGGGTCGCCGCCGCTCACGAACACCTGATAAAGCGTCGGGCCGCCCGGAACCAGCGGTGCATTCACGTTGACCGGCCAGTTGGCGACGTTCAGCCCATAATATTGCTCCACCCATTCCAGCGGCAGGCCGTAATAATTGGCACCGCTCCATGTCATGCCGCTGGCTGACGCTGACAAAGGCGGCCGGGCGCCGGCCGTGGTCACATAATCCAGCCGGAACGCATGGGTGCTGTTGGTGGTCAGACCGTTCAGAGCCGTCATCGTCCAATAATTGCTGGCCGTCGAAGCCATGACGGTGCCGTCCACATAAACCTCGTAGTTGGAAATGGAAATTCCCTGCACGGGCGGCCAGGAGACCTGCAATTGCGGCTGATAGACGCCGTTGCTCAAGGTGAACGGCGCATAAACGAACGGGGCGTCCATCGCCGACAAGTCGGCATTAACATTGATGTAGCGCTGCGCATACAAATCCATGTTGTACGCGACCGCGTTATAGCCGGTCCAAACCACCAGGAACTGTTCGGCGCCGTCGGAAGCCACCGCCGGCTGCATCTGCCGGCCGAGAGTCGTGGTGTTCACGAGAAACTCGCCGTTCAATGGCGTGCCGTCTTCATGCACAAATTGTCCATACACGCCTTCCAGCGAGCCGTCCTGCCCCACGCTGGTCCACACAATCAAATAATCCAGGCCAATCGCGGAAATGCGCGAGGCATGCTGGTCGCCCGTAACGGTTGTGTTCACCTGCGACACCGCGGCGCCCACACCCGCGCTGGAAAACGGCCGCGCATAAACGTCCCAACCGTTGGTAACCGGGTTCGACTGGTCGCGCGCGCTCCACGTCACCATGAAAGTGCCATCCGCCGCGGCGGCCACGGCAGGACTGCCGCAGGGATTGGAATTTGAATTCACCAGAAATTCATTACCCAACGCCACGGCGCTGCTGTTGAAAAGCCGGGCGTAAATGTCCACGCTGGGAGCCGGGACCGCGCTGGAGCTAACGTAATAATTGGTGTTTAGATTGGCCTGAATTGTGTCCTCATTGGTGGACACATAAGTCGCACCCCCCGTGCTGTAAAATGAATTGTCAACGGCTGAGACGGTCACCCGCTCCTGCTCCGACACCCAGGCCACGACAAACCCGCCGTTGTTCAACGCCGCGACCGTTGGCCTGCGCTGATTGTAGTTGGTGAATTGATTGACCAGAAATTCGCCGCCAACCTTCTGGCCGGCCGGCGTCAACAGCTGGCCATATACATCCAACAAGGTGCTTTGACCGGCTTGATTGAAGCTGGCCCAAACAACGACGACGTTGCCGTTGGTGAGCGTGGCCACGGCGGGGTTGATTCGAAAACCTCCGCTGGTGGCCGTGTTCGTGGCGGTGAGCGTGGCGATGGTCGTGGTGAAGTTGGTGGTGTAAATTTTTTGGGTATGGTGCGCATTCCAGTTCGTTGTAATCGTCATCGTGATATTGGTGACGTTATAACTATAGGTTACGTTGGTGGCCGACAATGTATTCACCAGCACATCGTTGGTTGTCGTCCAAGTGCTGGCGGGAGTGAGAAACCGCGCGAAGATCTGCTCCCGGCTCGGTTTGCCGCCCTGCCACACAAAAACCGCGCCGCCGTTATTCAACATCGCCACGCGCGGATTTGACTGATCGTTTGTTCCCTGGACATTTACCCGGAAGGAGCTGCCCGAACCGGAGAGCGTGCCGTTCAACTGCATGGCGCTCACACCCCAGCCGCTGCCGTCCGTGATATTGTCCTGCCAGACAACAAAGCCGCCAGCCGGCGTCACCGCCGCGTCCGGAAAGACCTGATCGCCCGGCAGTGTTCCGATGATCGCGTATTCGGTACCGCTGGTTTTGTAATAATTGGTCTGGCCAAAAACGGCTGCAGGAAGCAGGAGCATCCAGCCCCAGCAAAGGCAGATGGCTGCTTTGCGGCTGAAAAAAACCGAATGAATGGCCTTACTCATAAAACATCACTTTACTGCCAACTGGCAGAATTTGTCTGTCAGTTGGAATACGACTTTGTGTGTAGTGTTTGACACTACAAAGGGCGGTTGGTTGGTTGAGCAACAACGGCATAAGGGACTCTATCAATTCTAAACAGGTCCGGTGGTGTTGTCCAAAAATTCTTTCACCAAAACCCGTGCGCCGCCGCTGAAAAAACAGCCGCCTGCCGCTCCCGACCGCCAACAAATTTATGCTTTCCACATTCATTTTCTAAATCAATACCGCCTGCCGTTCGCGCGCCGATTCCTCCAGCTCCGCGAGCATTCCTTTAAAACCCCAGCACTGATACAACTCGCGCAACCGGCCGGCATCCGCCGGTTTGACCGCCAGCGCCTCCGGCGAAAATTCACACGGCAAATCATCCCGCAACCGCACCAATTCGCCATTGCGCCGCACCGCTTCCGCCGCGCCGCGCAACGCCGTGCGCAATCTTTCCGACTTCACTTCGCCCAGCCGCTCATACAGCGCGGCAACCGTGCCAAATTGATTCAACAATTCAGCCGCGGTTTTCGGCCCGACGCCGGGCACACCCGGAATATTGTCCACGGTGTCGCCCGTCAAACTCAACCAATCCACAATTTGC
>JBEKSU010000061.1:0-15843 GCA_049516755.1 Verrucomicrobiota bacterium | reverse complement strand
GGCTCGACCGCCTGCAATTCACCGTCGTTTTGGGCCACGATGTGAACGTACGAAATTCCTTCAAACCATTCCCGGACCCGTTCCCAGCCGGTCGGAATTTTAAAATCCGCTTCGTTGTGCGGGCTGTAGTGCGACAAATAATTTTTTGAGGTGACACCGAACAACGTCGGTTGCAACGAGCCGGTGGGGATTTTGAACGGTTGCAGGAAAAACGTGCGGATCGCCATGGCCACCGCCACGGCCACGAGAATGACCTCGACATTTTCACGCCACAGGGCATTTGGATACGGCTTGAGCCACTTGTTCGCGGCAAAGTCCAGCTCGTCCATCTTGATCCGGATCTTGCCGATGTTTTCTCCCGCCGCGACGGTGTCCCGCAACTGGTTCATCACCAGGGTCACTCCGCTGATCGCCGGTGGAGTGAGGATGTCGCGTTGCGCGCACAACATATGATGCACGTGCTTCTGCATCGCGCACGCCTCGCGAACGGTTGAGGAGAAGAACCAGCGTAAAATCATAAAGTGTGACTGGTTACAGATGATGGCTGACGAGGACCAAAATCAAGCAAATTGGGCCTTGAATTCCTCCCGTGCACCGGCCTTCGACCTCCTGGCAAGACCTGGCGGAGCTAGGCCGGCTTGATTCTCGACTCGTTTTCATGCTTTTAACACCTCGATAAATGCTTCCTGCGGAATATTGACCGAGCCGAACGCTTTCATGCGTTTTTTGCCTTCCTTCTGCTTTTCCAGAAGCTTCCGTTTGCGTGTGATGTCGCCGCCGTAACATTTCGCCGTCACATCCTTGCGGAAGGCGCTGACTGTTTCGCGCGCGACAATTTTTCCGCCGATGGCCGCCTGGATGGCGACCTGATATTGCTGATGCGGGATGACCTCCTTGAGCTTGGCGGCGAGCGCGCGTCCCCGGCCCTCCGCCTTGTCGCGATGCACGATGCACGAAAATGCGTCCACCGACTCGCCATTGACGAGCATGTCGAGCTTCACCATGTCGGATGCCCGATAATCGGCGTGCTCATAATCCATCGAACCGTAGCCGCGCGTCATGCTTTTGATTCGGTCATGGAAATCGATCAAAATCTCATTCAATGGCAACAGGCCCGTCAGCATGACCCGGCGTGCATCGAGCGTTTCCGTATGGTCCACTGTGCCACGCTTTTCGGAAATCAAGGCCATCATGTCGCCGATGCTTTCGTTCGGGCAGATTACAAAGGCCTTGACCATCGGCTCTTCGATTTTCTGGATGTAATTCGGTTCCGGCAAAAACGCCGGATTGTCAATTTGCTTCACGACCCCGTCGCTCATCGTCACGCGATACACCACGCTCGGATAGGTGGCGATGATGTCCATGCCATATTCGCGCCGCAATCGTTCCTGCACAATTTCCAGGTGCAACAGGCCAAGAAACCCGCAGCGAAAACCGAAACCGAGGGCGACCGACGTTTCCGACTGGTAAACAAACGCCGAGTCGTTGAGCTGCAACTTTCCCATGTTCGCCTTGAGATGTTCGTAATCAGCGGTGTTGATGGGGTAAATCCCGCTGAATACCATCGGATGAATCTCTTTGAACCCCGCCAGCACCGGCGAGGGGTTCCGCGAATCCGTTACCGTGTCGCCCATCTTCACTTCCTTGGGGCTTTTGATGTTCGCGGTGAAATAACCGGTCTCGCCCACTTCCAGTTTCTCGCGCACATACGGCTTGGGATTGAAGCTGCCCACTTCCTTCACCTCGACCGTCTTGCCGGAGTGCAGCAGCTTCACGTGCATGCCCGCCTTCAATTCGCCGTTGAATACGCGCACATGCGTGATGACGCCCTTGTAAGTGTCGAAAAGTGAATCGAAGCCCAGCGCCTGCAACGACGGCGCGCCCGTCGGCTTCGGCGGCGGAATGCGCTCAACGATTGCCTCCAAGATTTCTTCAATGCCAATTCCCTCTTTCGCGCTGGCCGAAATCGCCGTGTCGCCGGGAATCGCCAGGATGTCCTCCAGTTGTCGTTTGGCCTGGGCGACGTCGGCGTGCGGCAGATCAATCTTGTTGATGACGGGGATGATGGTGAGGTTCTGCTTCATCGCCAGGTGGACGTTGGCAACCGTCTGTGCCTCGACGCCTTGCGCTGCGTCCACAATGAGCAACGCGCCTTCGCACGCGCTCAGGCTGCGTGACACTTCGTAGGAAAAATCCACGTGGCCGGGCGTATCAATCAGGTTCAGTTCGTATGTCTCGCCGTTTTTGGCTTGGTAACGCATCGTGACCGGATGCGCCTTGATGGTGATGCCGCGCTCACGCTCCAGATCCATGGAGTCGAGCAACTGCGCCTCCATGTCGCGCGTGGCGATGGTGCCGGTGCGATGCAACAGGCGGTCCGAAAGCGTCGTCTTCCCATGGTCAATATGGGCAATGATGCTGAAATTGCGAATATGTGCTGCGTCCATCCGTGTTTCCTAATCTTAATCGTAATCGCAGTGTCGAATTTTAAATTGCGAATCCGAGCGCAGTAGGATAACCGGAAAAGGGATGAAGAAAAGGAAATTTGCCGGGGAGAATCATTGCCAACGATTCACCATAAGGCTTATGATTTGGCAGATAACAGGAACAAAATTATGATTTCAAACGAACGGCCTTCCTCTTTCAGAAGCTGGGTTCAAATGCAACCCCGCCCGGCGGTCCAGGAGGACACCCTTAAATCCGGACAAGTGCAGATTGAACGCAAGACGATTGCCTTCATCCTCAAGGAAAATCCGCGCGGCCGGTTTCTCCGCATCTCGGAAGATTCCGGCGGCCGCCGGAACGCCATCATCATTCCCTCCACCGGCCTGGCCGAATTCCAAAAGCTGCTGGACGAAATGATCAAGGCATCAAACGAACTGCCGCTGGCAAGTCCGCCGCAGATGTAAGCCGTTTACGCCCACCCTCACCTTTTATCCTCTTCCCCGGGGAAAGAAATGGCGGTTGACCGATTTTTATTTTCGGCCGACCTTCCGGCAAATCCAGTCGCGTCAATTCTCCAGGTGACGGCGGACGATTCTCCTTCTCCGTGGGGAGAAGGTCGGGTTGAGGGAGGGCGAACATAACCGGGCGATACAAAAAAAGCAGCGCATGGTTTCGCAGCGGACTTTTCTGCCACGACGCGACGAGGGAATAACTGTTTCCCATCGGCTTGCAGATTCACGTCGACGCCAGTTGCATTTCCTGCCGGTGCTGGTTTAACGTTGAACCATGCAAAGGAGCATCCACGTCGCCACCCCGCCGGCCAGTCCGTTGCTGGTTTTTGACGGCGACTGCAATTTGTGCAGGTTGTGGGTCCGCCGCTGGCAGCAAATGACCGGCGCCAGCGTGGATTACCTGCCCGCCCAGGACCCGCGCATCGCCGCGCAATTTCCCGAAATTCCCTCCCGTCAATATGACACCGCTGTCGTGCTCATCGAAACCGACGGCCGGGTTTATTCCGGTGCGGAGGCCGTTTTCCGCACGTGGGCGCACAATCCCGACCGGCAATGGCCGCTGCGTGGCTATGAAAAATCGCCGCCGCTGGCCAGTCTCGCAGAATGGGTCTATCACCTGGTTGCGGGAAATCGAACCTTGTTCTCCCAGCTGACACGCTGGTTCTGCAAGGGCGCACCTTGACGCTGTAACAATGCGGTATCACAGAAAGTGGAGCGCCGATCTCCGAATTGGCGTGAACGGGCGATTCCCTGCGAAACTTGCCGAATCGGAGTTCGGCGCTCCCTCTCGCACAGGCAGTGTGGTTGGCGGTAAAATTCAACGCCTCTACTCCCACCCTTTGCTTTCACGCGATGATGTGCTAAATATGCCATTATGCATAAAGCCAAGGCGTATTCCGTTCAGACCCAAACTTCGCCGCTCGCACCGGCATCCATTCAACGCCGCGATCCCGGCCCGCGGGATGTGCAAATCCAGATTCTTTACTGCGGTGTCTGCCATTCGGATTTGCACACGGTCCGCAACGAGTGGCACGGCACCACCTATCCGTGCGTGCCCGGCCACGAAATCATCGGTCGCGTGGTGAAAACCGGCGCCCAGGTCAAAAAATTCAAGGAAGGCGACATTGCTGCGGTTGGCTGCATGGTGGATTCCTGCCGCACGTGCCAGAACTGCAAGGACGACCTCGAACAATTCTGCGAGACCGGTGTGACCTTTACCTACAACAGTCCGGACAAACACATCGGTGGCATGACCTACGGTGGTTATTCCGAAGGCATCGTCGTGGATGAGGCCTTTGCGTTGCGCGTGCCGAAAAACCTTGATCTGGCCGCGGCGGCGCCGTTGCTTTGCGCCGGCATCACCACCTATTCGCCTTTGCGCCACTGGAAGGTGGGCAAGGGACAAAAAGTGGGCATCGTCGGTTTGGGCGGCCTGGGTCACATGGGAGTGAAACTCGCCAACGCTCTCGGCGCACACGTGGTCGTATTTACCACTTCGCCGGGCAAAACGCAGGACGCCCTGCGGCTTGGCGCCCATGAGGTCGTGGTCTCCAAAAATCAGGATGAGATGAAGAAACACACCAACAGCTTCCATTTCATCCTCGACACGGTGTCGGCGCGGCACGACATCAACGCCTATCTGGAATTGTTGAAGCGCGACGGCACACTCACGCAGGTGGGCGCTCCGCCCGACCCTTTACCGGTCCAGGTCTTTAATCTTATCTTCGGTCGGCGCACCTTCGCCGGTTCGCTCATTGGCGGCATCCGCGAAACCCAGGAGTTGCTCGATTTTTGCGGCGAACACAACATCACCTGCGACATCGAACTCATCCCCATTCAGAAAATCAACGAAGCCTATGAACGCCTGGTCCGGAACGACGTGAAATACCGCTTCGTGATTGATATGGCCTCCCTGAAATAAATGGCGCCGGGCTATCAAACAAAAGGAAATTTGCCGGCTGGAACCGGAGCGAGGGCTGGCTGGCGAACCCGGGTTGTTCAGGCCCGATAAATTTTTATTTTCCGCCGGCATGATGATACCGTTTTCCCAATGAACAGGAACATTGACAGTCCACCGCATTTGTTTCAGCCGCTCACCATCAAATCGGTCGCGTTGCGCAATCGCATCGGCGTATCGCCCATGTGCGAATATTCATCCGATGACGGCGTGGCCACCGACTGGCATCTGGTCCACCTGGGTTCGCGCGCGGTTGGCGGCGCGGGACTGGTCATCGCCGAGGCCACGGCGGTATCGCCTGAAGGCCGCATCACACCGGGCGACGCGGGCATCTGGGCGGACAAGCACGTTGAACCGATTGCGCGCATCAATCGCTTCGTCAAGGCGCACGGGGCGGTGCCGGGAATCCAGCTTGCCCACGCGGGACGCAAGGCATCAGCCGCTCGTCCGTGGGATGGCGGCGCGCACCTGGCCGACAACGCGGGCGGCTGGCCGACGCTGGCGCCCAGTCCCCTGCCCTTCGGCGACGATTTGACCAAGGTTCCGCGCGCCATGAACGAGGCGGACATCGTCCGCGTACAAGGCGATTTCGTTGCGGCGACCAAACGTTCGCTGGCGGCGGGTTGCGAGTGGCTGGAACTGCATTCGGCGCACGGCTATCTGAGCCATGAATTTCTATCGCCGCTGACGAACCAGCGCACTGACCGTTACGGCGGCGGTTTCGAGAACCGCATCCGGTTCCTGCTGGAGACGACGCGCGCGGTCCGCGCCGTGTGGCCGGAGCGGTTGCCGCTGGCGGTGCGGATTTCCTGCACGGACTGGGTGGATGGCGGCTGGGACATCGAGCAGAGCATCGAGCTGGCGAGGCGATTGAAGGCGGAGGGCGTGGATTTGATTGATTGCAGTTCCGGGGGAACGGTGCCGCACGCGAAAATTCCGTTGGGCGCAGGTTATCAGGTGCCGTTCGCCGAACGCATCCGCCGCGAAGCAGGCATTGCCACGGCGGCGGTCGGCTGCATCACCGAGCCGGCCCAAGCCGATGAAATCATCCGCAATGGCCGGGCGGATGTGGTGCTGCTGGCGCGGGAATTTTTGCGGGAACCGTATTGGCCGCTCAAAGCGGCGCAAGCTCTGGGGCGGAAAGATTCACTGACCACGCCGGTTCAGTACGGCCGGGCGTGGTGATTGCCGACGGTTGAACTAGGCTGAAACCAGTATCGCCTTGTTCTTCTTCAGATATTTCTCAACGGTTGATATGCCACTGCAGGAGTTGGAACATCGGATGGCGTCGGGTTTGGCAAGTTTGTAATGCACCAGCAATTTGCCAACCAGCCCCACCCGGAGATTTAATTCTGCCATTCGCCAGATTTGACCGGTTTCCAGCGGTTGCAGGCGGGTGCGGCGCGTCGGATTGATTTTCCTCATGGCCCATTCTGGGCGGGAACCATCAAGTAAACCAGTTAAATCGCACGGCAATTGTAGAACAGAAAATTTGCCGGCGAAGACAACCAGCTGGCTATGCGACTATTCCTGAATCAAGACCGCCTTGTTTTTTTTCAGATATTTTTCCACGACCCGCTTGCCGCTGACCGAAGTCTGGGTCCGGACGGCATCGGGCTTGGCCAGTTTATAGTGCACCAGCAATTTGCCAACAAGCCCCACCTTGAGGTTTAAGTCCGCCATCCGCCAGATTTGACCGGTTTCCAGCGGTTTAAGACCGATCCGGCGCGTTGGCTTGTTGTTCTTCATAACGGAGTTTGTACCGGAATGTTGAGTTTAACCAGATAAAAATGGCGACACGCCTGAAGCATTTCAAATCTGGGAGCGGCGATCCCTGATCTTTCGGAAGGACTTCTGGTTGCAAAACAACAATTTTCGATTTGTAAGTCCATGGGTAAATCGCCCCAATTTGAGGCAGATTTACCAAAAGTGGACATTGATAAGGACATTTAGGGTGGCGTTAATTTTCAAAATGAAACTCAATTCAGCACAATTGAAGGATAAAAACAGTCTTAAATCCAATTAACACGATTCAGTCAAGGTGTTTGTGGCGAAGGCGGATTAATTTCCAACGCTGCTCCATTCATTGGCATTATTATCGCTCATAAAAATCGGCTGGCCGGACTGTTCCCTCCTTACAGGGTCGCCGGGCCAGTTCCTGGGTTGATGGTTTAGTTGGGTAGGAAGCGAAAGCTTCCACCAAATCCCCGCAGCGATGCGGGGATTTTTTTATGGTAAAACCCGATGCTTGGACGGCCCTGCCTCAACGTGGCGTGAATTTGCGCCGGGATTTTTCCGGCAGCCGCGCCGGATCATTGGGAAGAATCCCGGTAAGCGAGTTTGACAATCCAGTCGGCCAGGAAGAAACAAACAATCCCCAGCGCCAGCGACGGAACGCCAAACGCAAAATATGAAAGCGATGAAGGCAGGTCGGCATCGCTATTTTCACTCGCCGACAGGATGTTTTCAAAGATGTTTTCAAAGCCTGCCCACAAGTTCCACAGGCCATAGAGGATGACCAGAAAACCGATCGTCCGGACGACCACGCCAAATAGTTCGGAAGGTTTCATGTTGCCGTTCCACCAAGGCTGAATCAACGAGAGCCGTCCTGTCAAGCCGGCGAATGAATCCGGTCGTGTCCTAATCTCAATTCGTAATCTTAATCTTAATCAACAAAATTGAGGATTACGATTAAGAGGAAGATTAAGATTAGAACACTGCCATGAATCCACCCGTCAGTTTTGTTTTGGCAAGCGCGCCATTCGCGGATTAACTAGACGCCATGCAAGCTGTGCTCGATTACTTGAAACGCAACCAGACCCGCTTCGTGGCGGAATTGTGCGAATACCTCCGCTTCCCCAGCGTCTCCGCGCAGCCGCTACACAGAAAGGACATGCGCGCCTGCGCCGGATGGCTCGTGAACCACGCCCGCCAGATCGGCCTCGAGGCGCGCCTGTTCGCCACCGCCGGCCATCCCATCGTCGTCGCCAAAACGCCCGCCTTCGCTTCGCTTCGGCGCGGCAAACCGCTGCCGCACTTCATGGTTTACGGCCATTACGATGTGCAGCCGCCCGAGCCGCTCGAGTTGTGGAAGTCGCCGCCGTTCGCGCCCCGCATCGCCGGCCGCTCGATTTTCGCCCGCGGCAGCACGGACAACAAAGGCCAGAACCTCGCGCATTTCAAGGCCGTCGAGGCCTATCTCAAGGCCGGCACTCCCCTGCCCTGCGACCTCACGTTCGTCATCGAAGGCGAGGAGGAGGTCGGCAGCGCCAACCTGGCAAAATTTCTCAAGGCGCAGCGCGCGGCGTTGCGCTGCGACGCCGTGGTGGTCTCCGACACCGGCATGCCCAGCCCGAAACATCCCGCGCTGACTTATTCGCTGCGCGGCATCATCGCCTTTGAAATCACGGTGCATGGCCCGTCGCACGATCTGCACTCCGGCGTCTTTGGCGGGGCGGTGGAAAATCCGGCGATGGCCCTCGCCCGCCTGCTCGCGCAACTCCGTGATGCCCGGGGCCGCGTGGCCATTCCCGGATTTTATGACGACGTCGCGCCGCTATCAGCCTACGAACGGAAACAATTCGCCCGGCTGCCCATCCGGGACCGCGACCTCCAAAAATTGCTCGGCGTCAATAAATTATTCGGCGAACGCGGTTTCACGCCCACCGAACAGCGCAGCGCGCGTCCGACGTTCGAGATCAACGGCCTGACCAGCGGCTATCAAGGCCAGGGCAGCAAGACGATTGTGCCCGCGTGGGCCCGGGCCAAAATCACCTGCCGGCTGGTGCCCAACCAAAGGCCGGCGAAGATTCGCGAACTGGTCTGCCGGCACATCGAAAAAATCTGCCCGCCGACCGTACGGCTCGAAATCGAGGCCGGTCACGGCGCGGAGGCGTATCTGGTTTCACCCGCGAGCCCGCGGGCGCGGGCGGCGTTGCGCGCGCTCAAAGCCGCGTTCGGCTGCCCGCCAGTGCTGATGCGCGAAGGCGGTTCGATCCCCATCGTCAACGATTTTAAAAAAATCCTCGGCGCGGATTCCCTGCTGCTGGGGCTGGGGCTGCCCGACGACAACGCGCATTCACCCAACGAAAAATTCAACCTCGATTGCTTCGCCAAAGGCCAGGCGATGAGCGCGCATCTGTGGCGGGAATTGAGTGAGGTCTGACCGGGAGCGTTGCCGCGGCGCCCATTATTTCCACAACTCCAGTTCCGCCCGCAACCGTTCCAGCGGTAGGCCGACGACATTGCTGTAGGAACCGGAAATTTCGGCGATGATTTTTTCGCCGTGCTCCTGGATGGCATAGGCGCCCGCCTTGTCCAGCGGGTTTACCTTCGCCAGATAATCCCGGATCTGCCCGGCATCGAGCGGATGAAACATCACGTCCGTGCTCACGGCAAATATCCTTTCCCGGTGGGCGCGCAAATGAATCAGGCTGATGCCGGTGACGACCTGATGTGTCTCGCCTTGCAGCCGGGCCAGCATCCGTTCGGCGTCGGCGCGGCTGGCGGGTTTGCCCATGATTTCGCCGCGGAGAAACACCAGCGTGTCCGCCCCCAGCACGAGCGAGTCGGGTTTCTTCTTTGCCACGGCGCGCGCCTTGCGATGGGCGTTGATCTGGCAAAGTTCGAGCGGGGACAGTTGTTCGTCCAGGATTTCAGCGGCGGCGCTGGGAACCACCTGAAACTTCAGCTTCAATTGCCGCAACAACTCCGCGCGGCGAGGCGAGGCCGAAGCGAGAATGAGCGGCGGCAGATCCATGCGCCCAATTTAAGCAATACGGGCCGAAGTGTCGAGCGGCGGAGCGAGCTGGAGTTCAAGCTTCAGCTTGCCTTGGGAGCGCTGGCGTCTCGCCGGCGAAAGGATTTGATCTGAGTCAGCGAGCCGGCGGGACGCCAGCGCTCCCAGGCCCTAAAATAATTATCGGCGTGCACCGCGCTGGAAAATCCGTTAATCCATCGCGATGCAAAACGACCGCCGCATCGTCAACGTCGCGCTCATCGGGTTCATGGGTGCGGGCAAGACGTCCGTTGGCCGGCTTGCCGCCGAGCAGTTGCATTTCGATTATCTCGACACGGACGAACTCATTCAATCGCGCACGGGCCGGACCATCACGGAAATCTTCTCGACCGATGGCGAGCCGGCCTTTCGCAGAATGGAGCAGGAGCTCGTGGTGGAACTCACCGCGCGGACCAAGACCGTCATTTCCACCGGTGGCGGTTTGCCGGTAAATCCACAGAATCTCCTGAACCTGAAAAAATGCTCGCTGGTCGTCTGTCTGTGGGCGTCGCCGGAAAAAATCTGGGAACGCGTAAAGAACCAGACGCATCGTCCCCTGCTTCACGACGCCGACCCGCAAAAAAAGATCCGCGACCTGCTCGCCGTACGCGAGCCGTTCTACAAGCAGGCGGATGTGCTGTTGAACACCGAGTTGCGTTCCGTCCGCGAAGTCGCGCAGCAGGTGGTGCATCAATTCCGCCTCGAAGCCTCCGGCCAGCGATGAAAGAATGGATCCGACAGCGGGCGCTGGAATCAGGGTTTGACGATTGCCGGTTCACGACCGCTGCGGTGCCCGCCAGCGCGGGTCAATTTCAAAACTGGCTGGCCGGAAAACAGCACGGCGAGATGGCCTGGCTCGAACGCACTGCCGCAAAGCGAAACGATCCGCAGAAAGTCCTGTCCGGTGCAAAAAGCATCATCATGCTGGCCGTGAGCTATGCGCAAAGTGACGAGTGTCGATTGACGAGTGTCGAGTTATCGCCTGTGTCCAACCCCCGCCACCCGCCACCCGCCACCCGTCACGCTTCAATAGCCCGTTACGCCCAGTTCACTGATTATCACGACGTGTTGGGCGGACGATTGAAGCAGTTGACACAATCTGTGAACCAACTTGGCGGCGCGGAAACACGGTCGTTGTGGTATGTGGATACCGGACCGCTTTTGGAACGTGATTTTGCCCAGCGCGCCGGGATCGGTTTTATCGGAAAACACACCAATGTCATCAGCCGGCGGTTCGGCAACTGGATTCTGCTTGGCGAAATCATCACGACCCTGGAACTGGAACCGGACGCGCCGGAGAAAAATCATTGCGGCAACTGCACACGCTGCATCGCGGCCTGCCCCACGCGCGCCATCACCGCACCGTTCCAACTCGATTCCCGACTTTGTATTTCATACCTCACCATCGAACTGAAAGGTTCCATCCCGGTGGAATTGCGTCCGGCCATCGGCGACCGGATATTTGGTTGTGACGATTGCCTGGCGGTGTGTCCGTGGAACCGTTTCGCGCGCGCAGGGCAGATGATGAAAGCTCACTCGCATTTGGATTTAACCGCGCTGGATTTGATGGAATTGCTTCAACTCGACGAACCCGCTTTCAAATCGCGCTTCGCCGGCACGCCGATATTGCGGACAAAACGACGCGGCCTGCTAAGAAACGTGTGCGTGGCCTTGGGCAACGCCGGTGATGTTTCTGCCCTGCCTGCTTTGAGCCGGGCGGCCAATGATTCCGAACCGCTGATCGCCGAACACGCCCGCTGGGCAATCGAACGGATTTCATCCCCGGAAAGCACCTTTAAATGTTAAACGATTGATCCAAGCTGACAAAACTTTGTCCCGCGTGGGACAAAGTTTTGTAAACCGACTTCTGAATTCTTAATGGCTGACCGGAGTTTAGCGGAACAGTTTCTGAAATATTCCCACGAACCAGAGCCGGGTCTTCTTCAGATAGAAGAACATGCCAACAACCGCCGAAATGATTGTCTGCCAGACGAGTGCCCCCATTCCCGGGTCAATGTATGCGAGCATAATAATATCAATTAATAATTGTTGCTGAAAGTTTTGTTACAGAGACTAAAATTAAGCAGTTTGTATGCCCAAAAAATTAAAGAACTGTGTCAAAAAACCGGCAAAATTTCTTCAAATTGGCTTGATTGACTTCACCGGCTGGCTGTTTTGTCGCATCGTGACTCGCAAAGGTGGGGCTGGTCAAGGCCCCGCAATTCGACATACTGTTGACGAACTTTGGCGGAGGTCATTGATTTAACCGCAGAGAACGCAAAGATGATGAAATCCGGGTCCATTCTCTGAGCCGCTCGTGCTGTTTGTGGTTGAATGAAACCATGCCGGAATTCCAAATCATGAAAGACCAGATTATACGCCTGTTGGGCCAAAAAGATTACGTCCCGGCCAATGTGCCGGAAATGCTCCGGCTGCTCCGGCTGCCGCCCAACCGTCAACAGTTGTTGCAGGGCGCGCTCCGTGAACTGGAACAAACCGGCCGGGTCGCGCGCATCAAGGGCAATCGTTATGTCCAGCCACGTGAGGCGGATTTGATTCCGGGCCGGATCCGGATGAACCGCCAGGGCAAGGGCTTTCTCCAGCCGGACGATGCCGGCCTCAAGGAAATCGCCATCCCGGAAGGTTCCACCGGCACGGCCTTGCACGAAGATCGCGTGCTGGTGCGGCGCGATGTCCGGCCCAAGGGCCTGCGCTCTGGCGCCGTCGAGCCGGACACCGGCACGGTGGTCCGCATCCTGGAACGGCGGCGCACGCAGATGGTCGGCACGCTGCAACGGGGGCGAAAATTTCTCTACGTGATTCCCGATGACCCGCGCATCCCGCACGATATTTATGTGCCGGAGCCGCACGATCTGGGCCGGCCCGCGCGCATCGGCGACAAGGTGGTGGTCGAACTGCGCGAATGGGAATCGCGCCACACGAACCCGGAAGGCGAGATCATCGAAGTTCTCGGTGCGCCGGGTGAGGAAGGCGTGGACATGCTCTCGGTGCTGCGCCAGTATGATTTGCCGCTGCATTTTCCCAAGGCCGTCCTGCACGAGGCGCACGCCATCGGCACGACGGTTCACGCGCGCGACGAGGCGGGCCGCGTGGATTGCCGCCGCCATCGGGTCGTCACAATTGATCCCGACGACGCGAAGGATTTTGACGACGCGATCTGGCTGGAGCGCGTTTCGGTGGAGCAATGGCGGCTGTGGGTCCACATCGCGGACGTGTCGCATTACGTGAAGCCCGGCACGGCGCTGGACGTGGAGGCGCGCAAACGCGGCAACTCAACCTACCTCGTGGATCGTGTCATCCCGATGCTGCCGGAGGCGTTGAGCAACGAACTGTGCTCGCTCAAGCCCAACGTGGACCGCCTGACCAAGTGCGTCGAATTTCTTATCTCGAATGACGGGCGGGTGTTGAACGCAAAGTTTTATTCCGCCGTGATTCATTCGCAGCGCCGCTTCACCTACGGCGAGGTGCTGGAGATTCTTCAGCGCCAACCCACGCCCGATCCCATCGAACAGATGCTGCACCAGGCACATGAACTCGCCCAGCGCATCCGGCGATTGCGGTTCAAGGCCGGCTCGCTCGACCTCGATTTTCCCGAAACCAAAATCCGGCTGGATGAACGCGGGACCATTTTGCGCATCGAGAAGACCGTGAATGACGTGTCGCACCAGTTGATCGAGGAATGCATGTTGCTGGCGAACGAGGCGGTGGCGGGGCGGTTGATGAGCCAGCACACGCCTGCGGTTTATCGTGTCCACGAAGAGCCGGATGAACGGCGTTTGCAGGAGTATCGCCAGGATGTGTTGAGCCAGAACGTGCCGTGCGGCAATCTGCGCCAGACCACCGAGGTTCAGAAATTGTTGCACCGGCTGGGCACCATGCCCATCGGCCCGGCGCTCAAGATCGGTTTTCTCAAATCCCTCATGCGCGCGCGTTACGCCGTGGAACCGCTCGGTCACTACGGCCTGGCCAAGAAAAAATATACGCACTTCACCTCCCCCATCCGCCGCTACGCCGACCTCGTGGTGCATCGCGCTTTGTTTGATAAAAACTCCCCCGGGACGTCCGCGCTCAAGGAAACCGCCGAACACATTTCCGTCACCGAACGCAACTCCGCCGACGCCGAACGCGACAGCAAGGATGTGAAACTGTTCGCGTTCCTGAAGGCGCAACTCGCATCCGGTAAGCCGGAGCGTTATCCCGCGCTGGTGACCGACGTGCGCAACTTCGGTTTCTTTGTGGATGTATCCGGGTTGGCGATGAGCGGGCTGGTGCCGTTGTCCACGATTGAAGACGACTTCTACGTGTTCGACGTCGCGCGCAACAATCTAGTTGGACGACGCACCCGCCGCGTCATCCGTCTCGGCGACCAGGTGACCGTGTCGGTGGCCAAGGTGGACACCTTCAAGAAGCAGGTGGATTTCCGTCTGGCGGAAGACCACAGACCAGTCGCGCGGCCGCCAGCCGGACGCTGGAACCCGCCTCCGCGAGGAGCGCAGGGACGGCCATCGCGCGGACGGCGGCGCGGGAGAAGAAATTAAAAACTCGCGACAAATGATGCGTGAGAGGAAGCACGCCCTCACCCGGGCCCTCTCCCCCCAGGAGAGGGTGAATCGTTCGCCGTCTTCTTGAAAATTAACACAACTGGATTTGCCGGATAATCATCCGCAAAACTTGAAACGGCCAATCGCCGTTTCCTCTCCTGGGGGAGAGGATAAAAGGTGAGGGCGAGCGTAAAACACAAACTCCATCCTCTCCGCGACTGATTGACCTGTATTCAGGCCTCACGGATGTCCGGCCACAGCGGTTTCAGGTCCGGGTCTTGCCGGGCCATGTGTTTCATTTTGTGGGCGTCGCCCAGCGTACAGGCTTTATCCAGCCAGGCTTTGGCTGCGTCCAGATCGCCCAACTGGCAGTCATAGCACGCCAGGTTGTAGGCGATGATTGGTTCCCTGGGAAAGGTCCGCTGGGCTTGAATCAAAATCGCCCGGGCCTGGGGAATTCTGCCGCCGGTCTTCCGCCGGGTCGCATATGCCAGTGAAATCCAGGCGCCTGGTTCATCCGATTCCAGCCGGGTGAGCGTCCCGGCAATCTCCGCCGCCGCATCCCATTTTCCGGCGGCGGCGTGAATGTCAAATTGGACGGCGAGCACATCCGGATGCGACTGGAATGTTGGCGCGATTTTTTCCAGTTCTGCGCCGGCCTCCGCAATATTGCCCAATCCCAGCCAGCCGATGGCGGCTGACAGACAATGGCTGTCCGGTGGTTCCAGTGGGATCATCAAGAAGGGAGAATACAGAAAACAGAAGCCTGAAGCCAGGGCGGTGGTGCAATTGGCCATTTTGGCGGGGCGAGCGTCCTCGCCAACGTGTCGCTTTGCATCGACAGGCCATGACCGGCTCGTCAGCAGGCAACCGCCACACTGGTGATGGATTGGCCAAATTTGATGCCAAGCTGCTAATTACCAAACACGCCCGCTGGGCGCCGGAACAGATTCATAGCAAGCAAAGATAGGTTTGAATTGCAGCCTGTCTCTCGCTCATCAGAAATCATGCGTGCCACCATACCAACATTTCTGGCCCCAGTGACTGGTTAGACTGCCGGTCGTTGCTCCCTACGTATAACACCCCATAGCGTTGGAACGAATACGGACGTATTCTCGACAAATGAAAACAAAAATTATTACTTTTCCATCCCGTTCAGCCTCAGTCCGCATGATGAGGCGACTCACACCGGTCTTCGCATTTTGCGGAGCACTTGGTCTCCTGGCCGGTTGCGCTTCCGAGCCCGAATCGCACATGGTTTCTGCACCACCGCCACCGGCGCCAACCCGCTCGGTGACGACCACCACCACCACGACGACCCCGGACACAGTGCCCGCCGTGGCCGTGGGGAATCCCGCCAATGTCACAATTGCGTCTGCAACACCCGACGGAAAAACCATCATCGTGACGGAAGCACCGCCGGCGCTCCAGTCGGAGGTCGTGCTGGCTCAGCCGTCTCCCAACTATGTGTGGCTTGCTGGCTATTGGACGTGGCACAACAATGGCAGCGGGTATCAATGGGTGGCGGGACATTGGGAATTGCCGCCGAGACCGGGTTCTGTGTGGGTCGCACCGACCTGGCAACAGCAA
>JBEKSU010000060.1:0-16202 GCA_049516755.1 Verrucomicrobiota bacterium | reverse complement strand
CATCCCGCAGATTTTCTGTCCCTACAAGGAAGCGCTCGAGCTTTATCGCCTGGCGCCGGACCTGCCCGACGACATCACGCTGGTCTGGCCGGACGACAATTACGGCTACATCCGGCAGTTTTCAGACGCGCGCGAACGCCGGCGCAGCGGCGGGGCGGGAGTTTATTATCACGTTTCCTATTACGGCCAGCCGCGGGATTATCTCTGGCTCTGCTCCACGCCGCCCGCGCTCATCGCCGAGGAAATGACCAAGGCGTACGAATACGGCGCGGACCGGGTCTGGATGCTCAACGTGGGCGACTTGAAGCCGGCGGAACTGGACATCGAATTCTTCCTGAAACTGGCGTGGAACCCGCAGACGTGGAACGGGACGAACACCTGCGATTTGCTGGAAACGCAGCTCGCGCGCGATTTCGGCGCGGCCAACGCGCCCGGACTCACCTCGATTCTGGCTGAATATTACCGGCTCAATTTCCAGCGCAAGCCGGAGCACGTGGGCTGGCCCACGAACAATTTGTTTTCCGCCGACGAAGCGGTGCAACGGCTGGCGGCGTGGCGGAAATTGTCCGCGCGCGCGGACGCCATGGAAAAGAAACTGTCGCCGGAGTCACACGACGCCTTTTTTGAACTGGTCGGTTATCCGGTCAAAGCGGCGGCGGCGATGAATGAAAAATGCCTCGCCGGTTCGGTGGCGGCCGGAGACGAAATCCGCCGGCTCACGGAGGTTTATAACAACCAGATTGCCGGTGGAAAATGGCGCGGCATCATGTCCGCCAATCCCCGCGGCCAGGTTGATCTGGGGGTGCCGGTCCCGGCCAACGAAAACACGGTTCCGAGCCGCCGGCCCGATTCCGCAACAACCAACTTTCCCGGCGCCGATTTTGTGGAGCGTGATCACCGGGTGGTCATGGAAGCCGAACATGCCTCGGCTTTCATTCCGGGCAAAAACACCCGTTGGCGGAAAATCACCGGACTGGGTTACAACGGCGAAGCCGTTGCGGTTTTCCCGGCGCTGGCGCCGGTCTGTGACACGCCGGAGAAAATCCGGCGCGAATCGCCGTGCCTGCAATACGCCGTCGGAATCGAACATCCCGGCGATTGGAAATTCATCGTGCGCGCTCTGCCGACGTTTTCGGTCGAGGCGGGCAAGCCGCAGCGGTATGCGATTGCCATGGACGATGAGCCGCTGAGAATTGTTTCCCTGCCGGCCTCGCAGAGCGAGACCGACCGGCAGTGGCAGGAAAACGTTTTGCGCAACGCGGCGCTGACCTCGAGCATCCATTCCATCGCCCAGCCCGGCCGGCACACGCTGAGGCTTTGGATGGTGGATCCGGGCATCGTGCTGGACGCGATTGAACTGGAAGGCGCCGGCGCGCCGGACCCCGGTTACACCTGGCCGGCGGAATCCGGAAACTTGAACTGATAATAATCATAATCTGTTCGCCCTCGAGAAATGTTGCAGCCGTCCCCCATTGCGGGATCAGTCCGCGTACTCCATGCCGGGTGAAGATCGGCGCCGGCTCACGGCGGCGGTTGCAATTCCGCCTTCGGTGTTGCGCGGTTCCGGATTTCGCCGTTATTATGTTGCGCCCATGAAACGAAAAATCGTTCTTTCACTGTTGCCGGTTTTGTTTGCGTCCCTGCTGCTCGCCGGCTGCACTTCCACCCGGACCACGACGCTTTCCCGGATTTGCCCGGTCAAAATGGACGGGTTGTTTTACGAGACGGCCGCCGGCCGGACACCGCTCCCGCCCATTCCTTTCACCATGACACCGGATGGCCCGGGCCAGCAGGCGGGAATCACCATGCCCGACGGGCGGATGGTGAAAATCTCCGTGAAACCGGATGGGAACGACTTCTCCATCCGGCTTTCTGCGACGCCGGACGCGGACATCGTCAAGTGGGGATTGGCCGTGGACGCCGGGCCGAAGGAATACTTCACCGGCCTGATGGAGCGCGTCGTGGACGGACCGCAGACGAATTCGTGGGCGACGAACATCACCGCCGCGATGAACCTGCGCGGCGAGACCGTGGACATGATCGTCAAGCCGACGCTGTCGGTTTACGCCCCGTTTTACCTTTCGTCGCGCGGCTATGCGGTTTTTGTGAAGGGATACTGGCCGGGCCGTTTTGACTTTTGCGCGAGCGATCCAAAACGGGTGAAGATTGAATTTGAAGGCCCGTCGTTCGAGGCAAAAATCTACACCGCCAACAATCCCGCCGCGCTCGTGCGCGCGCACGCGCTCGACGCCGGGCCGCCGTTCCTGCCGCCCAAATGGATGTATGGCACCTGGCGCTGGCGCGATGAAAACACGCAACGGACAAATTATTACGACGGCACGCCCGTGACCGGCCCGTTCAACTCCGAATTCATGGAGGACGTTTTGTTGATGAAGGCCTACGGTATTCCCCTCGGCATTTACTGGATGGACCGCCCGTGGGGCCCCGGCCCGGATGGTTACGATGACTTCGAGATTGATACCAACCGTTTGCCGAATTTTGCCGAATCCATCAAGTGGCTCAACGGGCAAAACGCGCAGATGTTCCTGTGGATTGGACCGTATTTCCAGGGGCAAATGAAAACGAACGCGCTCGACCGGGGCTGGACGCTGGTCAGCGCCGGCCAAAAGCCGGCCAAGAGCAATTATCCTCTGGCGGATTTCACCAATCCTGAGGTTAAAAAATACTGGCAGGACGGCGTCGCCAAGCTGCTGAAACTCGGCGCCGCTGGTTTCAAAATGGATCGGGCGGAGGAGGATATTCCGGAAAGCGGACCCTACAAGGTTTTTGACGGCCGGAGCATCCGCGAAAATCGCAATGCTTATCCGGTCATGTATCTTAAAGCGGCCTATGATGTTGCCGAACAATATCGCGGCGACGACTTCGTCTGCATGCCGCGCGCGGCCTACACGGGCAGCTCGGCTTACGGCGTTTTCTGGGGGGGCGACATCGGCGGCACGCAGGAAGGTTTGCGCGCCGAAATCATCGCCGTGCAGCGCGCCGCCGTGATGGGCTATCCCAACTGGGGCTCGGACACGTGCGGTTACAACAGCCAATCCATGAACACGGAAGTCTGCGGGCGCTGGCTCGGTTTCAGTTGCTTCACGCCCATCATGGAAGTGGGGCCGACCACCAATCGCGCGTTCTGGTATTTTCACAATCCGCCGAGCTATGACGCGAAGTTGATCGCCATCTGGCGGCTTTACGCCCGCCTGCACACCCGGCTGGCCGACTACAGCTTTGAACAGGCGAAAATTGCCCACGAAACCGGCATGCCCATCGTGCGCCCGCTGTTTCTGGTCGAACCGAAGGCGCCCGCCGCGTGGTCGAACTGGTGGACGTATCTTTACGGCCCGGACATTCTGGTCTCGCCCATCTGGCAAAAAAACCAGCGAACGCAGGAGGTTTATCTGCCCTCCATCAGCCAATGGCGCGACGCGTGGCATCCCGACAAAATTTACGACGGCGGCCAGACCATCACCGTCAACGCGGACCTGCATCAAATGCCGATCTTTGTCAGCGTCGGCTCGAATGTCGAACTCGGCGATTTGAACCAGGAATGGACCGACGCCGTCGTCGCCGCGAACACGCGCCCGGACTTGAAAGCGCTCGACGCCGAAGTCCGCGAGTGGTTTGACAAGGAATATTCGGGCAAGGCAACCAGTCACGAATAATTGCGGCCGGTTTTACCTGATCTGTGCCGGCGCCACCGCGGTTAAAGTCACCGGCCCCAACAGGCCGCAATCCGTCAGCGGCCAACCCGACGCATTGAATGGTTTGTAATCCAGGTTGACGAAATTGATGTCGTGGAATGTTTTCCAGGGCACGCCGCGGCGATCCAAATCGCGAATGCGGTTGGCAGCGACGCTGGCGACTTCGATTTCCAGTACGTTGCCTTTCGGTTTCAGATTATCCACCAGCACGCAAAACGGCGGCGTGATGAGCGTACCGTAATTCTTGCCGTTCAATTTCACCCGGGCGCTCTGGCGGACGTCGCCAAGGCTGAGGGCGAAAGGTTGGAGTTCACGCTTTAGCGTGTCCGGGGCAACCTGAAGGTTGAACTCCAACGTGTATTTCGCCGTGCCGGCGAAGGCTTGGGTATTCGTATCGGGAAACGTTGTCCACGAGGCGAGTTTCGTTGTCTGAAAATCCGCCGGCAATGTTGGGCCACCTTGGATGAATTTCACATTCCATGAGCCGTTGATATCAACCGGCTGGCCGTTGGTCTGCCAGCAATCCCAAGCCGGGTCTTCCACTTTTTTATCGGCAAAAGCGCGGAGAATCACGGATTGGCCGGCGGCGAGCTGCAGATGCACTTCCGTTAAGTTTCCAGCGCTCTGCCGAGACGCCGCCAAGCCGGAATTGCCGGTCATCGGGTCCAGAATAACGACGGATTTTGCGGAGCGGCCAAGCGTAACCCAACCGTCAGAATTGGTTCCGCTGCGATTGGCGATAAAGTAATGCCAGCCGCCGTCAAATGAGCGGCGCACATAAGAAAGTCCGCGCGATACCATCGTCTCGCCTTTGGCGCCAATATGACTACGCCACATATTCGACGAGGTGGCTATCATCACCGAGCCATAACCGGTTGTGGCGAAAGGGACATTCAAAGCGGTAACTCCATATTTAATTTCCCTAAGTTTATCCCGGAATTTTGTCCGTTCTGAATTACTTGCCCCGGAAACATCCAACGGAAGTTTTTCTTCAAAAACCACCGCCGCGCCTTTGTCAGCCAGCGCGAGCAGTCGCTTGAAGGTTTCCAGTGGCATGAATTTACATTCCGGCACGACGATGACCGAATAATTTCCGCCGGGCATCTGGATTTTTCCGTCAGCGACCTTGGCGCCTCGCAGTTGCCGGTCGGAGACGTAATCGAAGGCGTAGCCGCAGTTCCAAAGTTCATGCGCTGTCTTTCCGATGGGTTGGTTTTCGAACCAGACTTGCTGCGACTCGATCTTCAGTGGCAACAAATGATTGGTTGGTGTGCTCCAGTAATCGTAAATCGGCCAGTAGAGCAGGATGTCATTGTCCGGTTTGCCGGACTGCAGGATGGACTGGCAGCGCGCGACGTAGTCGTTGAGCGCGGGCGCGTCGCGCCAGATGGGATTGCGCGGGTTCATTTCCGTCGAAGCATAAAACACCCAGCCCGGCCAGCCGGCGTCGTCCGGCGAATAACAGGTGCCGTGATAAAAAGCGTGGTTGACCCCGGAAAGGAACAATTCGTCCACGAGTGACTTCATTTCGCCGAGCGTCACGGTGAAATGTTCCGCGAGCCACGTGCCGGTCTCGGCGCTGACGAGCGGTTTGCCGGTGACGTGCGCGGCGGACGAGGCGAATTTGGAAACCAGCGGATTTCGATTGGTGCGGTTCATTTCCGTTTCCGGAATGTCGGCAGTGGCATAGAGATCCAGCAGATTGCCCGGCGCGCCGTGCGCCTGGTAGCGCGTGATGAAACCGTGCTCGTGCGACCGCGCAGTCCAGAGCGGCATTGATTCTTCTATCATGAGATCGGAGGCGGTTTCGCGGTAATCGGATTTGACACGGGCGGCGTGGTCGTCGGTGTTTGTGCCGAAGAGCGCGGGCAGTTCGGTTTGCAATTTGTAGCCGCGCCGCTTTTCAAACTGCGTGAAAAAATCCGGCGCCCAGTCGGATTTGTATTCGTAGGAATCCTGGTATTGGGCCCGCGGTTTTGGGCCGTTGTAACCGGCAAAAACATCGCTGAAGCGGCATAGATAATTGCTCATCGCCGGCAGATAAAACGGGTTCAGCATCCAGCCTTCACCGCCGGGCGCGGCGCGCTTGACCTTCTGGCCGGACGGTTTTTGCGAGATCGCATACACGCGCCAGAAGCCGCCGGGCGCAGTCCAATCCACCTCGCCGGTAGCGGATATTTTGTCCGTCAACTCAACCGATCTTCCGTCCGGCGAAAATGCAACCAGCGCTTGAATCTCATCCCGCTTGAATTTTTCCTTGAGCCTTTCGCCTGTTGCCAGATCAAAGGTCTTTACCACGACGCTGGCGTTGGCATCGCGGTCGGAGACATCCGGTCCGCCGAAGCACCAGCCGGTGCCGGTGGTCATGTCCACGCCCAGGCCCAGACGGTGCGCCTCGGAAACGGTGTAACCCAGCATCTCCATCCATTTTGGACCGAGATAGCTGATGTAATTCGATTCCCAGCCTTTCGCGCCGTAAATCGGAATGATGTGGACGCCGCCCAGCCCGGCGTCGTGGTAACGCTGCAATTCACGGGTGAGATTCGTCCGGTCCACCGCGCTGCCCATCCACCACCAATAAGTCCACGGACGGGTTTGGGAGGTAATTCCAGGCCAGGCCAGGGAATCATCGGAGGCTGGCGTCGTTGTGGCCATCCCGGTGAAAATCAGCAGGGAAAGCGCGTAAAGGATACTGCGTGTGTCGAACTGTTGCATGAATTGATCCGACGGCGGTTTAACTGGCGCATCCGGCAGGACTCGAACCTGCAACCTTCTGATCCGAAGTCAGAAGCTCTATCCAATTGAGCTACGGATGCCTGCACGCCATTGTGCCGGTTTGGCGGCGGCAATAAAGCGGATTTATCGCGACGGAATTATATGAAGGCGGATTCGCGCGCCGGTTGACTTGACGAATGGGTTTGTTAGCGTGGCGCAGCATCATGGTGAAAAAACCGCTTTCACGTCTCATTAAAATTTTGACCGGCGTTTACGGCGGTGCGGAAAGTGAGTTGAGCCGGCTCGAGCGGTTCGCACACCTTTGCGCGCTGGTCATCCGGAGTTTCGTGCGCAACCGCTGTCCCGTCCGTGCGGCGGCGCTGTCCTACACGACGCTGCTGGCGCTCGTCCCGTTGCTCGCGGTGGCCATCGGCGTCACCAGCAGCCTGCTCAAAAACGAAGGCGAGGAAAAAATCTACCGGGCGATTGACAAACTGGTCACCAACTTCGTGCCGCCCGCAACACTCAACACCAATGACCAGGCGGTTTCACTCAATCTCAACCCCGGCATGCCGGCGGCATTGACACCCACGAATTCCATCGCCCAAACCAATGTGGTCGCGGCCGGCGCGGGCGATACCGGTGGCGACACGCGGGCCACCGCGCAAAAGGAAGCCGCCCAATATATTCATAAATTCATCCAGAACACCCGGACCGGCACGCTCGGCGTGATCGGCATGTTGTTACTGATCTATGTGGCTATTCAAATGCTCGCGAACATCGAAGATACGTTCAACGACATCTGGGGCGTGACCCGCGGACGGAACTGGCTGCTTCGGATCGTGCTGTATTGGACGACCATCACGCTGGGTCCGCTCGCCATTGTTGCGGCGCTGGGATTGACCGGCGGCTTGCATCTGCAAACCACCAGAAATCATGTGGTCCAAATGCCGTTCATCGGCGGCCTGATTTTCGAACTTCTGCCGCTGGTGGTGTTGTGGCTGACCTTCGCGCTGGTTTATCAGGTCGTGCCGAACACCCGGGTCCGCTTCGGCGCGGCATTGGTCGGTGGTATCGTCGGCGGGTCGTTGTGGCATTTGAACAACCTCTTCGGTTTCCTCTACGTTTCCCGCTTCGTTTCCAACAGCAAGATTTACGGCAGCCTCGGTCTCATACCCGTATTCATGATCGGGATTTATTTTTCCTGGCTGATCCTGCTCTTCGGCGCCCAGGTCGCCTATGCCTTCCAAAATCGCGCGGCGTATCTGCAGGACAAATTGGCGGAGAACGTCAACCAGCGCGGACGCGAATTCGTCGCGTTGCGGCTGATGACGTGCATCGGGCAGCGGTTTCAGCGCGGCCTGCCGCCGGTCACCATCCAGGAAATATCCACCGAACTGGGCATTCCCACCCGGCTCGCGCAACAGGTTTTGCACACGCTCCTCGCCGCGCAGCTCGTCACTGAAACCGCCGGCGCCGAATCCGCCTACGCCCCGGCGCGCCCGCTGGAGGCCATCAACGCCCACCACATTTTACAAGCCATGCGCACCGGCAGCGGACAGGACCTGCCCTCGCACGATGAACCGGTGCGGGCGGAAGTTTACGGTGAATTTGCGCGCATCGAGGAAGCCGAGCGCCAGGCCGCCGAGTCCGTCACCATGCTCACGTTGGTCAACCATGCCCAGGCGCGGCTGGAAATCGCGCCCCCGTCCGCGTCCAAGCCCGACTCCACCGCTGATAACGGCCGGAAAGGTTCTTCATGATCATCGGCGTGCCCAAGGAAATCAATGAGCGGGCGTATCGCGCACTGAAGCGCACGGGATGAAATCGGAGAAGCCGAAGCTGTAGAATGCAAATCGAGACCGAAATAAAAAATTAGGACAGGTAGGTTATATGAAATTACAATCCAGCGTTTTGACTGCAATTTTGTTTGTAACCAGCTTCCTTGGCTTTGGGAGCAAGTGCCATGCAGGTGACAACCCGTTTAGCTCGCCAGACCACATAGACAAATCCGACAAAGTCATTGTTTATAAAATTAGAATATCAGACGCAAACTCGTTGAGAACTGGTAAGCTTTTTCACAATTATACAATCGTCGCCGAATCGAGTGAAATTCCTTTTGAAATGAGGACAAACCTTTTTGAAATCTTCAAACGCGCTGACCCGTTTATTGAACTGAATAATAAAGCCTTTATTGCGCCATGTCTGTTCGTCCCGATAATTGGCATCTCATTTGAAATTAGTGGCAAAAAAGTTGACGCGGTGGTGTCTTTTGACTGCCAAAAAATAATTTGTTTTGACGATAAATCGCAAATCTCGGCTTTAGAAATGTCGAAAATTCGAAGTGATCTGCTGGTGCAATTAAAGACTATTTTGCCTAAAGATGAGGAATTGCAGTCATTAAAATGAATATGGTTTGCTGCTGCACCGCCGGGCGAAGGCCGTGCAGTAACGCGGCCTTACCGGGCATCAAAGTTTCCCGATGAACCGTTTCAGCCGCACCATCGCTTCCTTGAGATTATCCATGTTGGTCGCGTAGGCGCAGCGGATGAAACCTTCGCCGCACTCGCCGAAAGCAGTGCCCGGCACCGCAGCCACCTTCTCCTCATTCAGCAGCCTCAATGAGAAGTCCTTCGACTTCAGGCCGAACTTCGCCACGCTTGGAAATGCGTAGAACGCGCCGAGCGGACGGTGACATTCGATGCCCATTTCTTTAAAGGCAGCGGCAATGAAATTCCGGCGGCGACGGTATTCGTTCACCATTTCGCCAACGTCCGAATCCGGTCGGGCCAAGGCTTCAATCGCGGCTTTCTGGCCCATGGAAGAGGCGCAGAGCATCGTGTATTGATGGATTTTCATCATCGCCTCGACAAGTTCCGCCGGACCGCAGGCGTAACCGAGTCGGTAACCGGTCATTGCCCAAGCTTTGGAAAATCCATGCAGAAAAATTGTGCGATCGCGCATACCCGGCAGGCTCACGATGCTTGTGTGCGGCGAGTCATAGGTCAGTTCGCCGTAAATTTCGTCGGTGACGACGATGAGGTCGCGCTCGCGGGCGAACGCGGCGATGTCCTCCAAATCCTGCCGGCCCATGACCGCGCCGGTCGGGTTGTTCGGAAAATTCAGCATCAACACCTTCGTCTTCGACGTCACCTTCGCTTCGAGCATCGCGCGCGTGAGGCGAAATCCGTTTTTTGGCTTCGTTTCGACGGCCACCGGCACACCTTGCGCGAACAAAATCGTGGCCCGATATGACACGTAGCACGGCTCGTGGTAAAGCACCTCGTCACCGGGTGTGATCAGCGCGCGCAGGGCGAGGTCCAGCGCCTCGCTCACGCCAACGGTGATGAGGATTTCGTCGTCCGGATTGTATTCCGCACCGAATTTTTTGCCGACGTATCTGGCCAGCACCTTGCGGAGTTCGAGATAGCCGTAGTTGCTGGTGTAATGCGTCACGCCGCGTTCGAGTGCGAACATGGTGGATTCCCGCACGTGCCAGGGCGTGTCAAAATCCGGCTCGCCAATGCCGAGGCTGATCACGTCCTTCATCGTGCTGACGATGTCGAAGAAGTCGCGGATGCCCGAGCGCGGGATGTCGCGCACCGTTGCGTTGACGCGATTACGGAGCGACACTGAGTCTTTCTTCTGCATGGCCGGATTCCATCAGCACGCCGAGGCGCTTGTAGGTTTTGAGCATGAAATGGGTGGACGTGGAGAGCACGCCTTCGAGCGGCGACAGCCGTTCGCTGACGAACGCAGCCACTTCGCGCAGGTTGCGGCCCTCGATGAACAGCAGCACGTCATAGGTGCCGCTCATGAGATATGCCGAGCGCACCTCGGGAAAACGGCTGATGCGGGCGGCGACGGTGTTGAATCCGCCTTCACGCTGGGGCGACACCTTGACCTCGATGACTGCGGTGACGGTATCGAGGTTCAGCTTGTCCTCGTTCAAAATGGCCTGGTAGCCGCGGATGACGCCGTTCTTTTCGTATTTGGCGATGCGCTCGTTCACCTTCGCGACAGTGGTGTTCAGCATCTTCGCGATGTTTTCGCGCGACTCGGTCGCGTTGGCCTGCAAAATTTTCAATAGTTCATCCATAATTCACCTCGGGGTGAGAATTGCAGGGAGGGTAGCGGCTTCTGGCGGATTGGTCGAGCAGAATGCAATCAAGGTCACTTTGCCTGCTTGGTCCAGAAATCCTTCTCCCAGAAAGGTTCCTCGCTGAAATCGCCATGCACCATCGGGTTGTCGGGAAACTTGTCCCGCGGTCACATGGCAGTTGGATGTTCCATTTATTTTTTGTCCAGTGGCAGGCGGACCGTCACGGTTGTCAGTTTGGACGGCATGGATTCAATTTTTACGGTCCCGTCATGCGCGGAAACGATCCATTTGGCGATACTCAGGCCGAGGCCGCAACCGTCCACCGCGGGGCTGTGCGCCGGGTCGCCGCGATAGAACCGGTCGAAGACGCGCGGCAAAACTTCCGGTGGAATGCCCGGGCCGGTGTTGGCGATGGTGAATTCCGCAGCGTCATCAGTCCGGCGCAAACCCATCGTCACCCGGCCTTGCGGCTGGTTGTATTTGACGGCGTTGTCCGCGAGGTTCAGCAACAATTGCCGCAGCCGGTGGCGGTCGCCATTCACCGTATTTTCCTCGCAACCGGCCAGTTCCACCTGAATGCCCTGCGGCTCGGCCAGAATTTGCGCATCGGCAAAATTGTCACGCACGAGTTCGTCCAGCCGCACCGGCTCCACCTTCAAGGCAACCTGTCCCGCATCGGCCTTGGCCAGCAGCGTGAGGCCGTCCACGATGCGCGCCAGGCGGCACAATTCGTCGAGCAGGCTGGCGGTGCGTTCGCGTTCGGCGGGCGCGAGCGATTCATCACGCAGGGCGGTCTCGGTTTCACCGCACAAGATCGTCAGGGGTGTTTTGAGTTCGTGCGAGGCGTGCAGCGTGAATTCGCGGGTGCGGTTGAAAGAGTCGTCGAGCCGCGCCAGCATGCCGTTAAAAACCTCGGTCTGGCGGTCCAGTTCGTCGCCGTTCCGGGTGCGGGGCAGCGGGTCGCGGAGATTGCTTTCGTGGATTTTTTCCACGGCATCGGTCAGTTTTGTCATTGGGGCGAGCGCCCGGCGGGTCAGCCACCAACCGCCGAGCAAGCCCAGCAAAACCGCCGGCAGACCCACTTGAAAGACCATTTCGCCGGTTTCGGCCAGGGCGTGTTCCGACGGTTCCCGGCGATGTTCGTGATGATAGCGTTCCAGAATTTCCTGGTAGGTTCCAAAGCCGGTCACGAGCAGCGACGCCGTCAGAACCCCGGCGTACCAGAGCGTAAGCCGCGTGCGGATGGTCATGGCTGTTCCCTCAGGACGTAACCCGTCCCGCGAACGGTGTGGAGCAGCTTGGGTTCGAAATTGGCGTCAATTTTCTCGCGCAACCGCCGGATATAAACGTCCACCAGGTTCGTGCCGGGATCGAAATCGTAGTCCCAGACCTTTTCAATGATGGTCATCCGCCCACAAATGCGTCCGGCATCGCGCATCAAAAATTCCAGCAGCCGGTATTCGCGCGCGGTCAATTCGATGTCCGCACCGCCGCGCTGCGCCCGGTGCGTGATCGTGTCCAGCGTCAGGTCCGCCACCCGCAACACGATGGTTTTTTTTTCACCGCCCCGCCGCGTCAAGGCCCGTACCCGCGCAACCAATTCGGCCAGTTCAAACGGCTTGGGCAGGTAATCGTCCGCGCCGGCATTCAATCCTTCGACCCGCTCGTTGACCTCGCCGCGCGCGGACAGGAGCAGGACGGGCGTGGTGTTTTTGCGCTCGCGCAACTGACGCAGCACGCTCAGGCCGTCGCGGCCCGGCAGCATGATATCGAGCACGATGCCGTCAAAGGGTGTGGCCCGCGCCGCAGCCAGGGCGTCATCGCCGTTGTGGCAGACATCCACGGCAAAGCCTTCGGACTGCAGCGCCTTGCGGACAAACGACGCCGTCTTCTTTTCGTCTTCAACCACCAGCACGCGCATAAGGAAGATTAAATAATGAATGAAAAAACCCAACGATTAAACCGGCTGCCGCTACCTTGCTTCGTGCGATTTCAACAACAGTTCGGTGGTGCCTTCGATTTCCTTCACGCAACCCACGCCCGGCGCATATAACTTGTATTCTATTGAGCCGTCAGAGGCATTTTCCCTGATTTTGACGCAATCGTGATAAGTCCCCGCCGGCACGGTCACGGTTTCGGAAACGGAAACCACCCTGTCCTTTTCCTGGGTGATATGCAGCACGTCCTCGGCCCGGAACTCGTCGCCGGCCCGCGGAGCAGCTGGCAGGAGGACGCCCGGATGCGGGGTGTCTTTGCCCCACAACCACGCACCCCATGGCCGACAACCCGGCCGTCTTTGTATTCGTCCACGTCCTCCCCGAGGTAATAAACCGCGCCCGCGTCGTCCTGCGCAAAAAAGTCCAGCGTCACCTCCGTCAGTTTGCCGTTTTCATAGTCGCGGTCCTCCACCACCAGTGCCTCAACGGTCTGGCCGCCGACCTCGAATGTTTTGTGTAATTCCGGCTTTGCGGTGCGTTCGACGCGATCAGATTTATTTTCAAGAACGTCCCGCTTCAAGGACGCCAATGGCAGGTAGAGATGGGTGATGGCTCGGGGATGGGAAAACCGCGGCGTCCCCTTCTGCGCGCAGTCCCCCGAACTGACGCCCGCGCAGCCGGTCAATACCAGCACGCCCGCCGCTGCGAATGCCATTCCCCAATCCACCCCCCCTTCAACCGGCATGTTATTTCCCCATGCCATACACCAGGATTTTGAAGCTGTCCGGGACCATCTTGCCGCGCCGCTGGCCTTCGGCGGGCGCCTCGAATTTGGCGGCCGCCAGGAAGATTTTGTGCGTCTTGGGATCGAGCGCCATCGTGCGCGAGCCGTGCTGGGTTTCCAACGTCTGCACAACGGTGAGTTTGTCCGGGGTGTCTTCATGCGCAATCGTGACCGTTCCATCACCGCACGAAGCAAAGGCGAATCCGGTTCCCGGATCAAACGCATTGGCATCCACTCCCTCCCCGATGGGCACTGAGGCGATGACCTTGCCGGTGGTGCTGTCCATCATCACCATCGTTTTGCTGCCGCCACATCCGAGGAACAGCCGGTGATTTTTCAAATCAATCGCCATGCCGGAAGCTTCCTCGCCTGGCGCGATCGGCCAGTTGGTGACGACCTTATGCGACTTGGTGTCAATCACGGCGACCTCATTTTTGTCTTCGAGGTTGTTGTAAACGCGGCCTGCTGCCGGGTCGGCCTGCGCAAACTCCGGCTTGCCGCCGAGCGGAATGGTGGCCACCACCTTGCCGGCTTTTACGTCCACCACGGTGGCCGACTGGCTGCGACCGTTGAACAGCCAGGCTTCCTTCTGCCCCGATTCATAGAGCATCCCGTCGGGATTCTTGCCGGTGTCCACCTTCGAACGCGTTTCCAGCGTCTCCAGGTCCACGATGCCGGCCTTGTCCTCGCGCCCGTTGCTGGTGACGCCCAACCCGAGATCATGGGCGATGGCGATGCCGTGGACGCCTGGCGTGTTGGTGATTTCACCGACGACTTTGCCGATGATGAGGTCAAAGACCACAACCTTGGTCCCGTGCGATACATAGAGGCGATGCCCCGCCGAATCCACCGTCAGGTAATCCCAGCCGCCTTCGCCGCCGATTGGAATTTCCGTGATGAGATGATAAGGCCCGTCGGCGCGGCAAACCGCAACGGCCAGGCTGAACAGAACTGACAATAGTATTTTTTTCATAACGCGAATCCTTTTGGTTGAACGTGGTTTCTTTGGATATGCCATAAATCCACTGTAGCGTCGAGCCTCTGGCTCGAAATCGGCGCACAGTGCCGGCTCCCACAGCCAAATCATGACACTTCCTGTTTACTTTTTCTCCCCGGCTGATTCCTTGGCTTCGCTTTCCGCCGATTCTTTCTCGACGGAAACCACGTCACCGGTGATGGCATCCACGTTCACTTCCGTGATGTCCTTGGTATCCGGCGTGGTGAGGTCAAACGACCAGACCAATTTGCCGTGTTCCTTTTCGATTTCCGCTTCCCTTACCGTGCTGTTCGGAACCTTGGCCAGCGCGGTCTTTTGGGCGTCGTCCTTGCTGACCTTGGCTTGGGCCATCAGCCTGGCCTGTTTGGCTTCCTTGTGTTGCTTTTCACATTTCTCCGAGACGCAACCGGTCAACAGCCCGGCGGCGATGATGGCGAAGAGAGAATACAATATGGATTTTTTCATGGCATGGTTTGATTTTATGTTTTTGGTTTTAAAAATTGAAACGCCACCATGAAACCCGCCGAACATGAACCCCCACTGAACGGCGGATGACAGTTTTGTCATTTGCCGGCCTGGTTTTGTATTGTGGTTACCGCAGCGGCAGCGCGCCGAACTCGTTCGTTTCCCCATGCGGTTTTCTTTTACCAAGCAGGACAATCCGGGACGACAAATCCTTTTTTACATCGGTAACCGCCGCCGGCGGACGCCTTTGTCCCACCCCAAACCCGGCCGCCCGAACCCTTAAAAAACCGGTTGACAGATATTCGATATGAATATATCGTTACTTTAATAACGATATTAATGGAGCGATATTGTAGCCGCAGGCGGCCATTTCGCCCGGAAAGAACACAACATGAAGACGGCAACAACGAATGATGAACTGGAAACGATGATCGGGGCGGCGGCGCAGGCCCAGCGGGCCTACGCGGAGTTCCGCCAGGAACAGGTGGATGAAATTTTCCGGCGCGCGGCCTTTGCGGCCAACGACGCGCGGATTGATCTGGCCCGTCTGGCGGCCTCCGAAACCGGCATGGGCGTGATGGAGGACAAGGTGATCAAAAATCACTTCGCCGCCGAATACATTTACAACAAGTACAAAAACACCCCGACCTGCGGTGTCATCGAGCGGGACCTGTCCTTCGGCATCGAGAAAATCGCCGAGCCGGTCGGAGTGCTCGCCGGCATTGTGCCTACCACCAATCCGACGGCCACCGCCATTTTCAAGGCGCTGCTGGCGTTGAAGACGCGCAACGCCATCATCTTTTCACCGCATCCGCGCGCCGCGCGCAGCACGGCCGAGGCGGCCCGGGTCATCCACGAGGCGGCGGTGGCCGCCGGCGCGCCGCCGGGATTGATCGGCTGCATCAACAAACCCACCGCGGAATTGTCCCAGCGGCTGATGCAGCATCCGTGTGTCAATTTGATCCTGGCCACGGGCGGTCCGGGCATGGTGAAGGCGGCATATTCCTGCGGCAAACCCGCCATCGGCGTCGGCGCCGGCAACACGCCGGCGGTCATTGATGAGTTTGCGGACGTGCGGATGGCGGTCAGCTCCATCCTGATGAGCAAGACGTTCGACAACGGCGTAATCTGCGCGTCGGAACAGTCGGTCATCGTGGTGCGCGCGCTTTACGAAGCCGTGCGACAGGAATTCATCGCCCGCGGCGCGGTCATCCTGACGCCGGAACAGCGCGACAAGCTTGGCGCCATCCTGCTGAAGAAGGGCGGCATCAATGTGGACATCGTCGGCCAGCCGGCGGCAAAAATCGCGGCCCTGGCCGGGTTCAAAGTTCCTCCGCTCGCCAAGGTTTTGATCGCCGAGGTGGAAAAGGTGGGGGCGGAGGAACCGTTTTCCTACGAAAAACTCTCGCCGGTCCTGGCGCTGTACGTCGCCGAGAGTTTCACTGTGGCCGTGGAGAAGGCCCGGGCGCTGGTCGAGTTCGGCGGCATC
>JBEKSU010000059.1:0-16216 GCA_049516755.1 Verrucomicrobiota bacterium | reverse complement strand
GACCAATTTTGCCGCTGGTTCCGGAGAACCTCCACCGCCCCCGCCGGACAATGACACAAACCGGATGCGCTCCCGTGAAAGCGGTCGTTCCCGCTTTGGGCGCCCCCGCTGGATGAGCGAGGAGGAGTACCAGACCCTCCGGGAAAAAATGGGTGTGCATAGTTTTGTCATCGTCATGTCCACCCGGACACTACACGAGGCCTTTGACCACGACCTCTGGCTGCGGGCCATGATTGCCCTCCTGGCCGCCATTTCGGTCGTCGGCTCCGGCCTGGCCTGGCGCAACGTCACCCGGTCCGCCGAACTCCAGATCCGCCTCATCCGCGCCAGCGAATTGAATTCGCATCTCCGGGAAATGAACTTGGCCGCCGCGGGCCTGGCGCATGAAACCCGCAACCCGCTCAACATCATCCGCGGCATGGCCCAGATGATTTCCAAACAAAAGGAAACCCCGGCGGAAATCCGGGAACAAGTCCGTGCCATCGTGGATGAAACCGACAAGGTGACCGCGCAGTTGAACGAATTCATCAACTACTCGCGTCCGCGCGAAATCCGCCGCGGGAAACTGGCGCTGGATTCCCTTGTGAACGAGGTCGTGCGCGCACTGGCGTTCGACATCGAGGAAAAGAAAATCAAGCTGGAAACGAAGGGCGAACCGATGACCATCGAGGCGGACGAACAACTGCTCCGCCAGGCGCTGTTCAACCTCGTGCTTAACGCCATTCAGGCAGTGGACGAGAACGGCCGGATACAGATCATGACCGGGAAGGTCAGCGCGTCCGAGGCGACCTTGAAGGTGGGTGACGACGGCCCCGGCGTTCCGCCCGAACGACGACAGGAAATTTTCAAACCGTACTTCACGACCAATCAAAAGGGCACCGGGCTTGGATTGGCCGTGGTTCAGCAGATCGTTTTGACACACGGCTGGGAAATCGAATGCCAGGCCAACGAGCCCAGGGGCGCGCTTTTTTGCATCAGCCATTTGAAAGTCGTCGGGTGAGGATAGTTTTTACGCCCGCCCTCAACCTGACCTTCTCCCCCCGGGAGAAGGAATAGCCGCAGTCCGATTCTGGTTTTGCGGATGATTGTCCGGCCAATCCCGTCGCAGGTATTTCTGTGAGCCGGAGTACGATTCTCCTTCTCCTTGGGGAGAAGGCCGGGTTGAGGGAGGGTGTAACATCATTTCGGACCGCTCAATTCCTGTGGACAAGCTGGAAAGCCGGGAATAGAGTCCAAATCGTGAACCGGGTTGGACAACACTTCTGTTGCAGACTTCCCGACAAGTCGGGATTGACACCACGGTTCCAGCGTAGCTCAGTTCTCGTCGTTCGACCCGTCCGATTATGCCATTCTCCAATGATCCAAAGGCTGTAGTGCAAAGGCAGCTGGATGCGTTTAATGCGCATGACATTGACGCACTCCTTGCGACGTATGCCGAGGATGCGCAGATGTTTGAGCATCCATCGAAGTTGCTGGCCAGCGGGTCGGCGGCTTTTCGCGAGCGTTACGTTGCCCGGTTTCAGGAGACCAATCTGCATGCGATCCTGTTGAGCCGCACCGCGATGGGTAATATCGTCGTTGATTACGAAGAGGTCAGCCGTACTTTTCCTGAAGGCGCAGGCAAGATCAGATTGCTCATGATTTACGAGGTGCAGCATGGCAGGATTGCCAAGGCTTGGAGTATAACCGGCGCGAAGACGCTTGATAAAGAGCCATGAAGACGAGGTTCAACAAAGGCGTTCCAGCGAATTGCTGCCATGCTTCTCCGCTCGATGCGGACCGGCAATTGAGAGGCACCTTTCACGCTCAATCCTGCTCGCCAGCGGCGGTCGCTGGCCGTTAGGCTGCACCGCAACATCTATGCGCCTCATTCGTTACCGACTTGAATACCGAGAGCCGATGCTCGCGCTTCATCGCAGTGCCATCGTGGGATTCACCCTGGGCATGAGTCAGCAGGAGGACGAGGCGGACCTCATCGCAATCGAGCAGTTTTATCTTTGCGATGGCGGCGAGTTTCTTGTCGGTTTCATCGACGAGAGGCTGGTCGCGATGGGCGGCTTCAAGAGGCTTTCGGACACCTCAGCGGAGTTGCGGCGTATGCGGATTGAGCGCGAGATTCAAGGCGGAGGCTATGGCACACAATTGCTGCGGGAGTTGGAGCGGATAGCGTTTCGGTCTGGCATTCGCACACTCTGTCTGGACACGGCCCGAAGACGCCCATTGACTCTGGAGTTTTATCGCAAGCATGGCTATGAAGAGACCGGCCGGGGTTTTTATGGCAAGGTCGAGACGGTCAAGTTCAGCAAGACATTGGACGGCCGGGTTTGTGAGAGTGCTGCCTGACAAACCAGATGGAATGTCAGGCAGCTTGGTACAAGTTTATGCAAACAGCGGGTCAATATGAGATTTCCACCGACCGCAGTCGTTTAGACATTGCGCTGATTCACGATTATCTGCGCTCGTCGTATTGGGCACAGGGCATTCCGCGGGCTGTTGTGGAAAGGTCCATTCAGCATTCGCTATGCTTTGGCGTGTTCCTCGGCGGGCAGCAGGTCGGCTTTGCAAGAGTTATTACAGATTTTGCTGCCATAGCCTATGTTGCGGATGTTTTCGTCGTGCCAGAGCATCGCGGTCGCGGCATATCGAAGATGCTCATGCGCGCCATCCTTGCGCACCCGGAGTTGCAGGGATTGAGGCGGATTTTGCTGGCGACGCGAGATGCTCACGGACTTTATGCACAATTTGGATTTCAGCCGCTTGCCCATCCAGAGCATTTCATGACGGTTTACAAGCCTGACGCATATCGAGATGAGAATGCTGGCTAACCAGGTACTGGCGTCCCTATGAGGATTCCGATGCCAACTCCTAAATTCTTCGCGAGCAGGGCTGCTAGGTGAAGGGTTTCAATTTTTTACAGCCGGAAAATTCTTTTGGCCATCGCCCGGTTTGTCTAGCCTTGGCTCGTGGCAACCGAATTGCGCAAAAAACCCGCCGAATTACCGCGCATCCTCATCGTGGATGATGACCCGGGTCAGCGCAGCCTGTTGAACACCTTCCTCCGCACCCAGGGATTTGAAACCGTCACGGCGGAGTCCGGCCAGCATGCCCTGGAAACCCTCCGCACCGGAAAATTCGACATGATGATTTCCGACGTGCGGATGCCGGGACTTTCCGGGCTGGAGACCTTGCGGCTGGCGCGCCAGGAACACGCCACCCTGCCGGTCCTGCTCGTCACCGCGTTCACCGACGTCCGCGATGCCGTCGCCGCCATGCGCGACGGTGCCGTGAATTATCTGGCCAAGCCGATTGATCTGGATGAACTGATGGCCTGCGTCCGCCAGGCCATCGGCATTGCCGAATCCGCTCCGCTACACCTCAACCGGGAGCAGCCGCTGCCGGATTTTGTGATCGCCCGCAGCCCGCTCATGCAGGCCGTTTTCCGCGACGCGGCGCTGATTGCCCCGTCCGAGACCCGCGTGCTGATCACCGGCGAGAGTGGTGTGGGCAAGGAAATCGTGGCCGATGTCATCCATGCGTGGAGTCCGCGCGCGGCGGGTCCCCTGGTCAAGGTCAACTGCGCCGCCATTCCCGAGACGCTCCTGGAAAGCGAATTGTTCGGGCACGAAAAAGGTTCGTTCACCGGCGCGCACGCCCAGCGCCTCGGCCGGTTTGAACAGGCGAACGCGGGCACCATTCTCCTGGATGAAATCGCCGAGATGTCACCGCCGCTGCAAGCCAAGCTGCTGCGCGTGACGCAGGACGGATGTTTCCAGCGCATCGGCTCCAACCGCGAAATCCAGACCAACGCGCGCATCCTGGCCGCGAGCAATCGCGTGCTCGACGACGAAGTCAAGGCCGGCCGTTTTCGCGAAGATTTGTTTTACCGATTGAACGTGGTGGAATTGAACGTGCCGCCGCTGCGCGAACGGCGCGAGGACATATTGCCGCTGGCTGGCCGGTTCATCGAGGAATTCACCAAGGGCCGCGCGCGGTTTTCGGACACGGTCGCCGCGTGCCTCGAACGCTATCCCTGGCCGGGCAACGTGCGCGAGCTGCGCAACGCGATGGAGCGGGCGGTGCTGCTTTCCCGCAGCGAATTGATTCTGCCGGAACATCTGCCCACGCGCGTGCGCGACGCCGGGGACAAGCCCGCCGCCGCCGAAACCGGCGACCTGGAACGGCTGGAAGAAATCGAGCGGCAGGCCATCATGCAGGCGCTGCGCCAGCATCAGTCCAACCGCACCGAAACCGCCAAGGCGCTGGGCATCAGCCGCCGGGCGTTGATTTACAAGCTTCAGCGCTTCCGGGAACTGGGCTATAAAATCGAATAGGCAATCAGGCCTATTCCCGAGACAATCGGCGCAATAGATAGGGCGGCGTGAATTTCGCCAACGTCATCAGACCAAGGACAATTCCAACCAAGAGACCTCGCTCCAGCGTTGGATTGGTTACATGATCATAATACCGGCCACGCGGACAGGGTTGTCAATATCCGCCGCTGGTCCAGCGGCAAAAAGTGCGTGCTAATGTTTCCAGCCCCAATTAATCTGGGAAAGTCCTATGCTCAGGCCCGAGGCGAAATCCAACCCGGCACCGACGAGGGCATCCACCGCGGTCATGCCGGGCACGTATTTTCCGGTGTGGCTGACGGCGCTATTGCTGGTGTTGGTGACGATTGCCCTTTACTGGCCGGCGACGCAATATGATTTTGTCAGCGTTGATGATCCGAACTTTGTAACTGAGAATCCCCACATTCAAGACGGTTTGAACTGGGAGGGGGTGAAATGGGCGTTTTGCAACACAGGACAGGCTTCCACCTGGGCGCCGCTCCTGTGGTTGTCGCACCTGCTGGCCTGGCAACTTTTTGGGCCAGATGCCTGGGGACATCACCTGATAAATGTGCTGCTTCACGCAGCCAACACCGCCCTGGTGTTCCTTATATTTCGGCAAATGACCGGGGCAGCGTGGCGAAGCCTGATTTTGGCCGCGTTATTCGGGTTGCATCCGTTGCGGGTGGAATCGGTTGTCTGGGTTACGGAGCGCAAGGACGTGTTGAGCACGCTGTTCTGGATGCTGACGTTGTGGGCGTATGTGAAACATGTCGAAGACGGCAGAGCGCCGAATTCGAACTCCAACATGTGGTACGGCGCGGCCCTTGCGATGTTTGTGCTTGGACTGATGAGCAAGGCGATGCTGGTGACGTTGCCGTGTGTTTTGCTGCTGCTGGATTACTGGCCCCTGGAACGCTTCAAATCCGGGCGCGCGTGGCAATTGGTGGTGGAGAAATTCCCGTTCTTTGCCCTCGCAGCGTTGGCGTGCGTTGTAACTTTCATGGTGCAGAAGCACGGAGGTGCCGTGGCCTCGGTTGAAAACCTGTCCCTCGGCGCACGCAGCGGAAACGCCCTGATTTCCTACTGCCGTTATCTGGAAAAAATGTTCTGGCCGACAAATCTGGCCATTTTCTATCCGCATCCCGGATATTGGCCGCCATGGCAGGTGCTGCTGGCCGGTGGGTTCTTATGTGGCATTTCGGTGCTGATAATTATGAAACGGGGACGCCATCCCTGTTTGCTGGTGGGATGGATGTGGTATGTCGGGACGCTGGTGCCCGTGATCGGTCTGGTACAGGTGGGCGCACAGTCGATAGCAGATCGATACACGTATATTCCGGCCGTGGGGGTGCTGATCCTCGTGATTTGGGGCGCGTGCGGGCTGACCAGACATTGGCGGTACCAGGGAATCGTATTATCGGTGACGGGTTCAGCGGTAATTGTCCTCGGCATCGGGATGACGCGGCAACAGCTCGGGTATTGGAAGGATAATGAAACTCTTTTCCGGCATGCGCTCAACGTGACGGAAAAAAATTACCACGCGCACAAAGGCCTCGGCGACGCTCTCCTCAGGAAAGGACAGATTGACGAGGCAATCGACCAATTCGAGGAGGCCGCCCTTCTGATGCCCGGATACATCGACGTTCACTACAATCTCGGCAACACCCTCCTTAAGAAAGGACTGATTAACAAGGCGATCAACCAATTCCAGGAAGCCATCCGTCTGAAACCCGGATACGCCGATGCCTACAACAACCTCGGCACTTGCCTTCTCAAGAAAGGACAGGTCGACGAGGCGATCAGCCAATTCCAGGTGGCCATCCGCCTGAAACCCGACTTAGCCGACGCCCACTACAATCTGGGCAACGCCTTCCTCAAGAAAAACCAAACCGGCGAGGCGGTCCGCCAATTCCAGGCAGTCATCCGCTTGAAACCCGGTGACGTCGAGGCCCACAACAACCTCGGCGCCGCCCTGGCCATGAATGGTCAAATCGAGGAGGCAATCAACCAATTCCAGGAAGCCATCCGCTTGAAACCCGATGACCCCGAGGGCCGCGACAATCTTGCTCGTGCTCTGAGAATGAGAACCGCTCCGGCAGGACGCTGATTCATGGGCGGCGCGTTGGAATCGAGGACCGGGCCCGCACTGGCGGCAGGAGGCTTGTTCGATTTCCACTGCGCTGCTTGTGGACATAACCACGGACACCAAAACAGATTCCAAAGGAGTTAAATGGATATAACCTTACGCTTTCCATATCCCTGCAATTTTAGTCCCGCAAAAATTGCATTTGCCATCCGTGAGGTCCATGCGGGTGACGGCAAAGATGTCGCGCTCGATGACGGGCTTTTTGCAGTTGGGGCAGAACGTCGTCTCTGCTCCCTCGAGGCCGGGCACGTTGCCGATATAAACGTAGTGCAGACCCTCGGCGCGGGCGGCGTCGCGCGCTTGCACGAGCGTCTCAACGGGCGTGGGCGCCAGATGCGTGAGCTTGTGCTGTGGCTGGAACCGTGAAAAGTGCAGCGGCTGGTCCGGCCCCAATTCCTGCGCGATCCACGCGCACATGCGGCGGATGGTATCCGGGTTGTCGGTGTAGGTCGGCACAACAAGATTGATGATCTCGAACCATACGCCCAGTTCCCTGAGCGTCTTGAGCGTGTTGAGGATGGGCTGGAGCTTTCCGGCGTTGAGCTTCTGGTAGGTGTCCTCGTCGAAACCCTTCAGGTCCACGTGGGCGGCGTCCACGAATTGATACAGGTCGCGCGCGGCCCGGTCTTCGATCGAGCCACAGCTCACGACGATGTTCTTGAGCTTCCGCCCGCGCGCGGCCATGCAGGTATCCTGCGTGTATTCGTAAAACGCCGTCGGCTCGGAATAGGTGTAGGAAATGGACGGGCATCCAAGCGCCTCGGTCACCGCGACAATGTCTTCAGGAAACAGGCTGAGCCGCGACATCTGCTCGAGCGTCAACTCTGGCGGCAGCGGCGGGCGCAGGCGCAATTCCTCGCCGTGCGGGTCCTTGGTTTCTTCCGGTTTCTTCTGCGAAATCTCCCAGTTCTGGCAGTTGAGGCAGCGGAAGACGCAGCCGGACGTGGCGAGGGAAAAGCTCAACGTGCCGGGCAGAAAATGGAACAACGGTTTCTTTTCAACCGGGTCCACATGGAACGTGCATGGGTTGCCATAAACCAGCGTGTAAAGCGTGCCGTCGCGGTTGACCTTGTTGCGGCAATGGCTGCGGTCGCCGGGTCCCAGGATGCAGTTGTTCGGGCAGACCTTGCACTGGACGTTGCGGCCGAGCTTGAGGTAATGGCGGCCTTCCTTCACCCAGCCGCGCTTCTGCCACAGCTCCCAAAGCTCGCCCGACGGCGCGTCACCTTTGAAAATGTCCGCCGGAGCCTCCGACTCGCGCCATTTGGCGAACAGATCGAACAGCGACACCGCACCCGCCAATCCCGCCACACCGGCTGCACCCAGCCCGATGGCGGCGCGGCGGGATAATCCGGAGCGCCGGTTCTGGAGTTCAGAGTTCGATGTTCGATGTTCGATGTTCACACTACGTCTCTTCGCGATGGTTTGATCCAGCCCCATCGCTGAAAGGCAAGATACACCGCCGGCACGACATGTGCCACCACGAGCACAATCAGCGGCAGGTGCAGCATGCGGTGAAATGTCAGCGCGGATTTCTCGTCCAGCAGTTTGCTGAATCCGTAACGGCCATCCATGATGTAACCGGTCAGCAGGAACAGCATCACCAGCGGCAGCAACAACCAGCCGCTCCAGCGCATGATTTTGATGCAAATAATATTGAGTTTGTTCATATCGAAACCTTTCTCCAAAACAGGACGCCGCCCGCCAGCGCATTCAACGCCGCCGTCAGCAGACAGACACCGGTCACCCCCAGCAACGGAATCAACAGCGTGCTCGCCAGCAGCGCGCCGAGGGATGCGCCCACGAAATCCGCCGTGTAAAGCCGCGACGCGCCCGCCACCGTGCCGTCGAATTGCAGTTGATTTGCCAGCGGGAACTGCGCGCCGACCAGCACGGCGAGAATCAAAGTCAGCAGCGCGATGACGGCTTGAATGACAGCGAACGCGGCAACGGCGCTGCTCAAACGATTGAGGGAAAACAGGAGGGATGGCAGCAGCAACGCAAGTGCGGCGATGGCGAACGCAAGGTAGCGCAGGCATCTTGCCTGCCCTTGGTAGGGCGCGCTCTCCGAGTGCGCCGCATCCGTCTCGGAAGGCTGAGTTACACGAGGCCCTGAATTTATGGGGCTCACAGGGCTCGCCCCTCCGAACGACCTGACAGAGAAACGGTTCGCCCAAGCCGCCCCCAATGCCAGCCCGGCCATGAAAATCGTCACAATCACGCCCACCTGATGATAGACCGAGCCGCACAAAATCTGGAAGGCCAGCAACAGTACAATCTCCAGCGCCGATCCCGCGAAGCCCGACGCAAAAAGCACGAGCGCCGGTCCGCGCAATCGAATGAGATACCAGAGCAGCAAAAGCAACAACACAGCTTGCAGCGCACCGAAACTCAAGGTGAACTGGCTCATCCAATGGCGCAGGTGGTAAAAGTAAAGCATCGGACTGAAATCCCGGTTCAGCGCGGCGGGTTGCGATATTGCCCGCTGGATGTCCGCCATCCGGTCGGCGGTGAGCATGGCGTCGAGATAATGCCGGTTCACCAGTTTCGTTGAAACGCCTTGTGCTGCAATCCGCGCGGCGATGTCATCATGCAACGGACCATCGGAAGCGAGAAAATAGACCCGGCCTCCGGGCAACACCAGCCGGTTGGCGAACGACTGCTTGAGCGACCGGTCCGCCGAGGCCAGCAGTTGCGCCAGTTCCGGGCTGACATAGTTTTCGTAACGGCCCAGCGCGAACGAAAGCACGCCGCCATTGGCCAGCACTCGTTTGACCTCGCTGAAAAACTCGACCGTGAAGAAGCGGTTGAGCTGCGCCGTGGACGGATCGGGCAGCGCTAGGATGACCACGTCGTAGCGGTTGGTCGTCTGCCGCACGAACTGCCGCGCGTCGGTGGCAATCACATGGATACGCGGATCGTCGAAGTGCTCCGGCAGGAAGCGGCGGCCGGTTTTGATGACCAGCGGGTCGAGTTCCACGCAGTCCACCCCGGTGACGTTGTATTTGAGAATTTCCTTCGCCACCCCGGCGACGCCACCTGAAACCAGCAATACGCGCCGCGCGCCGGTCCGCTGGGCCATGGCGTAGTGCGCAGCTTCCTCCACCTGCTCGACGTTCGGCGTGGACACAACGGCGATGCCGTTCTCGATGAAATTGGTCTCGCCCCCCGATTCCGTGACCACCAGCCGGCCATAAGGCGAGTTGGCGCGGAACAAGACGTTCTGGCCGGGGAATTGGAGCGCGGTCGAGAGCGTGTCGGCGTGGATGAGCCAGACGAAAGCGGCGATGCCTGCAACCAATGTCAAAACGAGAATCTCCCGGTGCAGCGGATTCGTAGCAGCGGACGTCAGTCCGCTCCATCTTATCCAAAGCAATGTTAGAGCCGACTCACGTCGGCTACTACGGTCCAGAGGTTCAGTTCCTGGGAGCGCTGGTGTCTCGTCGGCGAATTCCGATTTTTGGCTCCCAACTGGCCGGCGGGACGCCGGCGCTCCCAGGAGATTGCTTTGACTGCGCGCCCGGCCAATCCACGCTGCGGCGGCGAGGTTGACCACGGCTGGCACGGCGAGCAGCGTGATGTGATCGAGGAACCGCACCAACACGAAGCTGAACAGCGCGCCGCCGGCAACGCTGCCCAGGCTGTCGGCGACATAGACACGGCCCGCGGCCTGGTTTGGAGTTCCGCCTTCGCGCGGCTGGGTGTTCAGCGTTTCCCGACCCTGCGCAACTTCAACCACGGAACCGCCTGAAGGCTGAACTCCGAACGAGTCAGCCGTGTTCGCGATGCGCGCCAGAATCGAACACGCCAGTGTCAGCGTGTACCCGGCGACAAGGCAAAACGGCAGCAGCAAAACCGCGGCGCTCAGGACGGCTCCCGTCACGCCCACCTCCGCGCCGCGCACGAAGACCACGTTGCGCAGGGCGCGGACGGCAAACACCTGCGCCAATGGAATCACGGCAATGAAAATTTGCGCGATGAACAGGAAGAGCAGGGGATTGCGGAGTTTATCCGCCGTCCGGCCCAGCGAAGTTCCCAGACCCGTGAGCAGCAGCCAGAGGCCGAGCGCAATGCCCAGCACCATTTCATTGCCCGCAAACGCGCAGAGCAACTCGCGCATCAGCGCCAGTTGCGTCATCACCGAGGCCAGCCCCAACCCGGCGAGCGCCCAAAGCACCGGCCGCCGGTCGCGTGGTGAAACTTTACGCCGCCTGCCGCTGTCAGCAGGCGGAAGATTCGGAGTGTCGGCGGCCATCGAACATTCCTTTTACTTTTCCGCTTCCTTGAACGCTTCGACGTGATAGGTGAGGACCTCGGTGCCGGGTTTGCGCCAATCGCCGGGCGCGCAACCCGCCTTTTCGGAAAGGTGATTCAGGAACTCGACCTTGTCCGGCAGTTGCTCCCAGACCTGGGGCAGAAAGGTCGCGCCGCGGCCGTCCAGCTTGAGCACCACGCCGTCCTTTCCGGGCTTCAATTTCGCCAGCAAATCTTCCGGGGAGGTGAACGGCAACGGTTTCGGCTCGGTCAACACGCTGATTTCGATTTTGATTTTGCCGGCTTCATCGGGCTGCACCGGCAGGAAGCGCGGGTCGCGCGTGGCCGCGTTCCGCGCGTTGTCCACCACGGCCTGGTAAAGCGGTTCCTGCGGCGAAATGTGGCCGATGCAACCCCGCAGCCCGCCATTTTCCGTCAACGTCACGAAACAAGCCTTGGTTTCCGATAATTTAGGTGGCATACCCCTGGCGTTGACTTCAAATCCCGACAGGTCCGGATTGGTTACCACACAGGTCAGGGTCCGTCGAGCCAGGTCCAGCAGCAACTTTTGTTCGGGCGCCGCGTAATTTTCCGGCGCGGGCGCGTAGAATGCGATGGCACTGTAACCAACCACCCCGTGGCTCTTGTCGCCCGAGGTGTCGCCGCTGTTGCGATAATCCAGCAACCGCGCCTGCCATCCCTTCTGCTGTGCCAGATGCAGCAGCGCCAGTATGGGCAGCTTGCCGCAGGCTTCCTGGGACTCCATGGTTGCGATGTCCAGACTGCACATCGCCTTGACGCAACGGGTGTCCAGCGCTACGGCGTCGTCATAGGGATGGTAATGGCTCAAGTCCGAACTCACGACGATAAGGGTTTTGTCGTCGAGTTGCGTCGCCACCGCCTGCGCCACCTGCGCAGGATTCACATTGCCGAACACCACCGGCAAAATGTCGAAATTCGTCAAAACCTTTTGCAAAAATGGCACTTCGACTTCGACCGAATGTTCCCAGGTGTCCGGCGTGTCCTTGCCCGGGTCGGGCGCCGTTTTGGATGACTGCGGCCACCAGGCGGGACGTTCCACCCGGCAGCAAGGTTCGCTGAGGCAGGGATTGATTTTTGCCAGCGCCCGGGCTTTGGGAGAAATGGGCACCAACCCGAGCGGCGTGCGATAGGCATCCACCGCCGGGACCGACGCCCCGTCAAACAGCGCGTAATGACTCGGCCCCAGAATGATGACCGTGTCGAACTGGCGGCCAATCAGGTCCTTGAAGGCGTAGGCCGCGACCGGGCCGGAAAACTCGTAGCCGGCATGGGGACAAATGATGGCTTTAAGGTCTCCCACCGGCCCGACGGACGCGGCGGCGAGCAGACGGTCAATCAGGCGTGACAATTCGGCCGGATCTTTGGGATAAAACAGCCCTGCCACGGCTGGCTCCCGCACCAGTTGTTTGGCGACAGCCTTGGGTGTTTCGACCTGAGCCGGGTGTTCATCAGCGCCGAACGTTTTTTGTTCCACTGGCGGCGACATTGCCACCACCAGTGCCGCCGCCGTGACCGCGCCCGCCAGGATGAACCCTCTTATCCGTTTGACGCGGGACACGCGCGCCGCCGGGTCACCTCCCGCCGATCCAGTGTGAAACAAGTTTGCCATGAAGTTCATAAACAGCCTTTGAGTTGCCTTTGGAAAAAGCGGCGGAGGGCCGCCGCACTCCAAGACGCAGTGCGCAACACGATGATTCGTGAAATACTCGGAGCGTTTTGGACTGCGCCAGCCCTTCCGCCGGCAGGAACGCCGGTTTCCAGCCGGCTTTCGGACTGTTCGCGCCAACCCGCCAGCGCCAACCCGCTCATGCCCCTCTTTTATCAAATCGCGGCAAACCGTTCAATCACTCAAGAAAATCCCCGGCCACCTGAAAAATTCCTTTGCTGGATGATTGGGAAAAGGAATGAAAAATCACAGGGCAGGCTTGCAACCAAAATTGCTGCCGGCGGATTTCCGGTCGCCGTTGGCTGCCATCCCGGAATCGAATCAACGCTTCACCGCTTCGAGCATTTCACATGCTTAAACTGTCAATTATCATCACTTGTAAAAAATGGCGGGTGTTCGAAAATTTCCGCGGCTGCAAGACCGATAACATTGCTCTTTCAAGACAATCTCTGTCTTGAAAAAAATTCCTCCGGGCCGGATGAGCTGCCGTTTTTTGGGGCAGGGTGGCAAAAAACAATCGCAAATTTTTTGCCTCAGCGGTGAAGGCATCCGTTACTGTATCAATCTGTATCAATATCGGAATTCCGCTTGTCCAAAAGTTTGCAACCCGTTTCTAAAATCATTTCATGCGCGCCCGTTGTCAGGTTGGCAGGTCTTATGCATAGAAAACCACCGTGCTGTATCCAGTGGATGTATCTGTCCGGTCAAGACGTGCCAATTTTGGTTCATTTCTCTTTGCAGTCTTGTTTGCCTCGATGCCGCTTTCAACCTTCGCCACCGGGAATGTCACCCTGGCCTGGAGCAAATGTGCTGATCCGTGCGTGGCGGGTTACAACATTTATTACGGTGGCGCCTGCGGCGCCTACACCAACGAGATTTGTGCCGGCAACGCAACCAATGCGACCATTACCGGCCTGGTTTCCGGAAACACCTACTATTTTGCGGCGACCACGTACACTTCTGCGGGCATGGAAAGTCCGTTCTCAAGCGAGGTATCCTGCCGGATTACCATAAGCGCCCCGATTTTGAGTTGCACAAACACCTACACCGCTGTTGTTTACACGAACCGTTTCCTGTTCCGGACAAACACGTTGCCGTCAGGAGAAATAATCGTCAGGCCACTCCCGCCGATTTGCACGAATTATGTCTTCGCCGGCTTTTGGATTTACCCTCCTTCGGGTGTGTGGACGTTGCAATCCAGCATGAATCTGTTGATCTGGCTTGATTACGCGACCGTCACCAATGCCGTGTTCATCCCCAAAACCGGCGGGAATTGTTATTTCCGGCTCAAATCGTCGTGACTTGTCGGAACTGGGGCAGCCATGCCGGAACGGGTCATAAGCGGGTTCATAATATTGGCATATGGGATCTGCCGCAACCCGCGACCGCTGCAATGGCATGACCAGATCACGGCGCTGCCGTGGTTCGGTGTTTGAAAGGCAAAACTTGCAGCCCGGCCACTGTGTTCAGGGCGTGGGCGGTTTGGACTTGGCCGCGATTTCCCAACGCAACTCTTTCATCCGCTTTTGAGCGTCGGTGAATTGTTTGGGGGTCAATTCTTTTCTCAGAAGATTGCGGCTCTCGGCGGCATCTGAATCTGCCTTGGCCGCCGTGCTGAACCACGCATACGCCTCCACCTTGTCCTTCGCCACGCCCTGGCCATGGGCGTAGCAGTAGCCCAGATTGAATTGAGCCTCGATGTGACCCTGCTCGGCGGCCTTGAGATACCACTTTACCGCCTCAGCATAATCCACCGCCACGCCCCGGCCATTGTCGTAGCAGCAGCCCAGATTGGATTGAGCGGGGGCATAATTCTGTTCGGCGGCCTTGAGATACCATTTCACTGCCTTCACTTTATCCTCCGCCACGCCCTGGCCATTGGCGTAGCAACAACCCAGGTTGAATTGAGCGGGGGCGTAATCCTGCTCGGCGGCTTTGCGATACCATTTCACCGCCTTTGCTTTGTCCTTCTCCACGCCCCGGCCATCGTCGTAGCAGTAGCCCAGACTGAATTGGGCCTCGGCATCTCCCTGCTCGGCTTTGGTTTTATATTCCTGAAATTTGGCAGGAACGGCGGCGCCTTTCGGTGCTGCCGCGCGGGTCGAAAGCAGACCGGTGATGTAATTGAAAACGACGCTTTTAAATCTGCTCATTGAATTAAACCCTACTCTTTGCCCATCAAGACCTGCAAGCCAAAATCCATTGTCGCCGTCCCATCCGTTGGGGGCGCCGGGTTCCGGTTCAAGACCAACCCGCAGCCGGCGGCCACCATTAAAAGCGATTCATCCTTTCACCGCGCAAAACTGGAGCAGGGCGGCCGGGAGGCGGGGTTGTCAATCTCGCCGCCGCAGGAGACGGGTTGCCATCATCCGGTCCCTCGTCGCGGCCGCGCATCAAAAACAAGCCCCGGCCGGTTAGGTTGATCCGCCGGCCGGGACTGGAATAATCAAGCAGTGTACAGGCAGGTTACTGGCAGGGTGACTGGAAATCAATTTGACCGGCGGGAATGCCGCCGCGCGCGCTTCCGCCAAATGCCGCGGACAAATCCCGCGGCTCATGCTTCAACCGCGGCACCGTCGCCGGGGCGGGTTCATGGCCCGTCCGCCGGGCGGCGAGTTTTGAATTCGGCGACCTGGCTCTCGCATTCATATCGCTACCGCGCACCCGGCTTCTTTGACATCCGAGATTAATACTTTGTGCTCACCCGTTTTGCCCGTCCTTGCCGACTTGATGATGGCGTTCACCGCTTGTTCCGCGTTTTGGTCTCCCACCACCAGGTCAATCCTGAGCTTCGGCAGAAAATCCACCGTGTATTCGCTGCCGCGGTAGGCTTCCGTATGCCGGTTCTGCCGGCCAAATCCTTTCACTTCACAAACGGTCATCCCATCAATGCCGATCTCCCCCAAGGCGTCCTGCACTTCATCCAATTTGGAACGCTGGATAATTGCTTCAATTTTTTTCATACTTTTTCCAGAGTGTCATTCAATCATTAACTGCACTTGCGTTTGGCTGAACCACACCCGTTTAGCAGCGGCGATGCCAGCCGGGACAACCATCGGGTCAAAACATCCAAAGTGCCCGATTTATAAGGATTTTCGGGGGTTGAATAATTTGGTGAGGTTCAAAAAAACCCGCCATCCCTGTTTCGTTTTGCCCAGCTGACAAGATTTTCGCCAGCCCACTGGCAAAACCGTTTTTGCCGGGTTGTTTTGCGGTTGATGGTTGCGGCTGTTGCTGCGCCATCCACCGCGGTTCATCCCGTCATCGTGCGAAACTGGCGCAAGGCGACGAAGGGATCGATCCGGGTCAGCAGAAAATACGCCCAATGATTTTGCCAGCGCTGCCAGAAGGTCTGCGACTTCCGCCATTGGCGGGGCTCGATTCTCCGGGAATGTTTCAGCAGGCGCTCAAAAATTTCCCGCGCCTCATAGGCCGCCGTCTCGTCTTCCAGCCGCAGCATCAGTTCGTAATTCAGATTGAGGCTGCGAATGTCGAGGTTGGAAGAGCCCGCGTATACCGTCCCGTCGCTGAGAACCAGCTTCGCATGCAGAATCTGCGGTTGATACTCGTAAATCTCCACGCCGGCCTTCATCAGGCGGCGATACAAACTCCGGCCCGCCAGCTGTGAAACGAGGACATCGGATTGCCCGGCCAGAATCAGTTGCACGCGTCCGCCGCGCCGTGCCACGCGCAGCAAATCCCGCCACAGCCGCCGGGTCGGCAGAAAATACGCGCTCACGATCCGCACCTCGCGGGCCGCAGCCAGATCCTGGTACA
>JBEKSU010000058.1:0-16462 GCA_049516755.1 Verrucomicrobiota bacterium | reverse complement strand
CGGCAGTCACCAGGCCACCGATACCGGAGCCGATGACAGCCACGGTTTGATGTTTGTCAGATTCGACAGCGGGTTCGGCGAGGCCATGTTTCCAGCCGTAGTCGAGCAGGAACCGTGTGAGGGCGCGAATCGGCACGGGATCAGATTTGGCCGCCAAAATGCAGGCCTGTTCGCAAACGCGTCCGCCCACGCACACGTGGGACGCCAGCTCAGGAATGCTATGGGTGACGAACATGAGTTCGGCGGCCTCCTTGAACTGGCCGTCGGCAATCAGGCCCAGCAGTTCGTGGATGGGCGTGCCGAGCGGACAGGCTTCCACGCAACGCGGGTTCGGGCACTGGATGCAGCGACTGGCCTGTTCGCGGGCGGTGGCTTCGTCGTACGGCAGATGGGTCTGCTGAAAATCAGAGACCCGGGCGGAGGCCGGCCGTTTGGGCGGTTCAGCGCGGTCAATGTCACTCCAGGCGTATTTCGCTTTACCACTTGGCGAGGAGCTTGGGTTCATGCTTCGCCTTTCGTTTGGTTATGCTCAGTAAAACTCGCGGTCGCGCGTCACCGCCGGGCTGCCGTGACCCGTCGTCATCTCCAGGGATTTCTTGGGACAGGCTTCCACGCAGTAGCTACAGGTGATGCACCGCAACCGGTCAATGGCCCATTTCTTTTGCGCGCGGTTCACCACCAGCGCGCCGGTGGGACACTTTTTGGCGCAAATGTTGCAATAGACGCAGTTGTCCTTGGTGAACACCAGCGACCCGCGCGAGCCCGCCATGGGGTTGCGCGGCGCGAAGGGATAGCGGGTGGTCGGCGGCTTGCTGAGCGCCCACTTCAGGGCCAGTTTGGACATTTCGAAATAACCCATATCACCTTTCCGTACAACTGATGCAGGGATCAATCGTCAGCACAATCATCGGCACGTCGGCCAGGTCGCAGCCCGGCAGCACCTTCAACATGGCCGGCAGATTGGCGAACGTCGGCGTGCGCACGCGGAACCGCTGCAGGTTTTTGGTGCCGTTGGCTTTCAAATGGTAAACCACCTCGCCGCGCGGCTGCTCGGTGCGCGTGATGGTTTCGCCGGTGGGATTGCCCGTGACTTTCACGGCGATCTCGCCGTCGGGAATTTTTGCAAAGGCCTGGCGGATGATTTGCACGGACTGGAACAGTTCCCCGCACCGGACGGCGCAGCGGGCGTAGGAATCGCCCTCGGTGCGCGTGATCGGCACGACCGGGATGTCCTTGAACGCGGCGTATCCCTGATCGCGCATGTCCTGCGCCACGCCGCTGGCCCGCAGCATGGGGCCGACGCAGCCGAGGTCATACGCCTCCTGTTTTGAGAGCACGCCGATGCCGCAAAGCCGCGCCTTCACCGACCCGTCGTTGAGGAACACGCTGGTGATGCCCCGCATGTCCTTTTCGATTTCGTCCAGGTCCTTCAAGATGGTTTTGATGGTGTCAGCGCTTATGTCGCGCCGCACGCCGCCGACCTTGCACGAGCCAAAGATGACGCGGCCGCCGGTGGTGGCTTCAATGATGTTGAGCACCTTTTCGCGCACGCGCCAGGAATGCATGAACAGATTTTCAAAGCCCATGCCGTCGGCCATCAGCCCCAGCCAGAGCAGATGGCTGTGGATGCGGGAGAATTCGCCCCAGACCGTCCGCAGATACAGCGCGCGCGGCGGCACCGGGATGTTCATCAACGTCTCAATCCCCTGGCAATAGGTCTGCCCGTGGATGAAGCTGCAGATGCCGCAGATTCGTTCGGCGACATAAACGAATTCGATGTAGTCCTTCTTCTCGGCCAGTTTTTCCAATCCGCGATGGATGAAACCGATGGACGGCCGCGCCTCGATGACTTTTTCGTCCTCGACGACGAGGTCGAGGTGGACCGGCTCCGGCAACACGGGGTGTTGCGGGCCGAAGGGGATGACAGTGCGTGCCATAAAATTAAATCTTGGGATTAAGATTATGAGTAAAATTAGGATTTAGAAGATGGGGGTCGGCCATCATCTTAATCTTTCTCTTAATCTTAATCGTCTTCATTGCTGTTTCGCTCCCGTGGCTGTTGCTGCTGCGGGAGCCGCCGCTGCCGGGGCGGGAGCGCAGGTCGCCGCGCTGCTGGCACAGGGAAGCTTGGCCGTGGCGAACGGGTACTTGATGGCCGTCTTGTAAAATTTGCCCTTGAAATCAATCGCGATGCCGGCCACCTGCACGCCGAACAGGTCGTGGATTTCGTTTTCGTAAAGGACGGCGCAGAGGTAGATCGAACTGATGCTCGGCAGATGCGGCTCTTCGCCGGCCAGCGACAGGCGCAGGTTGGAAAGCTGGCTGTTGAGGTCGAAGCTGTAGGTCAGTTCGATCTGGCCGGGCAGTTGGGTGGCGCTGATTTGCACCAGCCGGCAGCCCTGGGCTTTTTTGGTCCGGACTTTTTCCAGCAGCGCGTCAATGGTGATCAGCTCGATTTGTTCCTGGCTCATTTACGTTCCTTTTGCAAATAGACCCACGTGATGGCGGGTGTGAACGGTTCGGTCTTGAACTCCTGATAACCCGCCTGCCCCAGCAATTGCAGGCCGTGCGTGTTCGGGCGGCCGGTGAAAGCCTCAAAACGTTTCGCATCGGGAAAGGCCTTTTCAATCTCGTCCACCAGCCGGCGGCCAATGTCACGGCGTTTAAAGTAAGGGTGGACACTGATGCCGCTCACCAGCGCGGAGCCGTTGCTGGCCTGGCCGCGCACCGAGCCGATGATCTTGCCGTTGACCACGGCCTTGATGAAAACCGCCCCGTCAAAATCGTTCTGAAGTTCCCCGAGCGTCTGCTGCAAGGCAGGTAAATTTTCGTTGTTGTAAATTTCCGCTTCGCACTGGCCGGCGTTTTTTTGCAGGGCCATAATTTCCGGCGCGTCGCTTTTTTCCGCCCGCTGGTAAACGACTTTGTCGATACTCTTGATGGCGACCTGCGTGTCCCGGTGTTTTTTCTCCAGCACCCCGAGGGCCTGAACCACACCGTCCACAATGGCTTCCGGTCGCGCGGCGCAGCCAGGCACATACACGTCCACGGGAATCACACTGTCGATGCCGCCGGAAATGTTGTAGCAATCGCGGAAGATGCCGCCGGTGGCTGCGCAGATGCCCACCGCCACCACCACCTTCGGCTCCGGCATCTGGTTGTAAATGTTGCGGATGACGTCCCGGCTCTGCTCGTTGACGGCACCGGTGACAAGAAAAATGTCGGCATGCTTCGGATTGCCGGTGTTGACCACGCCCAGGCGCTCGACGTCAAAAATCGGCGTCAGACAGGCCAGCACTTCGATGTCGCAGCCGTTGCAGCTCGAGGCGTCGTAGTGGATGATCCAGGGTGATTTTGAAAGGCCGGACATGATTCAATTCCTCCGGGCGATTACGTTGGGTTGGTTCAAGGCTGGCGTCGCGGCGGCGGCAGGAACCGTCCGGCTGACAGCGGGTTGGGCGACAACCGGGGCGGCGGGAACGGCCGGTTTCGCGGACAAAAGCGAGAGCACGAGGATGTTGCCAAAGCCGAGCACGGCGGCCACGATCCATGCGCTGCGGATGGCCGTCTGCCACTTGAGCCGGGCGAACACGTTGTCCACCAGAATGACGAATACAAACACGAACAGCGACATGGCCACGCCCAAAACCGGCATTGAAGCGAAGAACAGGTAAACCCAGCCCAGCAGGAACACGTTTTCGTACCAGTGCGCGATTTCGATGAGGGCCAGCGTGCGTCCGGAAAATTCGGTGGTGATGCCACGCACCAGCTCCTGGTGGGCGTGATGCGAGCAGGAGAGGTCGAACGGCGATTTGCGGAACTTGATTTCGAGCGTGTAGAGGAAACCGAGGAAAATTCCCGGCAACGCCAGCACCAGCAGCGTGGGATGATTGGCGATGTCATTCACGGCAAAACTTTTGGTGACCATGTACATCCCGATGGCCGTCAGCAGCACCATCGGCTCATAGGCCATCATCTGGATCAATTCGCGTTCCGCGCCGATGAAGCTGTAGGGCGAACTGGCCTTGTACGCGCCGAGTACAAAGAAAATGGCCGCCAGCGTCAGGGCAAAGATCACCAGCAACAAGTCCGACCCGCCAAAGAACAGCGCGCCCGTGAAGATGACCATCAACAGGAAGAAGCCGATGTAAAAGTTCTGTGAACGGCGGACGACAATGTTCTGCTTCTGCCACAGTTTCAGCACGTCGTAGAACGGCTGCCGGATGGGCGGGCCGCGGCGCGACTGCATGCGCGCCGAAATCCGCCGGTCCCAGCCCGCCAGCAATCCGCCGACGATGGGCGCCGCGACCAGATAAATCAAAATTCGAATCCAGGGACTCATAAAAATGCCACCGTCAACATTGCCACCAGCAGCAACGCGCAGCCGATCACGCCCCAGCGTGAAAGCCAGGCTTCACTGAAAATATTGCGCAAATAGTAGTTGCCGATCTCCACGTCCTGCACGGAGTCGGCGGTGCTGCGGAATTGCACGCTGCTGTGAACGTTCGCGCCGCCCAGATAAGCATCCACCACCTTCACGCCGCGGCCGTAGCTCATGAAACTGACCGGGAACAGCATGACCATTCCCATCATGATGGTCATGATGATGACGTTGCCCTCACCCAGGGACGCTGACTGGCCGTAAACCTGGTAGATATACGGCTCAATGAAATGGAAGGAGATGAGGGGAAACAACAGGCAGGCCATGGCCGTTGCCGCCGACAGGCCGTAGAGCGCAATGGCCTCGCCGAGGACCAGCTCCTTCTTGATCCGCTCAGCCGGTCCGACGACCTGCACCAGTTTGCCCATCCATTTGACCCAGAAGAACAACGTGGCGGCGCTGCCGAAAGCGATGAAGACCGACAGCGAGGGATAGGCATCCACGACCGCCTTGAGCACCGCCCATTTGCTGATCAACATGCCGAATGGCGCCAGGAACATGCCGGCCATGCCGATCTGCATCATGATCGCCACGCGCGGCATGCGCACGACCAGCCCGGACATGTCTTCGATGTTCCGGCTGTGCAGTTTGTGTTCCACCACACCCACGCACAGGAACAACAGGCATTTCGCCACCGCGTGGAAAATGATCAACAGGATGCCCGCCCAGACCGCCTCGTAAGTTCCGATGCCGCCGCAGAGCACGATCAAACCGAGATTCGCGACCGTGGACCAGGCCAGGACCCGTTTGGCCTCGCTGGAGGTGATGGCCGCCAGGGAGCCGACGACGAAAGTAACCGCTCCCACCAGTGCCACCATCATTCCGACTTTTGTGCCGGCAACCAACGGCGCCATGCGCAGGACGAGATAGACGCCCGCCTTGACCATGGTGCTGGAATGCAGCAACGCCGAGACCGGGGTGGGCGCCACCATCGCGCCCAGCAGCCAGCTCGAAAACGGAAGTTGGGCGGATTTGGTGATGCCGGCAAAGCACAGCAGCGCCGCCGGCAAGAGCACGAGCGCCTTGTCGGGAGAGTTGATCATCGCCTGCAATTCGATGCCGCCGGTTTTCTTTTGCAGCCAGACGATTGCTATTGCGAAAGCGAGTCCGCCGGCCAGATTCATCACCAGCGCCCGCAGCGCGTTGCGCTTTGCCTCATCGGTCTGTGTGTAGCCAATCAGCAGGAACGAGCAGAGCGTGGTGATTTCCCAGAAGAGGAACAGCCACACCAGGTTGTTGGCGAAAATGAGGCCGAACATCGCGCCCATGAAGATGAACATCACCGCGAAGAAAAACGGACGCCGATCCGGAACGTCGCGATGCGCCACTTCGTGGTATTCGCGCATGTAGCCCAGCGCGTAAATGCAGATGCCGCCGCCCACGATGCCGTTGATGAGGGCCATGATGACGGCGAAATTGTCCACGAACAGGTTCTGCGCCACCTCCAGGTGCGCGCCGGCGGTGAATTCAAACCAAACCATCAGGCCGGCCTGGGCCAGCGTGAGCAGCACGATCAGCAGATGTTTCGCGCGCACACCGACGTAAAGAATGAACAGGCTCATCGCCATCTCGACGAGCAACATGCCCAGGTTGATTCCATGCTGACTCCAGGGAAGCTCTCCCAGCTTTAGCGGGGGGAACAAAGCCAGGGCAACGGAACCGCAGCAAACCGCCAGCACCACGATGGATACCAGGATTTGGCGAAGCAGGTTGGGCTTCAAACCCAACAGCACCAAGCCGGCGGCCAGTGGGCCCAGAATCAATGTCAGAATGAGCGTCACAATCGTTGTCAAAAGTTAAAAAAATCCGGGTATTTCGGGTGTTTGCTCGTGACCGGCACAAGTTTCATTACGGTAAAATCTTCACCCAATTCCCCGTTGAAATAGAACTTACTGGACAGATTCAGATTGGCTTTGCGCTATTTGCCAATTAGCGAACATTCTTTGTCAGTGACTTTGCTTAAGTGAAGAATCAGCCGGACGAAAAGAAAAACAAAGCTAAGTGCTCAGGGGGTCGCGCGACTTGATGGCCTGATGCTGCTGAATCAAAAACTCACACCAGGCATCCATACCCTTGCCGGTCTTGGCGGAGGTTTCAAACACCTGCGCCTTGGGAGCCAGACGCCGGAGATTGGCCAGGGCCGCCTCCCGGTTGTAATCGCAGGCCGCAGCGAGGTCCATCTTGCTGACCACCGCCACGCCCGCCGACTGGAACATGGGCGGATATTTCAACGGCTTGTCCTCGCCCTCGGTGACGGACAATAAAACGACCCGCAAATCTTCGCCCAAATCATACGAAGCGGGACAGACGAGGTTGCCGACATTCTCGATGATGAGGAGATCAAGGCCTTTCAGGTCCAGCCGCTTCAACGCGCTGGCCACCATTTCCGCTTCGAGATGGCACACGGTGCCCGTGGTGATCTGCACCACCGGCGCGCCGGATTCGCGGAGGCGTTGCGCGTCGTTGTCGGTGGCCAGGTCGCCGACGATGACGCCGGTCTTCAGGCGTTTTCCCAGCGAGCGGACGGTTTCACGGATGAACGTGGTCTTGCCCGAACCGGGCGACGAAAGAACGTTCAGCACCAGCAGGCTGCGCGCATGGAAAAAGCCGCGGTTGCGCTCCGCCAACCGGTCGTTCTTTTCCAGAATCGCCTGCCGCACCTCCAAAACCCGATGCTGGCCAGCAGCGTCTTCGTGCGAGTGAGTGTGGCCTGCATCCCCGTGTGAGTGGGTGTGGGAATGCGGGTGTTCATGGTCGTGATGATGATCATGGCCATGACTGTGGCCATGACCATGATCATGGTCGTGGTGGTGGGCGCTGATGCCCACCGGGTTTTCACCGGGCAATCCGCATCCGCAATCCTGGCACATCAGTCAACCTCCAATGAAGTGAGTTCCATTTCGCGGCCCGCGCGGAGTTCCGCGCTGGGACGATGGCAATCAGGACATTCGGCGAACATCCGGGTTGCCGCAAATTCATGGTTGCACCCGGCACACCAGAACCGCGCCGGGACATCCTCAATGAGCAATTGGGCGCCTTGTGCCGGCGTGCCATCCGCGAGGGCCTCGAAGGCAAATTGCAGCGCGTCGGGCACCACGCCGCTCAGGGCGCCGATGCGCAGGCGGATGGCATGCACCCGGCTGGCTCCGGCTTGCCGGGCCTTTTCGAGTACCTGATCCAAAGCGCTTTGCATGATGGATAATTCGTGCATGGTCTGCCGAAAACAACAAACCGGCCGGTTTGCCAGGGCCGGGTTCCACACGCTCAAGGTATATCGCCGGTCGCGGAATTACAAATAAATTCCGGGTCATGCCCGCCGCTTACGCTTTTAATTCAAGGCCGCTTCGGACAGAATCCCCGCGTGAACCAAGCCGGATCAGCCAGCCAGCACGCACGTCTGAAACTCACCGTTCGCGGTGCGGTGCAGGGCGTCGGCTTCCGTCCGTTCGTCTTCCGTCTCGCCACCGGACTCGGATTGGCCGGCTGGGTCAATAATTCCCCGCAGGGCGTCTTCATTGAAGCCGAAGGCCCGCGCGCGGAACTGGAGAAATTCCTGCTCCGGCTGGAAACCGAAAAACCGCCACGCAGTTTCATTCAAAGCCTCGAAGCCTCGTGGCTCGACCCCGCCGGCTATACGGCATTTGAAATCCGCCCCAGCGAAACCGGCGGAAACAAAACCGCGCTGGTGCTTCCGGACATTGCCACCTGCCCGGATTGCCTGCGCGAAATCCTCGATCCCAGGAACCGGCGCCACCGTTATCCATTCACCAACTGCACCAACTGTGGCCCGCGCTTCAGCATCATCGAGTCCCTGCCCTACGACCGCGCGAACACCTCGATGAAGGCATTCAAGATGTGCCCGGAATGCCGGGCCGAGTACAACGAACCGCACAGCCGCCGCTTTCACGCCCAGCCAAATGCGTGCCCGGCTTGCGGGCCGCATCTTGAACTTTGGGAGGGCGGCGACATGTCGCCGCCCCGCAATGCGGGACGCGGACACGTCCGCGCACTCCAAAGTAACGCTGCCCTGCTCGCCGCCGCCGAAGCGATTCGTGAAGGCAAGATTGTCGCCGTCAAGGGGCTGGGCGGATTTCATTTGATGGCGGATGCGCGCAACGACAAAACGATTCAACTTTTACGCGAACGAAAACAGCGCGAAGAAAAACCCTTTGCGCTCATGTTTCCATCGCTGGAGAGCGTAAAAGCCGAATGCGAAGTTTCACTTTTGGAAGAGCGACTGCTGCGCTCGCCTGAGGCACCCATTGTTTTGCTGCGACGAATACACTTGATCACTCCAACGGATGAAAAGTCCCAACGGATGAAAACATCAAAATCAAAATCCGTTGGCACATTTCATCCGTTGGCGAATTCGGTTGCTCCGGGAAATCCGTATCTAGGTGTGATGCTACCTTACACGCCGTTGCATCATCTGCTGATGGCCGAGCTTGGTTTTCCTGTCGTTGCCACGAGCGGCAATTTAAGTGATGAACCGATTTGCACGGATGAGCGCGAGGCACTCGAACGGCTGGGCGGCATCGCTGATGTTTTTCTCGTCCACAACCGCCCGATTGTGCGGCACGTGGATGATTCGATTGTGCGCGTGATGCTGGACCGCGAACTGGTCTTGAGACGGGCGAGAGGTTACGCGCCGCTGCCAATTTTGTTGGAGTCCAAAGTCCAAAGTCCAAAGTCCAAAGTCGTGCTGGCGGTTGGCGCACATCTGAAGAACGCGGTCGCGCTTTCGGTCGGCAACCAAGCTTTCATCAGCCAGCATATCGGCGATCTGGAAACGGAGCAGGCCCATTCCGCCTTCCGCCGCGTCATTGCTGATTTTGAAAAACTGTACGACGCCAAACCGCAAATCATTGCCGCCGACCTGCACCCGGATTATCTCTCGACAAAGTTTGCGAATGAACTCGTGGCACTGGCCTCCCGGCCTGTGGGCAAAACACAGACCGGAGGTCTGTGCCACGTTGTTGGCGTCCAGCATCACATCGCCCATGTTCTGTCCTGCATGGCGGAAAATGAAATGGCGCCGCCGGCGCTCGGGGTGTCGTGGGACGGCACCGGCTACGGCCTGGACGGCACGGTCTGGGGCGGGGAATTCTTCCTCGTCACGGATGAAAGCATCGAACGCATTGCGCATTTGCGTCCGTTTCGTTTGCCCGGCGGCGACAAGGCGGTCAAGGAACCCCGCCGGACTGCGCTCGGGTTGCTCCATGAACTGTCCGGTGAAGCCATTTTCGAGCAAAAAAACGTTGCTTCGGTCGCCGCTTTTTCCGCTCCGGAACTGGCCACGCTGAAAACCATGCTGGCGAAAAAATTGAATTCGCCGGTGACGACGAGCATGGGCCGGTTGTTCGATGCGGTCGCCTCGCTCATTAATCTCCGCCAGCAAATCCGGTTTGAAGGCCAGGCGGCGATGGACCTGGAGTTCGCGCTGGACGGAGTTGAGACCGAGGAACGCTATGAACTGTCACTCGTCACCCGTCACCCGTCACTCGTTTTGGATTGGTCGCCGATGATTGAAGCCATTCTCGCGGATGTTCAGCAAGGTGTGAGCGTGGGGATCATTTCCGCGAAATTCCACAACGCGCTGGCGGAAGGCATCGTTGCGGTTGCCAAACGCACCGGCCAAAATCGCGTGGTGCTTTCCGGCGGCTGTTTTCAGAATCGTTTCCTCACCGAACGCGCGGTCCGGCGCTTGCAGGCGGAGGGCTTTCGACCGTACTGGCATCAGCGTGTGCCGCCGAACGATGGCGGGATTGCGCTGGGACAAGTCATTGCTGCCATGCGACAGAAGGAGTAGAGTGAAAGACCATGTGTCTGGCCATTCCAGGTAAAATTGAAAGCATCAGCGGCGATGACCCGCTGTCGCGGATGGGCAAAATCAATTTCGGCGGCATCCTCAAGGAAGCCTGCCTCGCGTATGTGCCCGAGGCGAAGGTCGGGGATTATGTCATCGTCCACGTCGGCTTCGCCCTCAGCCGGGTGGACGAGGACGAGGCGCACAAGGTGTTCGAATATTTGAAGGAGATGGAGGAACTTGGCGAGTTGGCAGCCGGTGGCGACGGTGTCCCGCCGGCACAAAGCGGCTGACGATTTGAACCGGTGGGGCGAGCGTCCTCGCGAGCCGGCCTTGGCGCGGCGAAGCGAAGCGGAGACGGCTCGTCAGCAGCCCCGCCCCACCAAGCAACCATGAAATACCTCGATGAATACCGTGACGGCGAACGCGCGCAGCAATTGGCGCGGGAAATCCACCGCCTCACGACCCGGCCGTGGAACATCATGGAAGTCTGCGGCGGCCAGACGCATGCCATCGTCAAGTTTGGCATTGATGAATTGCTGCCCAAAACCATCACGCTGATTCACGGGCCGGGTTGCCCGGTCTGCGTGACGCCGCTGGAAATGATCGACAAGGCGCTGGAAATCGCGGCGCGGCCCGATGTCATTTTTGCCTCGTTCGGCGACATGTTGCGCGTGCCCGGCAGCACGACCGACCTGCTTTCGGTCAAAGCCAAAGGCGGCGACGTACGCATGGTCTATTCGCCGTTGGATGCCGTGAAACTCGCGGAACATAATCCGGGCAGGGAGGTTGTTTTCTTCGGCGTCGGTTTTGAAACCACCGCACCGGCGACGGCGATGGCGGTTTATCAGGCCGCGCAAAAAAAATTGAAGAATTTTTCCATGCTTATTTCGCACGTGCTCGTGCCGCCGGCGATTGAAGCCTTGATGTCGTCAGCGAACTGCAAGGTGCAGGGTTTTCTTGCCGCCGGACACGTCTGCGCGGTGATGGGTTATTGGGAATACCCGCCCCTCGCGGCAAAATATCACGTGCCCATTGTCGTCACCGGCTTCGAGCCGCTGGATATTTTGCAGGGCGTGCTGATGGTGGCGCAGCAACTGGAATCCGGCCGCGCCGAGGTTGAAAACCAATACGCCCGCGCGGTGCATCGCGAAGGCAACCAGCCGGCGCAGGAATTGATCCGCAAGGTATTCAAGGTCGTTCCCCGCAAGTGGCGCGGCGTCGGCGAAATTCCGCAGAGCGGCCTGGGACTGAATGATGCCTACGCCGGGTTCGACGCCGAAAAGAAGTTCGGCCTGGCGGATCATCACGTGGAAGAGCCGGTCGAATGTCTCAGCGGCCTGGTATTGCAGGGGCAAATCAAACCGCACGAATGCCCGGCTTTCGGCACGCGCTGCACGCCGGAGCATCCGCTCGGCGCGACGATGGTGTCGAGCGAAGGCGCGTGCGCGGCGTATTACCGCTACCGGCGGCAGCCGGCGGAAGCTGGGAAATGAATTATTTATGTGGAAACATCGAACATTGAACACCGAACGCCGAACATCGAAGGAAAATCATTCGGCGTTCGATGTTCGATGTTGGATGTTCGATGTTTGTACCATTGGTCATTACTTGTATTCCCAACGCCTGTTCTTTCGCTAATTTATGCAACCTTCTTCCGGCTTTACACCGGCCTGTCCGATTCCCATCGCGCAATATCCGCACGTATTGATGGCGCACGGGGGCGGCGGCAGGCTGATGCACCAGCTCATCGGCAAAATGTTCCTGTCGGCGTTCAACAACCCGCTGCTGGCAACGCAGCATGATTCGACGGTGGTGGAATGGACCGGCAAAAAACTCGCGTTCACGACGGATTCCTACGTCGTGCGCCCGATTTTTTTCCCGGGCGGCGACATCGGCTCGATGGCTGTTTACGGCACGGTCAACGACATCGCCATGAGCGGCGCGCTGCCGCTTTACCTCAGCAGCGCGTTCATCATCGAGGAAGGACTGCCGATGGACACGCTCTGGCGGGTGGTCTGCTCGATGCGCGACGCGGCCCGGCGTTGCGGCGTGCAAATCATTACCGGCGACACGAAGGTCGTGGACAAGGGCAAGGGTGACGGCCTGTTCATCAATACCGCCGGCATTGGCGCCATCGAACACGACCAGAAAATTGCGCCGCAAAACGTGCAGCCCGGCGACGGTGTCCTGGTTAGCGGCGATTTGGGCCGGCACGGCATGGCGATCATGGCGGTGCGCGAAGGGTTGACATTTGAAAGCCGGATTGAAAGTGACTCCGCGCCGGTGGCGGATCTGGTTTTGGAACTGCTTCGCGCCGGAATTGAAATTCACTGTCTGCGCGATTTGACGCGCGGCGGCCTGGCCAGCGCGCTCAATGAAATCGCCGAAGCCGCCGGAGTTAAAATTGCCGTCGAGGAAAAATTCGTGCCGGTGCGCGAAGACGTCCACGCCGCCTGCGAGATGCTCGGGCTTGACCCGCTACACGTGGCGTGCGAAGGGCGTTTTGCCGCGTTCATCGCAGCGAAGGACATGGACCACGCCATGCAAATCATGCACGGCCATGCCGTCGGGGCGGGGTCGGCAATCATCGGGCGGGTCACCGAAAGTTCCTCGCCTTTGGTCACGCTGAAAAGCGCGATTGGCGCAAATCGGATCCTCGACATGCCGAGTGGCGAGCAATTGCCCCGGATTTGTTGAAACCCCGGGGAGCGCCGGCGCCCCGCCGGCAGAAACAAATCCTTGCGATGCAACCCGCCGACGCACTGCCGTGGCTTCCGCGACCGTCAGACTCTCCTTGTCGTCGAAGTCCTTTTTGTTACGCTGCGTGGAATGCGAAAATTTCTTTTCAGTTTCTGGCTGGCCCTGGCCCTGCCGGTGGCCGGCGCGGAAATCAAGATTGATTTCGGCGACGTTGCGACCAACCAGGTCCCGGCCGGTTTCCACGCCGCGCTGGCGGGGGGCGGGCGGCCCGGCGAATGGAAAATCGTCATGGACGAAGTGCCGCCGCTGCTGGCGCCGCTTTCGCCGCAGGCGCCCGTGGTCACACGACGCGCCGTGGTCGCACAAACGGGCACCGACGCGGCGGACGAGCGGTTTCCGATGCTGATTTACGACGGCGAGACGTTCCAGGACTTCAACCTGACGACCCGGTTCAAGATCGTCGGGGGCACCGTCGAGCAGATGGCCGGCGTGGTTTTTCGCTTCCAAAACGAATCGAATTTTTACGTCATCCGCGCCAGCGCTTTGGGTAGGAATATGCGTTTTTACAAGGTCGTGAACGGCATCCGCTCCGACCCCATCGGCCCGGAAATGGACATTGCCACCAACCTCTGGCACGTGCTGGCCGTGCAATGCCAGGGCAACCAGGTCACCTGCTGGCTGGACGGCAGACTGCTGATGCCGACATTGCATGACAATTCATTCGCCACCGGCAAAATCGGGTTTTGGACGAAGTCCGACGCGATAAGTCATTTCGGGGACACCACCATCATCTACACCCCGCTGGTGCCAATGGCACAGTCAGTCGTGCAAGACATACTGACAAAACAACCGCGCATTCTGGGGCTGCGTCTTTACACGCTCGACGACCACGGCCAACCGCGCATCATCGCGAGCAAGCTGGAAAAGGAAATCGGCGAGCCCGGCACCGATGCCGAGAAAGGCGCCATTACTGACGGCAAGATTTATTTTGGACGCGGCAAAGGCACGGTGGAAGTCACACTGCCGTTGCGTGACCGGAACGGCGACCCGATCGCGGCCATGCGGGTGCAGTTAAAATCATTCCTCGGGGAAACACAGGACAACGCCCTCACCCGCGCCATGATGATTGTCAAAGACATCCAGGCGCAGGTCACGTCGAAGGAGGAATTGATGCAATAACCGGCGCGCTCAGGGTTTCGCGGGAGCGGCGGGCACTTCGGCCGGTGATTCCACCATCGGCGTATCGTTTGGTTTCACGCGGCGCGCGCCGCCAAGAACCGTAATATTGCCATCATCATCGGTGTGCAAACGCGGGCGCGTATTGAAATAATCGTAAATTTCCTGTTGCAGGATGTCGCCGTCAGGACTGATCACCGAGTAAGTGAAGATGCGCGCGCCGCTTTGATAGATCACGTGCAAATTGCTGAGGCGATCCAGTTGTGCCTCGGGCTGGCTGAACGAAACCATCGGGCCAATCGCGCGAACCTTGAAAATGTGCGTTTCGGATTCGTCACTCACCTGCACATACATCCGCAGTTGGGAACGCAGATAATTTGCCTCCTCCAGGGTATATTTGCGGACTTCTGGCGCGCGATTGGTCACCCCGTCAGGCATGGGCAGGCCAAACGTTTGCGACCATAATTTTGCGCCGTCAATCACGTTAAAAGATTGGGGCGGGCTGGTGATGACCGTGTTCCAAGCCTTGATGCGCACCGTGGCGGTGACACGATAACCGCCCTCCCGCGTCAGCGCATAATACGGCGTCAAGTCCACATGCTTGGTGGCCACTTGCGACGAATCCACATCAAACTCGCCCTGCACCGGCACGTCGGCTTTTTTGACAACCACCGCGCCCGCCATGGATTCCACGCTAAACGTCAGCCAGTTCGTGTCGGCACCCAAGTGCAGCGGCTGGCCGGAACGGTTCGTGATGCGCACCGCCACCGGCAGCGATTCGCTGGGCAGAAACTGTTCCTGATCCAACATCACACTCACCGTCACCTGTGCCGATGCGCTGAGAAACGTCAGCCACGCCAGTCCGAGAATGGGCAATGAAAATTTCATTTGAACGTTGAACACTTTAAACCGCCATGGGCACGTGGCAACTGCAAATGCACAAAAACAGAATCATCAATTCTGAAGGAGGCGTCAGGAAAATGATTTTGTGACGCGCGGAAAATTGGGGATATGAAGTGGTTATCCCGCACGGTTTGTTGCGCGGCTTGCGACTTCCGGACGAGACGATCCCGCACCGTTTGGGCGGGTTTGTGAGGATGACATGGCTTTTGCAGGAAATTGACGCCTTCGACCAGCGTTGGCCCTTTGCCAGCGACGTCGGCGCTGTAGCCGCTGGTATGGATAACCTTCAGTTGCGGCTTCCCGCCTTTCAACGTTTCGGCGCTGCTCCCATCGTGCTCATCTTCTCGTGGATGAAAACCGGCTGTGGTTCAAGGCGCAGACCGGCCTGACGGCTTACGAAACCGGGCGCACCGTTATTCGTTTTCTGGACAAATGGCCAATTGAGATTTATCCGCAAGTCAATCAGAACCCGCTTTGCGACCGGAAAGACATTCACCAACCGAATATCCCTCAAGCTGTCCGGAAACCTTGACCTGCGTTGCAAAGGCCTCTTAGTGGACTTCGAGCACTTCCACCCGGAAGAAACATTGCGGCGTGGCATCAATGTTGTTGGTCACAGCAACGATGCCATCGGTCCCGGCAAAGGGAGTGCCCAAGGGCGTCCACTGGGACATGAGGTCAGTGGTGTATTCAAGTTGATACGTCTGACCGGTGATTGTCGGGACACTGACGACGTATTGTTGCGTTCCGTTCACACTGACGTTGGCCCCTGCCAGTTGCGGGGTCGAAGCCACCTGAAGTGTACCCTCCACATACTGGATTGTGTAGTTGGCGGCGGCCGCACCACCAACGGTGATCGGATATGTGCCTGCGGCGCTCGTGTTCGTCGCCGGCGTGCTCAAGATTACTGGCAGCGACAATACGCTGGCATTCTCGCCATTGACAAAACCGCTGTAACTGGCCGTCAGCGGTGGATTGGGCATTCCGCAAATCTTGGTCTTGTCGTCGGCGGTCACCATCAGGACCGCCTTGTTGATAATGAGCGTGTTGGTCGCGCTGCCCTGGTAGTTGACGTCATTGACCGTTCCGATCACCGTGTAGCTGCCAGCGTTGGTCGGAGCATCGGCCGAACCGTTATAGGTATAGGTCACTGTCAAATTCGACGGGGTCGTGGTCACTGTCGCCGTTTTGGCCGTGCCGTCGTAAGTCTGGTTTAGACTGCCGAGCACGACTTCGTCTGCGGCTTGAGCGATGACCAGCGTGCCGGTCGCGCTGCCCTGATAATTCGCATCATTGATTGTCCCAACGACCATATAGCTGCCGGCGCTGGTCGGAATCGTGGCTGAACCGTTGTAGGTGAAACTCACAGCCAATCCAATCGGGGTCGTCGTCGCCGTCGCCGCCTTGGCTGATCCATCGTAAGTCTGACTCAG
>JBEKSU010000057.1:0-16516 GCA_049516755.1 Verrucomicrobiota bacterium | reverse complement strand
ACCAGTCCTGAGGCATCCATTCGCAACGGTGCCAAGGCGATGGAACTGGTGCAACAGGCGGAGCAGCTTGCCGGGGCCGAATCGCCGCAGGTGCTGGACACGCTGGCGGCGGCGTATGCGGAAGCGGGACGATATGCGGCGGCGGTCGAGACGGCTAAACAGGCGCTGAATCTTAACGCCAGCCAAAACAATCCGCCGTTGGCCGAAGCCATCCAAGCCCGGCTTAAACTCTACGAAGGCAATTTCCCTTACCACGAAAAACCGTAGAGTTCCCAGCGTTGGTTCATCCGGCGTGTCCCGCTGATGGGCTGCCGCAGCGAATCAGCATCGGACAGGTGCAAATCAAGAATTGCCGGACATTTGAAATCATATGTGGTTTAATCCGACTGTGAACCGGATCGTGAAATTTATGCAGACTTTGCAGGGCCGGAACTGGTTCTTCGGTCTGCTGCTGGTAGGCGCCAGCTTCCTGGCATACCTGCCTGCCTTGCGGGGACAATTCATCTGGGACGATGACGCGTGGACCACGAACATCGCTGGACTATTGCGTGATGTTTCGGGCCTGTGCATGATCTGGAGTCATCCCGCCGCGTTGCAACAGTATTATCCATTAACGGGCACGACGTTTTGGCTGGATTATCATTTCTGGGGGTTCTGGCCGTTGCCGTATCACGTTGAGAACATCCTGCTGCACGCCCTGGCGGCGGTGCTTTTCTGGAGATTGTTGCGGCGGTTGCAGCTGCCGGGTGCCTGGCTGGCGGCGGCCATTTTTGCGCTGCACCCGGTGATGGTTGAATCGGTTGCCTGGATCACGGAACGCAAGAACGTTTTATCACTGGTGTTCTACCTCGGGGCGTTGCTGGCTTACCTGCGCTACGCACCGCAGGTGACAAGTGGCAAGTGGCAGGTGACAGGAACCGAAGCAGCCGCTACCGTACGCGACCCGCCACCCGCCACACGTCACGCGTCACTCTTTTATGGACTGGCCTTCCTCCTGTTCCTGGGTGCGTTACTGGCGAAGGCAACGGCTTTTTCGCTGCCGGCGGTGATACTGCTGGTGTGCTGGTGGAAGCGCGGTTGCATCCGGTGGCGGGCGGATGTGCTGCCAGTGCTGCCGTTTTTCGCGCTGGCCATCGGCCTTTGTCTGGTCACGGCCTGGTTGGAAAAAAATCATGTGGGCGCGAAAGGTGCCGAGTGGGCGATATCCTGGCCGGGCCGCTGCCTGATTGCAGGCCGGGCGCCATGGTTCTACCTCGGCAAGCTGTTATGGCCCGCAAACCTGTGTTTCATTTACCCACGGTGGCGGCCTGACGCGGCATCACTGGCGCAGTGGATTTACCCGATTACCGCTCTTGGCGCGCTGGTGGCGCTTTGGCTCGCGCGAACGCGGCTCGGACGCGGGCCGGTGGCGGCGGCCTTGTTTTTTGCCGGCACCCTCTTTCCGGTGCTGGGATTCATGAACGCGTATGGGATGCGCTACTCGTTCGTGTGGGATCACTGGGTTTATCTTCCCAGTCTGGGGTTGATTGCGCTGGTGGCGGCGCTGGTGGCGCGCGTCGCCGAACGTCTCCGCCAGCCGGTGGTGCTCCTTGGATTTGCGGCCCTTGTGCTGCCCGTATTCGCGATGCTGACGTGGCGGCAATGCGGTATGTACGCCAACCTCGAAACGCTCTGGCGGACAACCATCGCGAAGAATCCAAACGCTTTTCTGGCTTACCACAATCTTGGCGTCCTCTTGTCTGAAAAGGGAGATAAAGACGCGGCAGTTTCCTATATCAAAAAAAGCTTGGAAATCAATCCCGACATCTTCGAAGCTCACAACCATCTTGGCCTCATTCTTCTGAGTAGGGGTCAGTTGGACCAGGCCATGGATCAATTTAAGCAGGCCTTGGAAATCAACCCCAACTTTGTCATGGCACGCAACAATCTCGGCGTGGCATTGATGCGATCCGGCCGAATGGACGAAGCCGTCATGCAATACCAGCAAGCCGTCAAACTCGCCCCGGACTATGCCGAGGCGTACTATAATTGGGGCCTGGCGCTTGGGTTTCAGGGGAAATCGGATGAGGCCATGGCGCAGTACCAGAAAGCCATTGATCTCAAACCTGACTACGCGGAGGCGCATTACGATCTGGGCGTGGCATTGGGGCTGCGCGGCCGACTGAATGAGGCCGTTGAACAATATCAAAAGGCCATCGCGATCAGGCCTGATTATGCCGACGCGCATGGCAACCTGGCCAATGTGCTGGCTGCACAAGGCAGATTGGAGGAAGCCATTCCAGAATACTGGCGGACACTTGAACTGGTGCCGAATTCCGGCCAAGCCCACTTCCGATTCGGCCAGGCGCTGCAAACGCTGCACAACTTTACCGCGGCGAAGACAGAATATCAGAAGGTTCTGGAACTGGATCCGAAGCATTTGCCGGCCCACCTCAGCCTGGCGTGGTTGCTGGCGACGAGCCCGGAGGCATCGTTGCGGAATGGCAACCGGGCGGTGGAACTGACGCAACAGGCGGAACAGCTTGCCGGAGGCGAATCGCCGCAATTGCTGGACACCCTGGCGGCGGCGTATGCCGAAGCGGGGCGATATCCTGAAGCAGTTGAAGCAGCCAGGCGGGCATTGAACTTACCTGCCACGCAAAACAACCAGCCTTTGGCCGAAGCCATCCAAGCCCGACTCAAGCTCTATGAAACCGGTTCTCCTTACCATGAAAAGCCATAGGGTTTCGCGCAGTTCTCATCCGGCATGACTGCGGGGGTGGCGGAACAAATTTTCCCGCCATGGCGCATCCGTTTTGAGAGCTAAAAAAGATGGAATCGGCCAGTCCCCCCAGACAGAATCACCCGGAAAACATGGCTGCCCTCCAATCACAAAAACGTCCGGCAGGCAGGAATGGCAATGGCGCAGTTTTTGGCGTGTGCGTGCTGCTGGTGGTGGCCGTGTGGCTGGTTTTCGGCCAGACCATGCGATATGGGTTCGTCAATTGCGACGACGGTCCCTATGTCTATGAAAACACGCAGGTCGTAAAGGGCCTGACGCTGGCCGGGATCGTTTGGGCTTTCACCCACAGCCATGCCAGCAACTGGCATCCGCTGACATGGATATCGCACATGTTGGACTGCCAGCTTTACGGATTGAACGCTGGCGGGCATCACCTGACCAATGTCCTGCTCCACATGGCGACAGCCATCCTGCTGTTTCTGGCGCTAAGGCAGATGATGCGCCTTCGCTCGGAAGCTTCGTCGCCACAGGCGGGGCTTCGCTCCGATAAAAGCATCGGAGACACGGCTATACAGGCGGACACACTGTGGCCTTGTGCTTTCGTGGCGGCGGTGTTTGCCATTCATCCGTTGCGGGTGGAATCGGTGGCGTGGGTGGCGGAACGCAAGGACGTGTTGAGCGGTCTGTTCTTCATGCTGACGCTCCTGATGTATGCGCGGTATGTTCAGAATTGTGCCAAAAGTCAGGTGTCGGGTGTCAGGTGGTTAAGGTCATGCGACTATTGGATTGTGGTTCTGTTTTTCGCACTGGGATTGATGAGCAAACCGATGCTGGTGACGCTGCCGTTCGTGTTGCTGCTCCTGGATTACTGGCCGCTGAACCGTTTTGAATCCTCAACCGTCAACTCCGATGAATCGCGAGCAGGCTCACAACTCTCAACCAGCCGGATCCTCCGGCTCGTTTTTGAGAAGCTCCCGATGTTTCTGCCGGCCATTGCTGCAAGTTTTATAGCTTTCCTCACGCAAAAAAGTGATGGCACTGTGGCAACGATTGACTGTATTCCCCTTGGTTTACGGCTGGCAAACGGCCTGGTGAGCTATGTGACGTATGTCCTCAAGATGTTCTGGCCGGAGAATCTGGCCGTTTTTTACCCGTACCCGGCTATGGTGCCAACGTGGGAGATTGCTGTTGCTGGAACCTTGTTGTTGTTCGGAACATTATTGGCGGTGGTGTTCGCCCGGCGACGTCCTTATCTGTTGGTTGGTTGGTTGTGGTATCTTGGAATGTCGGTACCGGTGATCGGGCTGGTGCAGGTGGGGCCCCAGTCACATGCTGACCGCTACACCTATTTGCCCCAAATCGGGCTGTATCTGTTGGTGGTGTGGGCAATCAGGGATGTGGTGGCTTTCTGCGGATGGCGTCGTCAGGTGCTAAGCGCCGGGGCGTCCATCGTGGTGGTGTTTTTGATGCTCTGTGCGTGGAGGCAGACCACTTATTGGCGGAATGCCGAATCGTTGTGGAGACACACCCTCGCCTGCACCTCGGGAAATTACTTCGCGCACAATAACCTCGGCACTGTCCTGCTCGAGAAGGATCAGATCGACGAAGCGATCAGCCAATACCAGGAAGCCATCCGCCTGACACCGGATTATGCTGAAGCCCATTACAATCTCGGCACCGCCTTCCTCAAGAAAGATCAGTTCGACGAGGCAATCGACCAATTCCAGGAAGCCATCCGCCTGAAACCCGATTACGCCGACGCCCACTTCAACCTTGGCACGGCCCTCGGTCGGAAAGGCCAGATGGACGAGGCGATCAGTCAATTCCAGGAAGCCATCCGCCTGACGCCGGATTATGCCGATGCCCACAACAGCCTCGGTATCGCCCTTGCCATGAGAGGTCAAATGGACGAGGCAATCAGTCAATACCGGGAAGCCATCCGCCTGACACCGGATTACGCCGATGCCCACTTCAATCTCGGTGTCGCCCTCGGCATGAAAGGTCAGACGGACGAGGCCATCAGCCAATTTCAGGAAGCCGTCCGCCTGAGACCGGATGATATCGAGGCTCGCCAAAACCTTGCTCGCGCACTGGAAAAGAAAAAAGTTCCGGCGGGCCGCTGATTCACGGGCTGGGTTGTGTTCAAACCCGTCAAAGAATCGCGGCTCCGGCCACAAAATGGGCGTGCTAAAGTTACGCCCCTCCTGATAATTGGGGGAGTCCCATGTGCCGTCCAGAGACGATAACCAACTCCGAACCGACGGGGCCATCGGCCCCGGTCATGTCCCGGCCGCGTTTTCAGATCTGGCTGATGGCGGCATTACTGGCGCTGATGACGATTGCCGTTTACTGGCCGGCGATGAGCGATGACTTCGTCAGCTACGATGACAATGTCGTCGTCACCTCAAATGTTCATGTTCAAAACGGATTGACCTTGGAAAACGTAAAATGGGCATTCTGCAACCCGGTGAACAACATTTGGCATCCGTTGACGGTGCTGTCCCACATGTTGGACTGTCAGCTATTCGGTCTGAAGCCCTGGGGTCATCACCTGACGAGCGTGCTGCTGCACACCATCAACACCGTTCTGATATTTCTGTTGCTGCGCAATCTGACGGGGGCCATCTGGCGGAGCGTGCTGGTGGCGGCGCTGTTTGGTCTCCACCCGTTGCATGTAGAATCGGTGGCGTGGGTGGCTGAGCGGAAGGACGTGTTAAGCACCGGTTTTGGTTTGCTGACGCTTATTTGTTACGTCCGCTACGCGGAGAATGTGACAGGTGACAAGTGTCAAGTGACCGGAATGAACTCCACCTTGTCACCCGCCATCCGCCACCCGTCACGCTTCTACTGGCTGGCCCTGTTTTTTTTTGCGCTCGGATTGATGAGCAAGCCGATGCTGGTGACCTGGCCGGTCGTCATGCTGCTGCTGGATTACTGGCCATTACGGAGAGTTTCAAGTTTCAAGTTTTCAGTTTCAAGCCCCGGCACGACACCATCGGCAACCCTCAACCCGCGGCTCTCAGCCTTGGTTTTTGAGAAATGGCCGTTTTTCGGGCTGGCGGCGGCGACGAGCATCGTGACCTTCATCGTGCAGAAGCAGACAAGCGCCTTGGTGACGGTTGAAGACCTGCCCTTCGGTGCGCGCGGCGGGAACGCCCTGATTTCGTATTGCCGGTATTTGGGGAAGCTGTTTTGGCCGGTGGATCTGGCAGTATTTTATCCCCACCCCGGGCATTGGCCGTTGGAACAGGTGGTGCTGGCGGGTGGGTTGCTGGCGGGTATTACGGTGCTGTTTATTGCGCCGTGGCGGCAATATCCGTTTATGCTGATGGGGTGGGTGTGGTTCGTCGGTACGCTGGTGCCGGTGATCGGGTTGGTGCAAGTGGGCGAACAGGCGATGGCGGATCGGTACACTTACATACCGTCGCTTGGTGTGCTGATTCTGGCCATCTGGGGCGCGTACGAACTGACCCAAAGTTGGCGGTATCAGGGGATGGTGTTATCGGTGGCGGGATGTTTGGCGGTCGTCTTGTGTCTCGGGTTGACGCGGCAACAGCTCGGATTTTGGCGGGACAGTGAAACTCTTTTCCGACATGCGCTTGCGGTCACGGGGGATAACTACCTCATGGATAACAACCTCGGTGTTACTCTCGAGAAGAAAGGCCAGACCGACGAAGCCATTCGCCAATATCAGATAACCATACGTCTGAAACCGGGTTATGCCGACGCCTACTTCAACCTTGGCGCCGCCCTCGGCCGGAAAGGTCAAATGGACGAGGCGATCAGTCAATTTCAGAAAGCCATCCGCCTGAAACCGGATGACGCCGAGGCTTACAACAGCCTCGGTATCGCCCTCGGTATGAAAGGTCAAATGGACGAGGCGACCAGTCAATTTCAGAAAGCCATCCGCCTGAAACCGGATTATGCCGATGCCCACTACAACCTCGGTATCGCCCTTGGCATGAAAGGTCAAATGGACGAGGCAATCAGCCAATTTCAGGAAGCCATCCGTCTGAGGCCGGATGACGCGGAGGTTTACAATAACCTCGGCAACGCCTTCAGCCAGAAAGGCCAAACCGACGAAGCGATCACCCAATTTCAGGAAGCCATCCGCCTGAAACCGGATTACGCCGAGGCTCGCACCAATCTCGCTCGCGCGCTGGAAATGAAGAATACCCCGGCCAGCCGCTGATGTCGGCATCGAGAATTCTTGCACTGGAATTGACGATGTGCCCGGAAACTGCTTATTTGTTTGTAAATTGTGCAACCAACCCCGGCAGCCTGTATGGACACCAATCGGTTAAAGACCCCCATCACGATCATCATCGCCTGCCTCAACGAGGAGGATACGATTGTCGAGTGCCTGGAGCGTCTCACCCAATCCGCTCCGGCGGCGGAAATTCTGGTCCTGCATGGCGGTAAAGACCAGACGTACGAACGAGCCCGGGCTTTTGCGCAATCGCATCCGAATGTCATTGCCGTCCGGAACGAGAACGATCACGGCAAGGGCAGCGCCGTCAAGGTGGGCATCGAACGTGCATCCTTCGATATGATGTGCCAGTTCGATGCCGATCTTCAGTTCGATCCGGAAGATATGGCGTGTGTGATGGCGCCGATTCTGGAAGGCCGGGCGGATGTCGTGATCGGTTCCCGTTTCATGAAGGGAGCGGACACATCCGGCTACCGGTTCTCGTTCTTCCGGGTGATGGGCAACCGGGTGGTCAATGCCTGGGTCAGCCTGCTTTGCGGCCAGTCCATTACCGATGTCACCACGGGTTACAAAGCCTGGACGAAGGCGGCGATGCAAACGATCCGCTTTCAGGACGATGGCTTCGTTTACGAGGTGGAAATCCCGGTGCGCGCCTGCGTGGAAGGCCTGCGCGTTGCCCAGGTGCCCGTGAAATACCATGATCGCCAGGGGGGTGTGAGCGGTCATGGCAACGGCTGGCGCGAGGTGTCAAGCATCGTCCGGACGGGTTGCCGCATTCTCCTAAGCGCCCTGGCTGTTCGTTTGAGCGGCCGGCGTCAAAATTAATTCCTATGAAAATTCTAATCACCGGCGGCGCTGGTTACATCGGCTCACTTTTGACTCCGGCCCTGCTCGCCGAAGGACATCAGGTGACGGTGGTGGACAACTTTTACTTCAAGCAGGCCAGTCTGCTCGATTGCTGCCACCACAAAGCGTTTGAAATCATCCGCGGCGACTGCCGGGACGAGGAATTGATGAAGCGGCACGCTTCCCGGGCGGACGCCATCATTCCGCTCGCCGCAATTGTGGGCGCGCCCATGTGCGACCGGGACACGGTTGCCGCAAAGACGATCAACCAGGAAGCCGTCGAGATGCTGTGCCGGATTACGAGCAAGCAACAGCGGATGCTGATGCCTATCACCAACAGCGGCTATGGCATTGGGGAGAGCGGCAAGGTCTGCACCGAGGACTCGCCGCTGCGGCCGCTTTCACTTTACGGTCGCACGAAGGTAAAAGCCGAGGAGGCCGTGCTGGCGCGCGGGAACAGCATCAGCTTCCGTCTCGCCACGGTGTTTGGCCTGTCACCCCGGATGCGCATTGATTTGCTGGTGAACGACTTTGTCCATCGCGCGGTGCATGACCGGGCGGTCGTGGTGTTTCAAGGGCACTTCAAGCGCAACTACATCCATATTCGCGACGTGGTCCGGGTGTTTCTGCATGGCATGGCGAACTTCGACGCCATGAAAGGCCGGGCTTACAATGTTGGTCTTGATGATGCGAACCTCTCCAAACTGGAATTGTGTGCTGTAATCCAAAAACACCTCCCGCAATTTGTGTACTTGGAAGCGCCGATTGGCGAGGACCCGGACAAGCGCGATTACATCGTCAGCAACGCCCGGATTGCCGCGACCGGATTCAAACCCGAGTGGAGCCTTGACCGCGGCATTGAGGAACTCATCAAGGGCTATACCATCCTGCGCAACTCGATTTACTCGAATGTGTAATTCCCGGCTTCCCCGATGACGGCACCGAGCTTGAACAACGCAACCGCAGTCGTGCTGGCTGGCGGCTTGGGGACACGAATCCGGCATCTTGCCCCCGACTTGCCCAAGCCGATGATCACAGTCTGTGGCCGGCCTTTTGTCGAATGGGTGCTCCGCCATCTGCAACGGCAAGGTGTGTGCCAGGTGGTGTTGTCCACCGGGTTTCGCAGCGACGTCGTCGAACGGCATTTTGTGAAAGAACCCGTGCCCGGTATGCAAATTTCGTGCGTGGCGGAACCATCAGCGCTGGGGACCGCGGGCGGTTTCCTGCACGCGGCCCGGCAATGTGGCGCGAGTCCGGCGTTCTGGATTGTGTCAAACGGGGATTCGCTGGTGCTGGCCGAGTTGGCGGAGGCAGCCCATTTGCTGGGTGAATCAGAAGTGCAGGGCGTTCTGGTGGGGGTGGCGATGCCGGATGCCAGTCGTTATGGCACCCTGATTTTTGACGACCGGAACCGGCTCACCCGCTTTGCGGAAAAGAAGGCTGGCGCCGGGGTGATCAATGCCGGACTCTACCTGCTCAAGCCTCCCCTGCTGGCGGAGTTCCCCCCGAAGCGGCCGTTGAGCTTTGAACATGAAGTTTTTGCCCATTGGCTGGCACGAGGTTTGGACTTGCGTGTTCACGTGGCGAAGGCACCCTTTTTTGACATGGGCACGCCTGAATCATTGCCGTTGGCCGAAACCTTTGTTGCCAATCATCGGCTGCAACTTGAAACCTTATGATCATTGCCCGTTCACCATTGCGCGTCAGCTTTTTTGGCGGGGGGACCGACTATCCGGAGCATTTCCTCAAGGACGGGGGAGCGGTGTTGGCGACCGCCATTGACAAGTATCTGTATGTTACCGCCAGCCCCTTCTTGAGCCGGCTTTTCGACTATTCCATTCGCTTGTCCTATCGCAACGTCGAACTGGTTCGTCGCCATCACGAAATTGAACATCGGGTTTTTCGCGAGTGTCTCAAACTGTGCGATTTGGAAAAGGACATCGAATTGCAAACGATGGCTGATCTGCCGGCATTCACCGGGCTGGGTTCTTCTTCATCCTTTACGGTGGCGTTGCTTCACGCGCTTCACAGCTTCAAAGGCGAGTTTCTCACACCCCACGAGGTGGCGTGCGAGGCAATTCACGTCGAACGTCATCTCCTGCATGAAAACGTTGGCTGTCAGGACCAGGTCATAGCGGCCTTTGGCGGGTTCAATCTCGTGGAATTCCGGTCGGAACGAGACTTTGAGGTGCAACGCATACCAGTGACGCCCGATTGCCTTGGACGGCTGGAACGCCACCTTCTTCTGGTCTTCACGGGCATCAAACGCAAGGCTTCCGATGTGGCAGCCGGCCAGCTCGCAAAACGCAGCCGTAATGCCGGAACGTTGCGTGAGATGCGGGAAATGGTCTACCGCGGTTTTGACATTCTGACCTCCGGCCGCCGATTGCACAATTTTGGCGAACTCCTGCATCACGCGTGGCTCGCAAAACACAGCCTTGATGGGGGCATATCCAATCCGGAAATTGACGAGCTTTACGAACGCGGGCGCAAGGCGGGGGCCATCGGCGGAAAGTTGCTGGGTGCCGGAGGGGGTGGATTCATGTTGTTTTTTGTGCCGCCCGCAGCGCGACCGAAATTGCAAAAGGCATTCCGCAACTGGCAGACCTTGGATGTGCGGTTGAATGCGCCCGGCTCCCAGATTATTTTCTCATAGACCGGATTTGACATAGACCGGCTTTGTCCATGGATTTAACAAAACACACTGTGCTGGTGACCGGCGCCAACGGGTTCGTTGGCCGCAACCTGATTGAGCTGATGCGTGCGCGCCGGATCAATCCACTGGTCCCCACGCGGGCCGACTTCGATTTGCGGGAGCAAACCCAGGTCCGCCGGATGCTGGAACGGATCAAACCCGATGTGGTCTTTCATCTGGCCGGGCTGGTGGGTGGCATTGGTGCGAACCGCGAGCGTCCGGCTGATTTCAATTATGAGAATCTCATCATGGGCACCATGATGTTGCACGAGAGCTGGCGGGCCGGGGTGAAGAAGTACATCACCCTCCTGGGCGGTTGCAGTTATCCAGCCGCCGCGCCGAATCCCATCAAGGAAACCACGTTGTTCCAAGGCTACCCACAGGCCGAAAGCGCGCCCTATTCGCTCGCAAAAGCGATGGGAGTGGTGCAAGCCTCGGCTTACCGCACCCAATATGGTTTCAATGCCATCTGCCTCGTTCCGGGTAATCTTTATGGCCCATGCGACAACTTTGATTTGCGCAGTTCCCACGTCATTCCGGCATTGATCCGTAAATTCCTTGTCGCCAAGGAGGCCAGCGCACCAGAGGTTGTCGCCTGGGGGAGCGGCAAACCGGTGCGGGATTTTGTTTATGTGGCCGATGCGTGCGAAGCCATCCTGCTCGCCGCTGAAAATTACGACGGCGCTGACCTCATCAACATTTCTTCCGGCGCGGGGGTGACCATCAGGAAACTGACCGAGACCATCGCGGAGCTTGCCGGTTACGGGGGCAGGGTCGTCTGGGACACAACGAAACCGGACGGCCAGCTGCTAAAGGAATTCGATGTTACCCGCATGCGGCAGTTACTCGGTTACGAATGCCGGACCTCGCTGCGGGATGGACTCCGGATGACCATCGATTGGATTTTTGCCAACCGGAGTACGCTCCGCTTGCCTTGAGGTATGCAGGTAACGATCATTGGCGCCAATGGTTTCGTCGGTTCTGTTTTTGTCCGTTTGCTGAAGAACCAGCTATTGAGGCTTATGTTTCGAGGATGAAGGAATCCTGACGCCCATGAAGCCGGTGATACCTGTAATTCCACCTGAAGCGAGCCAGTCAGAAAGCGCATCTGTTCAGAAATCAGAGAATCGCTTCGCGGCTGGCATCTGCGTGTTGCTCGCATTGATGGTGTTTGCCGTTTTCGGCCGGACGGTCCGCCATGAATTCGTCAATCTTGATGATGACACATATGTGTATCAAAATCCGGTGATCATAAAAGGGCTGACCTTCCAGGGGGTCAGTCATGTGTTCACCCGCCAGATGTGCGATTTTTATCACCCGCTTACCATGTTGTCCCTGATGCTGGATCATCAGGTTTACGGGTTGAACCCTGGCGGCTATCACTTGACGAACGTTTTGCTTCACGCGACGACGACCATCCTGCTTTTTCTGGTGCTGCGGCGGATGATGGGCCATCGCGCCGGGAAAAGCGTTGGAACCGGGGCCGCGCCGGGCGACACGTTGTGGCCCTGCGCTTTTGTTGCTGCGGTGTTTGCAACCCATCCATTGCGGGTGGAATCGGTGGCGTGGGTGACCGAGCGCAAGGACATGCTCAGCGGACTGTTCTTCGTGCTGACGCTCGGCGCGTATGTCCGTTACGCCCGCACCCCATTCTCGCTGGTTCGTTATCTGGCGGTAATATTTCTGTTCGCACTTGGTCTTCTGTCCAAACCGTCATTGGTGACGCTGCCATTCCTGTTGTTGCTCCTGGATTACTGGCCGCTCGTCCGAATGCAACCGGCGGCTCCTTGCTCCACCTTCAAGGTTTTGCTTCCGCTCATCATTGAAAAGATTCCGTTGTTTGTGCTTTCTGCCGCGGCGTGCGTAGCGACCATTCTTACTCAACAATACTTGCTGGCGCCGGTTGGGGAATTGCCGCTTTTGTCCCGGACGGGCTATGCCGCAGTTTCCTATGTCGTCTACCTGGTGCAGATGTTTTATCCCGAAGGTTTGGCTGTCATATATCCTTTTCCACGGCAGGGTCTGTCGTGGCCGGAAGTTGCCGGGGCGCTGGCCCTGCTGGCCGGCATTTCCGTGGGAGTGCTGGCATTACGGCAGCGGCGTCCTTATTTGCTGGTCGGCTGGTTATGGTATTTGGGAATGCTGGTGCCAATGCTTGGGGTGATTCATGCCGGCAGCGTCGCCCGGGCCGATCGCTTCACGTATCTGGCGCAGATGGGAGTGTATATTATGATAGCTTGGGCGGCGAGGGACCTGACGATTTCCTGGCGATCCGGCCGCCGGTTGCTGGGCATGGGGGCATTGAGTGTGATTGTGGCTTTGATGGTTTGCACCTGGAAGCAAACCTCGTATTGGCGCAACAGTGAATCGTTGTGGACCCACACCATCGCCTGCACGTCGGATAATGCCCTCGCTCAAATGGATCTGGGGGTCATGCTCACCGCACAAGGACGACTGGACGAGGCGATTGAACATTTCCAAATGGCGCTGGAAATTCACCCCAACTATCCGGATTGCCATAACAATCTCGCCTTTGCACTTCTCCAAAAGGGGCAGGTGGACGAGGCGATTATGCACTACCAAAAGGCGCTGGAAATGCGTCCCGACTATGCAGGATTTCACAACGGCCTCGGCAACGCTCTTGTCCGAAAAGGGCAGGTGGACGAGGCGATGACACACTACCAAAAAGCCATTCAACTCAAGCCTGACTATGCGGATGCCCACAACAACCTGGCCAATATGTTGGCCAAAAAAGGTCAGCTTGACGAAGCCGTCGTGCAATATCAGAAAGCCATTCAGCTCAACCCCGATAGCGCCGAGACGTATTACAATCTGGGTGCCGTTTTGGGGTTGCAAGGGCAGCTGGCCGAGGCCGGTGAACAATACCAGAAGGCCATCGAGATCAAACCTGATTACGCCGATGCGCACGGCAACCTGGCCAATGTGCTCGCGACCCGGGGCCGTCTGGATGAAGCTGTCCAAGAATACCGGCGGACGCTCGAACTGGTGCCGAACTCCGCCCAGGCCCACTTTAGATTCGGCCAGGCGTTGCAAACACTGCACAACTTTGCCGCAGCGGAGACAGAATATCAGAAGGTTCTGGAGCTGGATTCGAAGCATTTGCCGGCCCACGTCAGTCTGGCGTGGCTGCTGGCGACCTGTCCGGAAGCATCGTTGCGGGACGGAAACAAGGCGGTGGAATTAGGGCAACAGGCCGAGCAGCTGGCCGGGGGCGAATCGCCGCAAATTCTGGACACACTGGCGGCGGCTTATGCGGAGGCGGGGCGGTTTGGCGAAGCGGTCGAGACGGCCAGGCGGGCGCTGAATCTTTCCGCCACCAAAAACAATCAACCGCTGGCTGATGCCGTTCAAACCCGGCTCGAGCTTTATGAAACGCATTCCCCATACCATGAGAAACCGTAGCATTCTCTGCATTGCTGTTTGTAGAAAGGGCATAGCGATGAGTCTGTCCAGACAAAGGCTGGAGCAGGAATTACCTGACGTTTGAAGTTGCAAGTGATTTAATCAGGCCGTGAACCCAATCAGGAAATCTGCGCAAGCCCAGCGGGGCCGGGACTGGCTCCTTGGCCTTCTGTTGATCACCGCCACCTTCCTGGCCTATCTACCGGCATGGCACGGAGGTTTTATATGGGATGATGATGCGCATATATCCTCCAACCTGACACTGCGATCATTGCGAGGGCTGTGGGAAATCTGGTTCAAACCAGGGGCGACCTGTCAGTATTACCCGTTGAGTTTCACCCTGTTTTGGGCGGAGTACCAACTATGGGGATTAAACCCGCTGGGGTATCACCTGCTCAATGTAACGTTGCACTGTTTGGTGGCAGTGCTCCTGTGGCAAATATTGGAACGGTTGAAGGTGCGCGGAGCCTGGCTGGCGGGAGCGATTTTTGCCCTGCATCCGGTCTGCGTGATGAGCGTGGCTTGGATGACAGAATTGAAAAACACGCTGTCTGCAGCGCTGGCCTTGGGGGCCGGGTGGGCCTATTTGCGATTTGCGGGCCTGGGAGTTTATGACGTGTCGGAATCCAACGGCGACAACTTAAAGCGGACGGATTCGGGGATTGACTGGCGTTATGGCATTCTGTCGCTGATTCTTTTTCTATTGGCGATGTTTGCCAAGACCGCTGTGAGTTTTCTGCCGGCCACATTGCTGCTGGTGGCCTGGTGGCAGCGGGGGCGTCTGGTCTGGCGGGAACTGGTGCCATTGCTGCTCATGCTGATACTGGTCGTGGCGATGGGAGAGATGACGTTTTATATCGAACACCTTCACGGGGCAGTCGGCACGGGATTCAGTCTGGGTTTTGCGGAGCGGGTGCTGGTTTCCGCGCGGTCATTCTGGTTCTACCTGGAAAAACTGTTTTTCCCCCATTCGCTGACATTCGTCTACGAGCGATGGGACGTCAATGCCGCCCCTTGGTGGCAGTATTTATTATATCCGACGGCAACGATTGGACTGTTTGCGTTGTTGTGGTGGAAGCGAAACGTGATAGGCCGGGGACCACTGGTCGCACTGCTGCATTTTTACATCAGCACGTCGCTGCTGATATTGATCGTGGTTTTGTACATGACGCGGTACACGTTTGTGTCGGACCACTGGCAATATTTTGGCTGCATGAGTGTCATCGCGCTGGTTGCGGCGGGAATCACCAAGGGGCTTGACTGGTTGGGAAAAAAAAGCCGATTCCTGAAACCGTTCCTGGTCGGGATGTTGTTGCTGGTGCTGGGCTTGTTGACCTGGCGCCAATGCGGAATGTATGCCGACATCAAAACTCTCTGGCAGGCCACCCTTGCCAGAAACCCTCGTGCCTTCCTGGCCTATAACAACCTCGGGACCATCCTGACCAGAAAAGGAGAGGTGGACGCAGCAATTGCCGATTTAAAAAAGGCCCTGGAGATCGCCCCCGATTTTTTCGAAGCCCACAACAATCTTGGCAATGCGCTTCTGCAAAAAGGGCGGGTGGATGAGGCCATGGATCATTTCAGAATGGCCGTGGAGATCGCCCCTTTTTCGGCTGTTTCACATTACAATCTTGGCAATACTTTGCTACAGGTCGGGCAAATGGATGAGGCGATGATTCAATTCCAGGAAGCTTTAGCGATTCAGGCCGATTTCCCCGAAGCGCAAAACAATCTCGGTGTGGCTTTGATGCGAAGCGGCCGGCTGGAAGAGGCCAAGGAGCATTATCAGGCTGCCCTTGCGACCAGCCCCAACTATGCCGAGGCCCACTACAACTTGGGTTGCATACTCGACAGAGAGGGCCGGCTGAATGAGGCCATTGCACACTATCAAAAGGCGGTCGAGGTCAAGCCTGACTACGCGGACGCGCATTACAGTTTGGGCGTGGCGCTTGGATTGCAAGGCCGGTTGAATGAAGCGGCCGAACAGTACCGGAAAGTCATACAACTCCAGCCCGGCCATGCCGACGCCCATGGCAATCTGGCCAATGTGCTGGCGGCGCAAGGCAGGCTGGGGGAAGCCATTCCGGAATATCGGCGGACGCTGGAGTTGGTGCCGGATTCGGCGCAAGCCCATTTTCGATTTGGCCAGGCCTTGCAGGCGCAACGGGACTACAAGGCGGCGATCGCTGAATATCAACGGACGATGGAATTGAACCCGAGACATCTGTCCGCCCACCTCGGCCTGGCGTGGTTGCTGGCGACGAGTCCGGAGGCGTCACTGCGCGATGGCAACCGGGCGGTGGAACTGACGCAAAAGGCCGAACAGCTTGCCAGAGCGGAATCGGCGCAAAGTCTGGACACGCTGGCGGCGGCCTATGCGGAGGCGGGGCGATATCGGGAAGCGGTCGAGACGGCCAAACGGGCGCTGAATCTTAGTGCGACCCAGAACAACCAACCCTTGGCCGCAGCCATCCAAGTCCGGTTCAAGCTTTATGAAGCCGGGTCTCCTTACCACGAAAAACCGTAGTATTCACTGTTGGTTGTTCATCCGGGGCGTCCCACTGAGAGGAGGCAGCGGACAGGAGTAAACGAAGAATTGCCGGACATTTGAAATTGCATG
>JBEKSU010000056.1:0-16702 GCA_049516755.1 Verrucomicrobiota bacterium | reverse complement strand
CACGATTCCAACTGGGCCTTTTGTTCCGGATCCATTGCAAGAGCTTCAGCCGAGTCCCACATGCGGCTGAGTGTAGCTGACTCAGCCTCATTGTAAAGAGTTAAGTGTTACACTACACTAGGAGCTTAGGCACGCCGGCAAAACGAGGCAATCAAACTTCAGGAATGAACCGGAGCGCGGGTGTCCCACCCACAGCCGATTGGATTGCCGAATGAGCATTCAAAATCCATGGGCTTGGAGTTATCAAACATGCTGCGGCTGGGACAGCCGCGCTCCAATGTTAAATGGCGTTGTCCTAATTTGAAATCCGGCCTTCACTTTTTATCCCTTACTTCAGCCACGATTGCCACCTTTACGGCTGTTTCCGGTGATACCACGGGCGGGATTTCCAACACGGTAACAAACCGTTCATCTGTATCGCCCTTGCCTTCATTGTGAGACCATGCAAAACACCGCTTGGCTTTCGGGTGACCGGTGAGTGTGAACACTTCCACGATGCCTTTCCAGATGGTCTTGCCGCCAAAGATTTCTTCCACCGGCACAGATTCGACGTGTTGAGCGTCGGATTTATGCAGGTGGAAAATCACCTGCTTCAATCGTTCTATGTAATCTTTATTCGCCACAGCGTTCAATGAGTTCCGCAACTGTCCACGCGCTATTCTCAACGCCAGCGGCCTGTGCTGGCGTCATGCGCAAAGAATTGTGTGTCTTGCAAAAGTTGTAATAAGCGAAATTCAGCGCAACCGCAGCCTGAAAGTTTTCAAATTTCTTACTGTATGCGTTCGTTAAACGAGTCAGGCGGCGGCAGTGCATACGCAGGGTCAGGTTTTGGCTTTCAATGTGAGACGTTGTAATCCGGCTCACGTCCGGCATACCTGAAACGATTGTGCGCTCGACTTTCACAATTTCGACTGGACTATACCGAACGGCGGCGGCGGCGTTACCGAGAACTGACATGGAGTAGGTTTTTACGATTTGCCCGTGGTCAACTTCCGTTCCAAATCCGCGTTCAATCGCGTCAGGATATGCTTTGAGCGAATCAGTTGAGACCTGAATCCGGTTTGCCATGCGTCCGGCCAAATCTTCCATGAAAGCCCGCGCATGATAAGTATCGCGCTTGCCGACGATGAATGAAGGAATCAACTTTGTATCGGCATCCAATGCGATGAACGTCCAGACATCGCCGTAGGCACCAACACGCTCGGCGTTCTTTCGCTTCGCGCCTATGAATCCCCAAATTTCATCGCACTCAATCTGTTTGCATGTCAGGTCGCGCATTTTGCTGTCCATGATTTTCTGGCAAGCTTCGCCAACACGAAGCCCTAAGCGCATGATGGTGTCACGGTGAATGCCAGTGATGCGTTCAATGCTGCGTATGCTGTTACCCTCTGCGAGCATGGACACCGCCATCGCTTTCTTTTCGGTTTTAAGGATATTTGCCATAGGTCAAATTTGATGTTGACTAATCGTATGACGAAATGTATATTTTGTCAACAATTATTTTCGTCATACGCAAAGTATTTATGAAGCCAAAAATGGGCAGACCAAAGGTTCCAAAGGCCAAATTGAGAGGCATTTTGATGCAGGCGAGGGTTTCGCCTGATGAAAACAAGGTGATTTTGGCCGCTATTAAGCGGGCAAAAGACACTAAATCCGAGTGGATGCGGAAAGCGTTGCTATCCGCTGCGGCGAGTGATAAACCAGCGTCATAATCAAATGGATGCGACGAGCCTCGGACTCGTAATCTGCGATTGTAAGGAACGCCAAGTTTGCCAATTAACTTACGCACCCAAAACATTTTAGATTTAGCACACATTATCAAAAAATCAAATGGCAAACGAAGGCGACAAAAAAAATCAGGGCGAGCAACAGGCAAAGAATCCCCAAGATCAACCTATTGTCAGTCCCACTGATGGTAAATTTGAAATCAGCCCCATTACTATCTTTGTTTTTATCTTCCTGGCCGAAGCTGGAATTATTTGCTGGATGCTTGCTGAGCATTTTTCCCCACGTTTTCCAAAGGCGGCAGATGCCCTTTTGCTTTTGGGAATTTTTATTCTTGGTGCAGTCGGCATTCATAATGTTGTTAAGAGTGTTGAATTTCAAAAGAATTATGCTCGGTTTTCTCGCTGGGTTTGGGTGATTTACATTTTTTCATGCTGCGTTCTAGCGGGCGTGTTTGCCATTACATTGCCGACAAAAGCAGATGCGCAAAATGCGCCTATTGTAATTGCAGTTCCACGGCCTGATTACATCGAAGGCACACAGGTCACCAGTAAGCAGCTTGACGATTTTTTCCCATTTGGATATGCGGTCATTTATTTGAATGAATCTGGTGAAAAACGAATTCACGAAGTTCACAATAAATTGCTGGAGTGGAAGTGGAATTGGAGCGAGGTAAAAATCGAACCAGATGTTTCGGCTGGGAATGTAACTTGGACTTTGCCACAAAACCTTTTGGCAACAGGACAAAACATTGAACTCGAATTCAAAAATACAACGGTTCAGGGTACAACTAGGTTTACTAAAGAAATCGTTAGGGCAAGGGGTGCATTTTTTCCTGGAAAACCTTGCCCTTTCGTTGGAATCCTCAGCACAAATCAAAGACAGCCTGTGTTTGTAATTGGGTTTAGGATTCCTCAATCTGAAAATGAGATTTTTTATCCTCCATGAAGATTTATACGTGCATGACCAAATTTCGTGCCAAATCCGGTGAAGTAAAGAGAGGGAAGTCATAAAATTCAAATTAGGACAACGCCTGTTAAATTGCCCGCTTGTTTTCCGCGCATTTCCCGTATAATTAATCGCGGCGTCACCCGGCATGAATCCGACTCTCATCATCGTACCGACCTATAACGAGCGGGAAAATCTCGCGCGCATGGCCGAACGTCTTTTGAAACTGCCGGTGCCGGTAGACCTGCTGGTGGTGGACGGCAATTCGTCGGATGGCACGGGGAAAATCGCGGACGAACTCGCCGCGAAGCACCCGCAGATTCATGTCCTGCACGAGCAGCAAAAAAGCGGGTTGGGCCGTGCTTACATTTCCGGTTTCAAATGGGCGCTGGAAAAAAAATACGAGTTCATCTTCGAGATGGACTGCGATTTTTCGCACGACCCGGGCGAGATTCCCAATTTTCTCGACGCCATGTCCCGCGATGGCGGGACCGATCTGGTGCTAGGCTCACGCTATACCGGCGGCGTGCGCGTTCTGAACTGGCCGCTCAAGCGGCTGCTTTTGAGCCGTTGCGCCGGCATTTACGTCTGGCTCATCACCGGCATGCCCATCACCGACCCGACCGGCGGCTACAAATGTTTTCGCCGCCGCGCCTTGCAGGCCATAGCGCTCGATGCCATCCGCTCGGACGGCTACAGCTTTCAGATTGAAGTGACGCACCGGCTCTGGCGTGACGGATTCAAGGTCGCCGAAGTCCCGATCACCTTCACCGAACGCGTCGAAGGCCATTCCAAACTGACGCGTGACATTGTCGTGGAAGCGTTCTGGATGGTCTGGTGGTTGTGGCTGCAAAATGGCCTGCGCCGCTGGCCGCGCAAGTGACAATCAAATATTTGCCAAACGCCCATCATCGGCTAAATTGACGGTCATGATCAGCCTGATCGTCGGCACCAACCGTCCAGGCAGCAACACAAGGAAGATCGCAGCGCAACTGGAGGAAATTTACGCTGGATTGAAGGTACCGCTGCGCGTGCTGGATCTCGCCCAGTTGCCGCCGGAAATTTTTTCGCCGGGGTCCTACGCGGAAAAACCGAAATCATTCCAGCCGTTTGTGGATGCGATTTTGCAATCGGATGGATTGCATGTCATCACGCCCGAATACAACGGCGGCATGCCGGGCATCCTCAAGTATTTCATCGACATGTTGAAATTTCCGGAAAGTTTCGAGCATCGGCCGGTGTGTTTCACCGGCCTGGCGGCGGGAACCTGGGGCGCGCTGCGGCCGGTGGAGCAGCTTCAGCAGATTTTCGGCTATCGCAACGCCTATCTGTATCCCGAACGCGTTTTCCTGCCGGAAATCTACGATTTGCTTGATGATGCAGGCCGGCTCAAGGACCCCGAATTGCTTGGCCGGTTGAAAGCCCAGGCCAATGGCTTCACCGATTTTGTCGAGCGCCTGAAAAACGTGAAATTGCGCGGCATCAAGCCGTGAGCTAGATTCCGCCGACACAAAACCAAAAGGAGATCCACCATGAAAATGAATCTGTTGCAGGCCGTGCTCATAGCCGGTTCCATCCTCTTCATCGCCGTACCCGCTTTGGCCGCGATGCCCAAGACCGGGGACACCGCGCCGCCGTTCACCGGCCAGGACCAGGACGGCAAGACGGTGACGCTGGGCGACCTCATCGGCAAAAAAATCGTGCTGCTCTATTTCTACCCGAAGGACAACACTCCGGGCTGCACCAAGGAAGCGTGCGGTTTCCGCGACCGCATGGGCGAACTGCAAAAGGACAACGTCGAGGTCATCGGCGTCAGTTTCGATTCCGCCGCCAGCCACCAAAAATTCATCGCCGAATACAAGTTGAATTTCACACTGCTGGCTGACGCGAATGGGAAGATCGCTGACGCCTACGGTGTGCGGATGGAAGGCAAAAACATGGCCAAACGCGTCAGCTTCCTCATCGGCCTCGACGGCAAAATCGTTCACGTCACCGACTCGAGCAAACCCGACGTCCATTTCAACGAAATGAAGGACGCCATCGCCAGCCTCAAGAAGTAAGCCGGACGCAGGCTTCAGCGTTGGTGGGGCGAGCGTCCCCGCGAGCCGGAGTCTCGCCCCACCAATCGGAACTCCACCCAAAGTCCCATCTCGTCAAAATTGCAATCCGCGTCTAGATTGGCCGTATGCAGTCGTGGATGAACAGCGGCATGGTAACGCGAGGGCGGGATTATCTTCACCGCCACTGGCGGCGCGCGCTGCGCTGGCGCGAAAAACTGGTCCTGGGGGAGGAAGCATTCCATCTTGTGCTGGCCGGATTCGTCGGCGTCATCGGCGGTTTGGTGAATCTGGCTTTCTATTACGGGGTCCATCTGGTCCAGCCGGGCGATCCGGTGGAGGTCGCCGGCCGGTTGAACGATTGGGAACGCATCCTGGTTCCGACCCTGGGCGGTCTGGCGGCGGGATTGGTTTTGCATGGTGGCCGGCGGCTCGTCGGGCCGCAGGGGACCACCAACCTGCTTGAAGTCGTCGTCGCCGGCGATGGCCGGCTGCCGTTCCGCACGGAATTCGTGAAAACGGTTTCGGCGATCATCAGCATCGCCACCGGCGCTTCGATCGGGCGGGAAGGCGGCATCACACAATTGTCGGCGACGCTGTCGTCGAAGCTCGGCCAGGTTGCGAAATGGCCGCCGTACCGGCTGCGATTGCTGGTCGGCTGCGGCGCGGCGTCCGGCATCGCGGCAGCCTACAACGCGCCGATTACGGGCGCCGTGTTCGCGTCGTTGATTGTGCTGGGGAATTTTTCGATGAACCTCTTCGCGCCGCTGGTTTTTTCGTCGGTCATCGCGGCCATGGTGTCGCGCAGTTTTTTCGGCATTGAACCGTGGTATAAAATCCCGCCATTCCCCGCCGCCACGCTGCCACAACTGCCGTGGTTTGTGCTGCTGGGCGTGCTCTGCGGCGTGGTCGGGGCGCTGTTTTTGAAATTGCTGCGTCTCGGCAAGGAACAGTTCGGGAAACTCAACTGGCCGGTGTATCTGCGGCTGACGCTGGCCGGATTGATGGTGGGCATCATTGCCATCGGATTTCCCGGCGTCTGCGGCAACGGCTATTCCGTGACGAACAGCCTCCTGCACGAGGAATTTCTCACCCGTTCCCAGCCGTTATTATGGCTGGCGGGATTGCTGGTGGCGAAATGGGTGGCGACGGCGGCAACGGTCGGCGCCGGCACGGTGGGCGGGGTGTTCACACCCACGATGTTCATGGGCGCCGGCACCGGCGCGCTTTTCGGCGTGGCCCTGCATCAGTTCGGCAGTTCGGCGGGGGGCGTGCCGGCCGGCGCTTTCGCGCTGGTGGGCATGGGCGCGGTGCTGGCGGCAACAACGCGATCGCCGTTGCTGGCGATGATCATGATTTTTGAATTGTCACTGGATTACTCGCTGGTGCCGCCGCTGATGCTGGCCTGCGTGGTTTCCATCCTGGTGGCGAGGCAATTGCACGGCGAGTCGGTCTATACCGAGCATCTTCGCGTCAAGGGCCTGGCGCTAGGCCAGGAAACCAGCCGCCCCGGCGCGACCATGGAACAAACCATCGGCGATCTCATGCACGCGCCGGTGGCGCCGGTGCGCGAGAACACACCGCTCCGGGAGATTGCCGACCGCTTTTTGACCAACTCCAACAACTTTCTGCCCGTCGTGGACGCGCAGCAGCGGCTGCTGGGCGTGGTGGCGTTGCAGGATTTGAAGGAATTTTTGAACGCCAACCAGGACCTGGGAGCGGTCATCGCCTACGACGTGATGCGCCCGCCGCCAAAGTGTCTCACTCCCGGCGAGCGATTGCTGGAGGCACTGCCCACGGTGCTGGAAAGTGAACTGCGCAACGTGCCTGTCGTCAATAATCCGGCGGAAAACAAACTGGTCGGCGCGGTTGACCGGGCGGAAGTGCTGGCGATCTTCTCCGAAGCCATCGCCGCAAAAAGTGAACCCGCGCGGTGAAAAGTCTTTTTTGAGGGCGTTCCGCTTTCTAAGCTGGTCATGTGCCTTTCAAAACCGGTGATCAACCCACCCTGACAATTCAAGACATCGCGTTCGGCGGTGAAGGTGTCGGGCGCGTGGATGATTTCGTCATATTTGTGCCGTTTGTGCTCGCCGGCGAAGTCGTCGAGGTTGAAATCACGGAGGTCAAAAAGAATTTTGCCCGCGCGAAGCTGTTGCGCGTCCTGCAGCCGTCGCCGGAGCGGGTCGAGCCGGCGTGCCGCCATTTCGGCCAATGCGGCGGCTGCCAGTATCAGCACGTTGATTACGCCGCGCAGCTCCGGTTGAAACACAAACAAATCGCCGATCTGTTTCAGCGCCTGGGCGGGTTTGAGCAGGCGCAGGTTGCGCCGGTAATCCCCTGCCCCCGGCCTTACGGCTACCGCAATCGCATCATGATTCGCAGCCAGTGGAACAAACCGGAGCAAAAGCTGAACATCGGTTTTGTGCGCGGGGACTGCGGTCTGGTCGAGGACATCGAGGAATGTAAAATTGCCGAACCGGTGCTCAACGAGGAAATCCGGCGGGTCCGCGCGCATCCGCCGCCGAAAGGCGGGATCAAGGTCGTCCTGCGCGTGTCACCGGAAGGCTGGGATGTGCCACCGGATTCGTTTTTTCAAAACAATTTTTCCCTGCTGCCGAAGCTCGTCGAAACCGTGCGCGGATTTCTTCGCGCCAGCGGCGCGCGGCATCTGGCGGACCTGTTTTGCGGGGTCGGTTTCTTCGGCATCGAGCTGGCGGACGCGGTCGAATCGTTCGTCGGCGTGGAATACGACCAGCTCGCCATCCAATCGGCGCGGCGCAACGCGGCGGCGCGGAAAATCAGCAACGGCGAATTCCTGGCGGCGGCGGTGGAGACGGTTTTGCCGGAATTGCTGAAGAAGTTCCCGCCGGAACAAACGGCGGTTCTGCTCGACCCGCCGCGCAAGGGCTGCTGGCCGGCGACGTTGAAATTGTTGCGTGAAGCGCGGCCGGCGCAGGTGATTTATGTTTCCTGCCATCCGGCGACGATGGCGCGCGACTTGAACATTTTATGCGGCGATGGTGTCTTTGAACTGGCGTGCGTGCAGCCATTGGATATGTTTCCACAAACGCAACACGTGGAGTGCGTGGCGGATTTGCGCGCTGGCAAAAATCCTGTCCGGCCGGCAACCTGGATTCGACGAAACAAACTTGATGACAACTCAAAAGCGGACTGATCCGCGAAAACATTTTGCGCCGCGGTTTTTGCCCTGGCTTTTGACGGTGGCGGCCTTTGCGCTTTACTGGTTCACGCTGAACCGCTGGGTTTCGCCGGCCAACTTCATGGCGGTCGCCAAAATATCCGGCTGGACGTGGCAGTCGGAGGTTGCGTATCCGATTTTCTTTCTGGTCACCTATCCCTTTCGCTGGTTGCCGCCGGCGCAAATTCCCGTCGCCCTGAATGTGTTTTCCGCCGCCTGCGCGGCGTTGACCCTCGGTCTGCTGGCGCGGTCGGTGGCGCTGCTGCCGCAGGACCGGACCGACGCGCAGCGCAAGCGCGAGCACAGCGATTTTTCGTTTTTGACCATCGGCAGCGCATGGCTGCCGCCGGTCCTGGCCGTGCTGGTTTGCGGTCTGCAAATGACGTTCTGGCAGAACGCCACGAATTGCACGGGCGAGATGTTCGACCTGTTGCTGTTCGCGTTCGCGATCTGGTCGTTGCTGGAATACCGGCTGGATGAACGCGACGGGCGTTTGTTTCTGGCCTCGTTTGTGTATGGCGCGGGCATGGCCAATAACTGGGCCATGGTGGGGTTTTTCCCGGCTTATGTCACCGCCGTGGTGTGGATTCGCGGTTTGAGCTTCTTGAAGCTGCGATTCCTCAAGCGCATGCTGTTGTGCGGGCTGCTGGGGATGATGTTTTATCTGTTGCTGCCGCTGCTGGGTGTGATTTCCGGCAAGTTCCCGATGACTTCCTGGCAGATCATCTGGGGCACGCTCAAGGCCAATCTTGCCCCCCAGTATGACGTCCTGAAATTCATCTTCGCCTGCTGCCTGCATCCGCAGCGGCCATCCCACCTTGCCATCATCGCCTTGTTCCTGGCTTACCTGATGCCGGTGTTCATGATGGCCATCCGCTGGAAAGCATCCTTTGGCGATCACAGTCAAATGGGCCTGGCGTTGACGAGTTTCCTGTTTCATCTGGCGCACGCCGTCTTTTTTGTCCTCTGCGTCTGGATGGCATTTGATCCGCCGTTCAGCCCGCGGAAAATTGATTTGGGGACGCCGTGTTTGACGTTTTATTATCTCGGCGCGTTGTGCATCGGTTACTTCTGCGGATACTTTCTGCTCATTTTTGGCAAGGCCCCCAGCAGCCGCATGCATGCGCCCCGTCCGGATCCATTTCAATTTTTGGATCCCCTGGTAATCGTGGGCGTTTGGGTGCTCGCCGTGGCCATACTGGCCGGGCTGGTTTACCGAAACACGCCGCAAATCCGCGCGGCGAACGATGATACCTTTAAAAAATATGCCTCGTTTATGGAGGAAAATCTCCCCCGCGCGGGCGGCGTTTTGTTGAGCGATGATCCGTTTCATTTGTTTCTGGTGGAGGCGGCATTGACGCGCGACGGCCGGGCGAAGGATTTTTTGCCGCTCGAAACCCAGTCCTTGAAATGGCCTGCTTACCTCCGGTTTTTGCACGATAAATTCCCGCAAAAGTGGCCGAAACTGGTGTCGGCGAAAGAGATGAAAACGCTCAATCCGCTTGGACTCATCGGCGCCCTGACCATGCTGGCCAGATCCAACGAGCTTTGCTATCTGCACCCGAGTTTCGGTTACTATTTCGAGCAATTCTACCAGGAGCCGCACGGTCTGGTTTACAAACTGAAAATTCTCCCCGGCGACACGCTGTTGCCCCCGTTACCGGACAAAGATCAGATTGCCGGGAACAACGCATTCTGGGCACGGGTGGAAGCGCAGGCGTTCGCTCCCGTCAAACGCGCAGTCACCCCGCCCGACCAGAATGCGCCGCGCAGCCTGGGGGTGCGAATGCTGGATGAATTTCACGTGCCCCGTGAACAAAATCAGAATGCCATCCTGGCCGGAACCTTTTATTCGCGCAGCCTGAATTTCTGGGGCGTTCAATTGCAATATGCCGGCGACCTGACAAACGCCGCCGCGTATTTCACCCGGGCTGAAGAAGTGAATCCCGACAATTTTGTCGCGCAAATCAATCTCCGGTTCAATCAAAGCCTTCGCGCCGGCAAGAGCGTGCCGCTGGACCTGTCCCAAACCACCAGTGATGAGTTCGGCAAATATCGCGATTGGAACGGGGTGCTCACCGCCAACGGGCCTTTCGATGAACCGAGCTTTTGCTTTGTGGAGGGCATCAATCTTGGATCCCTTCGCCAGGCCGTGGCGCCGTTGACGCGGGTGCGCGAACTCGTGCCGGACAATCTGCTGGTCCGGCTCACCCTCGCCCAGATTTATGTGCAGTACCATCTGCCTGACCGCGCGCTCGATGCCTTGCGCGATCCGTTGGAACATCCGGAAAGATTTTCGCTCGCCAGGACGAGTGCAACTCAACTGAACGTCCTCGCCGCCGCCGCCTATCTCCAAAAAGGCGACCCGGCCCAGGCAACGCAATTGCTCGATGCCGAAGTCGACCTCCATCCCGACGACGCCAATCTGCTCAATGCCGTCGCCCAGACTTATTTGATGCATGGACTGTTTCCCAACGCGCTGAAGGTCGTTGACCGAAGGCTCCAACTGGCCCCGGAAGACCCGGACTGGCTATTCAAAAGGGGCTACGTTGCCATCCAGCTCAAAGCCTACGATGACGCCATTGCCGCCTTCACCCGCGCGCTGGCTGCGCGTACGAACAATCCTTCGGTGCTCTTCGATCGCGCCCTGGCCTGCCTTTACAGCGGGAAACTTGACGCCGCGCGCGCCGATTATAAAACGTTGCAGCAGACGTTTACCAATTCGTTCCAGGTCGCCTTCGGCCTTGGCGAAATTGCCTGGCGCCAGCACGACACGAACGAGGCAATCAGAAATTACAAACTTTATCTGGCCAACGCGAACACCAACACCGCCGAGGCCACCAACGTCATTCAACGGCTCCGCGAACTCAACGGGCATTCACCCTGAAACGCGCCGATGCGCGTCACCCATATCATTACCCGGCTGGTCGTAGGCGGCGCGCAGGAAAACACCGTCGCCTCCGTGCTCGGCCTGCGCCAAAAACCCGGCGTCGACGTCCATCTGCTCTCCGGCCCCACGACCGGACCCGAAGGCTCGATCGAATCCGAACTGGCGGGAACGCCGGAAATTCTCACGCGCGTACCGGAACTCGTCCGGCCGGTTCACCCGCTGAAAGACTGGCTCGCGTTGCGCCGGCTCGAAAACATACTGCGCCAGCAAAAGCCCGACATCGTCCACACCCACAGCGGCAAGGCGGGAATTCTCGGCCGTCTCGCCGCCCGGCGCGCGGGCGTGCCGGTGATCATCCACCACATTCACGGCCCTTCCTTCGGCCCGTTTCAGGGATGGCCGGCCAATTGGATTTTTTCCGCCGCCGAACGTTACGCCGCCGGCGCCACCACGCATTTTGTCTGTTCCGCCCAGGCCATGGCGCGGCGCTACCTCGCCGCCGGCATTGGCCGCCCGGAAATGTACACGCGCATTTTCAGCGGCTTTCCAGTGGAACCGTTTGTGAACGCGACGAACGATCCCGCGCTTCGGGCTCGACTCGGGCTCGACGAAAACCATTTCGTCATCGGCAAGATTGCCCGGCTGTTCAAACTCAAGGGCCACGCCGACCTGCTCGCCGCATTCCAAAAAATTCTGCCGCAAATTCCGCAGGCACGGCTGCTGCTGATTGGTGACGGCACGTTGCGGAAGGAAATCGAAAACCAGGTTCGCGCGCTCGGCATTCAGGACAAGGTCATCTTCACCGGCCTGATACCGCCCGGCGAAGTGCCCCGTTATGTCGGCATCATGGACTGCCTCGCTCATTTATCAGCCCGCGAAGCGCTCTCCCGCGCGCTGCCGCAGGCGCTGGCCGCGGGCAAACCCGTCATCGCTTATGATTTCGACGGCGCCGACGAGGTATGTCTCGAAGGCGAAACCGGCTTCCTGGTCCGCACCGGCGACACGGCCGCCGTCGCCCAACGACTGCTCCAGCTCGCCAACGATGCGCCGCTCCGCGCGCGCCTCGGCCGCCGGGGACAGCAATTCGTCCGCGCAAATTTTACCGTCGAACAAATGGTGGACACCCTTTACCATCTCTACCTGAAACTGGCCGCGGAGCGCGGCATTCGTTTGTGAGCTTTCCGTTTAATTATTTTCTGGCCGCCTTTGCCAGCGCATTGCTGACCACACTGCTCGCCTTGCCGCTTTGGCGAAAGTGGTGTCTGCATGCAAATCTCGTGGACGACCCCGGCCAGCGCAAAATCCATGACGCGCCGGTGCCGCTTGCCGGCGGACTCGCCGTGCTCACCGGCATGTTGCTGCCGCTGGCGGCCGGCGCAATTTTGATCAAGCTCGGCGTGAACCTCGCCAGCCAGACGCACCTGATTGCCCATGGGTTGAATCGCCGGGCGATTGAACTTGGCGCCATTGCATTCGGCGCGGTGGTGATGGTCGGGCTGGGCTGGCTGGACGACAAACATGAACTGAAGCCATTGCCGAAATTCGCCGGCCAATTGTTCGTCGCCGTGCTCGTGGCCGCCGCCTGCAAGCGCATCACACTCTTCGTGCCCAGTGTCACGTTCAGTTACACCATCACCATTCTGTGGGTGCTCACGGTCGTCAATGCCTTTAATTTCATGGACAATATGAACGGCCTGTGCGCCGGGCTGGGTGTGATTGGGGCATTCCTGTTCGCCATCATTGCCGCGGCCCACGGGGAATACCTCGTTGCCATCACCGGGTTTTTGATGTGCGGCGCGCTGATCGGTTTTCTGCCCTGGAATTTTCCGAACGCCCGCGCCTTTCTTGGCGACTCGGGCAGCCACCTTGTCGGCTACCTCCTCGCGGTGATGGCCATCCTGCCGCACTTTTACACGAAGCAAAATCCGCATCCGCTGGCCGTGCTCTCGCCGTTGTTCGTGCTGGCCATTCCCCTGACCGACCTGGCGTGGGTCGTCATTTTGCGCACTCGCGCCGGCAAGCCATTCTGGATTGGCGACACGAATCACCTCTCGCACCGACTCGTTCGCATGGGAATGAGCCGCACCCGCGCCGTGCTGCTTATCTGGCTGGCCGCCGCCGCCATCGGCTCCATCGCCTGTTGGCTCTGATCGGTAGGGCGGCCTGCCGCGCCGCCTCATAACGATTTCTTGTCGGAGGGGCGAGTTACACGAGTCCCAATTTTCAGCAATGGCATTCTATGAGTCAGGGGCTCGTATAACTCGCCCCTCCGAAAATTTTGAGACCGCCTTGACAGCTTTGCTTTACCTTTGGTTTTCTTTTCGTGTCTTTCGTGTATTTCGTGGTTAAATTCGGCCCGTGAAACTGCTTTTTATCGGCGACATCGTGGGACAACCGGGCCGGCGCGCGGTTGCGGAACTGCTTCCCAAACTGCGGCAACAGCACGCGCTGGATTTCGTCATCGCCAATGGCGAGAACTCCGCCGGCGGCTCCGGCATCACCCCCAAGACCGCTGCGGAAATCTTCGCCGCCGGCGTGGACGTCATCACCACCGGCGACCATCTGTGGGACCAAAAAGAAGTCATGGAACTGCTGGCGAACGAAAAACGTTTTCTGCGCCCGCTCAATTATCCGCCCGGCACGCCGGGACAGGGAAGCGGGGTTTTTGAAATCCAAGTGAAGAAATCGGAGGGACGAGTTACACGAGTCCCAAATCAAGAAGTCGGGGACTCGTATAACTCGTCTCTCCGGATTGCCGTGCTGAACGCCCAGGGCCGCACGTTCATGCCGCCGCTGGAAAATCCGTTTCTCCTCGCGCTCGACGAGGTCAAACGCCTGCGCGCGCGGACGAAAATCATCTTCGTGGATATTCACGCCGAGGCAACCTCGGAAAAAATCGCTTTCGCGCGGATGCTCGACGGCCAGGTGAGCGCGGTGGTGGGCACGCACACGCACGTGCAAACGGCGGACGAGCAGATTTTCCCGGGCGGCACGGCGTATCTGACCGACGCCGGGTTCACCGGCCCGCACGAAAGCGTTTTGGGCCGCGAAATCGAGCCGGTCCTCAAACGCTTCCTCACCGGCATGCCGCAGCGGTTTGAAGTGGCCAAAAACCGTGTGCTGCTCCACGGCGCTGTGATTGAAATTGATGACGCCACCGGCAAGGCGTTGAAAATCCAGCGCGTGTCGGAAGCAATAAATAGCTAGAGCAATTAAGTTGTCATCCCGTCTAATAACTATGAAAAAAACCTTACTTTCAATTTGTTTGGCAATGGCATTCGTTGTCCCGGGTTTTTCACGGACGTTGATTTTTGATCCACTTACCATTCCAGTCTTAATAGTTCACGAAAAAGGATCTGGCTCTGGGGTGTTGCTTCAATTGAGCAATTCAGTTTATTTAGTAACAGCAAAACACGTGTTGTTCTCAGAACCAGAAGGAACAAATCCTCCGGTCATATTGTCGCCGAGTGCTAGTGTGAAAGCGTATTCCTCTGCTGGAAGCACCAACGTATCTGAACGCATGATTAATTTAGACCTTATACAATCGGTTCATGCTGGGAATGTCCGTTTTTCTACAAACCAAGATATTGTCCTTGTCCGAATCGAAAGTTGTCAACCTAACGATCACAACGTTGTCCACGCTTTATCCGGTGTCACAATTAACCAAGGTATCAATGCATCAGACGAGGGTTGGCTGTGCCATCTTGCGGACGTAGATGTAGGAGCAGATGTTTATATGTTCGGCTATCCAACTTCGCTCACTGCACCAATTCGTGAGATGTTCGACCCAACGCAGCCTTTATTGAGGAAAGGGATTGTCGCAGGTATCAATCCAAGCAAGCGGATTATTATTGTCGACTGTCCATCGTATCAGGGCAACAGCGGCGGCCCTGTGGTTCAAGTGGAGCATCCATCGTTAGGTGCAACGGAGTATAAAATTATCGGACTTGTAAGTAGGTTTGTGCCATTCCAAGAAGAATGGGAAAATAAAACATTTCGTTATTCGTATGTCGGCATTTCCAATTCAGGATATACCATTATCGTGCCAATTGATGTTGTTCTTGAGATGGTGTGGGAGTGATTTTTCCGCAGCTTAATGAGCAAACAAACCAAATCGCCATGGAACTTCGGCGGGTTGTTTCCGCCAGTGCATTTTCAACTATAGGCGAAAGACAATCGCGCTGGTTGTTGGTAAAATAACCATAATTGTACCAGATTCACCATGCGGATTGCTTCGATTGGCTGCGCGAGCGCAAGCCGCGTTCACTTCATGCCGTCTGCACCGACCCGCCCTACGGCGTTTTGGAGTTCACGGAAAAGGAAATTTCCAAACTGCGCGCCGGACGCGGTGGCGTGTGGCGTCTTCCCCCGACAATCGGCGGCAGCCAGCGCGATCCGCTGCCTCGTTTTACAGTTCTAACCGATGTGCAAAAACTTGGACTCCGCCGCTATTTTCACGATTGGGGCAAGGTGCTCTGGCCGGCGCTCGTGCCGGGTGCTCACGTCTGTGTAGCAGGTCATCCGATCTTGCAACACCTTGTTCAGAACGCGATGACTGAAGCGGGCTACGAAGTGCGAACGGCCATCATGCGGCTATACTTCAGCTTTCGCGGTGGTGACCGACCAAAAAATGCGGAGCGGGAATTTCCTGAAGTTTGCGTAACACCAAAAGGCGCTTACGAACCCTGGATGCTTTTCCGAAAACCCATCGATGAAACAACCGTGGCCGGGAATCTTCGTAAATGGAAAACCGGCGGACTTCGCCGGCTTTCGGTTGACAAGCCATTGCCTGATTCGATTCCAAGTGGACGCACGCCCGATCGCGAAGAAGCTATTTCCAATCACCCGTGCCTCAAACCACAACATTTTATGCGAGTTCTGGTTCGCGCGCTGCTTCCACTTGGTGAAGGCACGCTGCTTGATCCGTTCATGGGTTCAGGCTCAACCATCGCCGCCGCCGAAGCCGTCGGCTATAATTCCGTTGGGGTTGAGATAGACGATGAGTATTTCAAGCTGGCTGAATGTTCAATTCCGCGACTCACGGCATTGTATCCTGATTTCGCTGGCCAAGAACTTCAAATGAACGGCGAGTATGGTTCAATCGAGCGCGAGGACAAGCAACAGTTGGCGATGGTTCTTGCGGAGAAGAAAGTGACTTATCGAACCAAACTTTCCGCCAAAACGCGGCGCAATTAAAATTCGTCACCAGCGGTTTAGCTGGTTCTGAATTTGATGAGCAAACAAACCAAATCGCCATGGGCTTTCGACGGGTTGTTTCCGGAGGAAGCAATGCGACACGGGCTGGGGAAATTTTCCGTTGTTGTCATAGCGCTGGCTCTCGCGGGTTGCGCCGCCGCACCGCCGCGAGTGGCCCGCGTCGAATTTGGCCGGTCGATCTGGGCCGATGGACAGCGGCGCGCGGGCGTGCTGTTTCAGGACGGCGGCATGGCCGTGCCGGTCGCTCGCGGGACATTATGGACTTTTGGCGACACGTTTTACGGCCAACCGCAGCCGGGCCAGCCGCCGCAGTTGTCACAAAACAAGGGCGCGCAGAGCACGACCATCGCCTTCCTGCCCGCCGGACAGACCAATCTCCCGCCGGCGCTCGAATACTTCACGGATTCAAACGGCGTCGTGGCCAATCCGTTCGAGTATTTTCCCGAGGAAGACCTGAAGCACCACCGCATCTGGCCGGGCGCCGGCATCAGCATCGGCTCGCGCATTTATCTTTCCTATGGCGTAATCGTGGTCACCGACGAGCCGGGACCGTGGAATTTTCATGGGATTGGGGCCGGGTTGGCGGTGGGGGAAACGCCGCTCGGACGTTTCGTCCGGCTGCGGCCGGATGGCCAGTGGAGATTTCCCGTCGATCCCGCCCAAATT
>JBEKSU010000055.1:0-16791 GCA_049516755.1 Verrucomicrobiota bacterium | reverse complement strand
CCGTTCGCTGCTTCCTAACCTCGAATGGCATTCCAGACATGGACGCAGATGCTAAAATCAAAGAATTCAGTCTGGAAAGAAATGCGGAGATAAGAAGGCTTGGCATCAAGAACATTCTTATCGGAGTGGCACTCATCGGTGTGTGCGGCATCATGCTCCACCTGATTTATAAGCGTCAAAATATTGGCAGTCTTACGGTCAGAAATGCCAAAGGTTTCGGCGTGATATTGCTCGCGGGATTATATGGGCTATGGAAGCTGGTGAACGGAATCATTTATCTTGTTCGCCCGCAATCCGAGCACGAATCAATACCCGACTTGACAGAGTGAATGTCCTGACTCCTAAAAATCGGGCGTGCTAAAGTTCCCTCCCTGCTGGTATTTTGGCGAAGGTGCCATGAGCGATCCAGAGACGAAAGCCAATCCCGTGCCGACGGGGGCATCCGCCCCGGCCGTGGCCGGGTTGCGCTTTCGGGTGTGGCTGCCGGCGGCATTGCTGGCGCTGGTGACGATTGCCGCGTACTGGCCGGCAATGCGATGTGACTTCGTCAACTTCGATGATCCGGACTATATCACTGCGAATCCCCATGTTCAGGGCGGTTTGAACTGGGCGGGGGTGAAATGGGCGTTTGGAAACACGGAACAAGCCGCCTATTGGGCGCCGATGATGTGGTTGTCGCACATGCTGGCTTGCCAGCTCTTTGGGTTGAATCCCTGGGGCCATCACCTGATCAATGTGCTGTTGCATGCGGTCAACACCGTTCTGGTGTTTCTTCTGTTTCAACGAATGACCGGAGCAACATGGCGGAGCCTGCTGTTGGCGGCATTGTTCGGGTTGCATCCGCTGCGGGTGGAGTCAGTGGCGTGGGTCACGGAGCGAAAAGATGTGTTGTGCACATTCTTCGGTCTGCTCGCACTGTTGATGTACGTGCGATACGCGGAAAAGTCCAAAGTCCAAGGTCCAAAGTCCCAGGTCTGCTACAGTTTGGCCCTATTGTTTCTTGCGCTGGGATTGATGAGCAAGGCGATGCTGGTAACCTGGCCGTTTGTGTTGTTGCTGCTGGATTACTGGCCGTTGGAGCGGTTCAAATCCTATCGCGTGCGGCGGTTGGTGGCAGAGAAGATCCCGTTTGTTGCCCTCGCGGTGGTGATGAGTGTCGTGACCTTCGTGGTACAGAAGCACGGTGGTTTTGTCGTGACCGTTATGACGCAGCAGCACGGTGGCATTGTAATGCCAGTTGAATATCTGCCCCTGGGCGCACGCAGCGAAAATGCCCTGATTTCGTACTGCCGGTATCTGGGGAAGCTATTTTGGCCGACGGATCTAGCCGCTTTCTATCCGCACCCCGGGTATTGGCCAATGGAACAGGTGCTGCTGGCGGGTGGGTTGATCCTGGGCATTACGGTGCTTTTTATTGTGATGCGTGGGCGGTTTCCATTTATGCTGATGGGATGGCTGTGGTATTGTGGGACGCTGGTACCGGTGATCGGGTTGGTGCAGGCAGGGAGGGTGGCGATGGCCGACCGTTTCACTTATGTGCCTTCGCTGGGGGTGTTGGTCATCGTCATCTGGGGAACATACCAACTGACCCGGCGCTGGCGTTATCAGGAGATGGTGTTGTCGGTGTTGGGTTGGGCGGCGGTCATCCTGTGCCTCGGTTTGACGCGGCAACAGCTCGGGTATTGGCAGGACAGTGAAATGCTATACCGGCACACGCTTGAAGTTTCGGAGAATAATTATCTTGCGCACAACAACCTCGGCGCCACCCTTGTGGAGAAAGGTCAAATCGACGAGGCGATCAGCCAATACCGGCAAGCCGTCCACCTGAAACCGGATTACGCCGGCTACCAATACAACCTCGGCGTTGCCCTCAACAAAAAAGGCCAGACCGACGAGGCCATCCGCCAATTCCAAGAAGCCATCCGCCTGGCCCCGGATTACGCCGAGGCCTACAACAACCTCGGCTCCGTCCTCGTGGCGAAAGGCCAAACCGAAGAGGCGATCAGCCAATTCCAGGAAGCCATCCGGCTGAAACCTGATGACGCCGAAGCTCACTACAACCTCGGTATCGCCCTCGGCATGAACGGCCAAATCGACGAGGCGATCGGCCAATTCCAGGAAGTGATCCGCTTGAAACCCGATTACGCCCAGGCCCACTACAGTCTGGGCGCTGCCCTCGGCCGGAAAGGCCAAGCCGACGAGGCCATCAGCCAATACCGGGAGGCCATCCGCCTGAAACCCGATTACGCCGAGGCCCACAACAATCTCGGTATCACCTTCGGCCGGAAAGACCAAACCGACGAGGCCATCAGCCAATTCCATGAAGTCGTCCGGCTGAAACCCAATGACGCCGAAGCCCATTACAACCTCGCCACCGCTCTCCTCAACGAAGACCAGATCGACGAGGCGATCAGCCAATACCGGGAAGCCATCCGCCTGAAACCCGATTACGCCGAAGCTCGCGACAACCTCGCTCGCGCACTGGAAATGAAGAATGCACCGGCGGGCCGCTGATTCACGGGCTCCCCTTTCCTCAATCCAGGCTCCCGGCGCCGTCCCTCCGCCCATGCTTTCAACAATTCATGACAGTCACAAAATGGGCGTGCCAAAGTTCCCGCCCTGCTGGTAACTTGGGGGCAGTCCCATGCAGAGGCCAGAGACGAAATCCAATCCCGCACCGGTTAGAATCGAATCGCGCTTTCGAGTGTGGCTGATGGCGGCAATGCTGGTGCTGGTGACCGTTGCCGCGTACTGGCCGGCGATGCGATGTGACTTCGTCAACTACGATGACGATCTTTTTGTCACCGCGAATGTTCACGTCCAAAACGGGTTGAACTGGGAAAACGTCAAATGGGCATTCATCAATCCCGTTGCCGCCAACTGGCATCCATTGACGATTTTATCCCACATGTTGGACTGCCAGCTTTTCGGCTTGAAACCATGGGGCCATCACCTGACCAGCGTGCTGCTTCACGCCCTCAACGCGGCACTGGTCTTTGTGTTGTTGCAATGGCTGACCGGAGCGCTCTGGCGGAGCCTGCTGGTGGCGGCGTTGTTTGGGCTGCATCCGTTGCATGTGGAATCGGTGGCGTGGGTGGCGGAGCGGAAGGACGTGTTGAGCACATTCTTCGGTCTGCTCGCACTGTTGGTGTATGTGCGATACGCGGAAAAGCCCAAAGTCCAAGGTCCAAGGTCCAAGGTCTGCTACAGTTTGGCCCTATTGTTTCTTGCGCTGGGATTGATGAGCAAGCCAATGCTGGTGACGTTGCCGTTCGTTCTGCTGTTGTTGGATTACTGGCCGTTGCAAAGAGTTTCAAATTTCAAGTTTTCAGTTTCAAATTCCGGCCCGCTACCACCTTCAACGCTCAATCCCGATCATTCGCGAGCAGGCTCCCGACTCTCAATTTTGATCTTGGAAAAGTTGCCGTTTTTTGGGTTGGCGATGGCGGCGAGCATCGTGACCTTTGTGGCGCAGAAACAGGCCGGCGCATTGACCACGGGTGCAAACACGCCTTTCGGCGCGCGTGGCGGGAACGCGCTGATTTCGTATTGCCGCTATCTGGGGAAGCTGCTTTGGCCGGTGGATCTGGCCATTTTCTACCCCAACCCCGGGCACTGGCCGGTGGCGCAGGTGCTGCTGGCGGGTGGATTTATCGTGGGCGTTACGGTGCTGTTAGTTTTGCGGCGGCGGCGGTATCCATTCATGCTGATGGGCTGGCTGTGGTATGGCGGAACGCTGGTACCGGTGATCGGGCTGGTGCAAGTGGGAGAACAGGCAATGGCAGACCGGTATGCCTACCTTCCGTCGGTCGGGGTGCTGATCATGGCAGTCTGGGGCACGTACGAATTGACCCGACGCTGGCAGTACCATGGGCTGGTGTTATCAGTGGCAGGCGGGGCGGCGCTCGTCCTGTGCCTCGGGTTGACGCGGCAAGAGCTCGGGCATTGGCAGGACAGCGAAGCCCTGTACCGGCACGCGCTCGCAGTCACAGAAAATAATTACCTCGCGCACAACAACCTCGGCATTGTCCTGGTTGAGAAAGGCCAAATCGACGAGGCGATCAGCCAATACCGGGAAGCCATCCGCTTGGAACCCAATTTCGTCTATGCCCATAAAAATCTTGGCAGAGCCCTCGGCATGAAAGGCCAAACCGACGAGGCGATCAGCCAATTCCAGGAAGCCATCCGCCTGGCGCCGGATGACGCCGACGCCCACATCAAGCTTGGCGTGGTACTCAATGACGAAGGCCAAATCAACAAGGCAATCAGCCAATTTCAGGAAGCCATCCGCCTGACACCGGATGACGCCGACGCCCATAACGACCTCGGCGTCGCCCTCATTGAGAAAGGCCAAATCAACGAGGCGATCAGCCGGTTTCAGGAAGCCGTCCGCCTGAACCCCGATTACGCCCAGGCTCGCGACAACCTTGCTCGCGCACTGGCAATGAAGAACGCTCCGGCGGCCCGATGATTAACCAGGCGCTTGCAGAGATATTCCTCAATTGCGATCAAGTCCTGGTAAAAAAAACAGGGACCTGGCAACTGATTGCCAGGTCCCTTGAAACTTTGAGGTCTGCAGGGATCCACCATGATCCGCGCAGAAATAATCCTCGTTTAATTTGTCTGCATCGTGCAGTTGCTCAGAACGCTGTTACCCAGCACGTCCGGATTCTTATTGCTGTAGCTGTGGCAGGTAGTCAGCGCAATCTTGGCCGTGTTGTGATTGGTGTCGAAACCACGCGCCGTGCTGCCGGTGGTGTTGTTGTGAGCGATGCAACTGGTATAGGAATGCGCCACGTTGTACTGGCCGCCCATTTTGAAACCGTCGCCATTGCCGGTCAGTCCGGCGTAACTGCCGTTGTTATAAGACTGGCAGCCGGTGACAACGACCGGAGCGGTGGCTTCGTAGAAGTCAAAGCCGTCGTCGGAGTTGTCATGGGCGGTATCGTTGCTGAACTTGATGCCTGAGCCGGCGTCCGACTTTGCGGTGAAACCGTCGGCATTCCCACCACTGGCACCGCCCGTGTCCGCGTTTCCATACGCGGTGCAACCCGAGATCGTGTCGTTGCTCGAACCGTCGCAATTAAAGCCGGTGTCGGTATTCCCGGTGGCCGTGCAGGCGGAGATGTTGACGCCGGAGGCGTAGATGTTGACGGCGCGATTGGCGCCCGAAATGGTCAGGCTTTGCAGCGATGCATTGGCGCCCTTCATGGTAAAGCCGTCGCGAGTGTTGTCATTGAACTTGAACGTGGCCGGTCCTTTGACGGTGACGCCGGCCGGCACTTTCATCGGACTGACGGTGTAGGTGCCGGACACGCTGACCGTTGTACCGGATGTCGCATTCTGGATGGTGTCACGAATATCCGCCCTGGCCACTGACAAGCCAAGCACGGCGACCGCCACGATTACGCCCGACCATTTTTGAGTTTTGTTGAATGACATATATGTCTCCTGTTTTTTGTTTGTTGTTGTTTTTGTTAGTACTTCTGGTCTTCACCCGGCCACGAACGGCCGGGCAAAAGGGGATGTGGAATACGAAGAATTTTCCAAAGAAGCAATCTGCCATACCTCACAAATGTATGGGTTGGAATGTATTGCTGTTTGCTTTGAATTTTTAAGAGGAGAGCCATTTTCTACCTTCTGCTTTGGTTTGAGTTCACTCGGCCCGGATGAGTACCTGCTCAAGCAATGGCTCTTGTGTTGCGTTTGAAAGGGCACGAATTTTCCAAACGCACAATGCTGACTCGACAAAATACAACCTCACCATGGATGCCTCCCTGATATTCTAATTAAGAATATAAGAGCATCATATGATAACTCGCGAAATATAGTCAAGGTTAATTTCCATAAAATATCCACCCTTGGGAGCGATCTTCGTGCAGATTACCAACTCTGGTTTTGGCTACGACAACCGGGAAGAAACAGAGAGATGTGTCTCTGCGCAGAATCATTCCCGAAAACGATCGGCCTTTAGCAAAAGGCAAAAAGGGCCTGGCAACCACGTTGCCAAGCCCCTTGAAACTTCAAAGTCTGCAGGGATCAACCATGATCCTCGCAGAAATAACCCTCGGTTAATTTGTCTGCATCGTGCAGTTGCTCAACACGCAGTTGCCCAGAACGTCGGCCTTGCCGTTGCCGTAGCTGTGGCAGCTGGTCAGGTGAATCTTGCCGGTGTTGCCGTTGGTGCTGAATCCGTGCGGCGAGTTGCCGGCGGTGTTGTTATAAGCAGTGCAGCTGGTGTACGAGTGGGCAAGATTATCGCCACCGATGCCCATCTTGATGCCATTGCCATTGCCCTGGTACCCGTCATAGGAGCCTTCATTGTAGGACACCAAGCCGGTGGAGACAACCGTAGCGGTATCCTTCTCATAGTCGAAACCGTCATCGGAGTTGCTATAGGCGGTGCAATTGCTGACCTTGTTGCCTGAGCCAGCACCAGATTTGACGCAGATACCATCGGCATTCCCTCCGCCGGATTCTTTGTCAACGTTGTCATACGAGGTGCAGCCCGAAACGGTGCAGTTTGCCCCGCCGCTGTCTGAAACCTGGATGCCGGTATTCCAGTTGTTGTGTGCCGAGCAGGAAGTGACCTGGACGCTTCCGCAAGTGACATAGATACCGTGATTCGCGCCGGTCACCGTGATGCTTTGAATCTTTTGGCCGCTGCCCGAACTGCAATACAAGCCGGCGGTGGTCCCGCTGCCGGTGGTAAAGTTGAACGTGGCCGGCCCTTTAATCGTCACGGCGCTGGGCACATGGACCTCTTCCGCCACCGAGTACGTGCCGGAAACCGTGACCGTTGTCCCGGTCTTCGCATTGTTGATGGTATTGCCAATGTCTGCTTTGGCCACTGCTGAACCAAGCACGGCGACAGCCGCGATTACACCTATGCATTTTTGAGTTTTGGTTAATGACATACTGTATCTCCTATTTTGTTTGTTTTTTTGTTGGTTCTTACCCTACTCCGAACTACAGGGTAAAAGGGGCGCCAAGGAATGTTCCTCGCAATTGAATATCGTAATCGGGGTATAAAACATAAGATGGCAAAAACAGCCAAAACCATCTGCGGCAAAGGGCCAAGGGATGGCGCAAACAACCCTTCCGGTGTTTCTGCTTGGATTTATTCGACCTTGAACAGGCCGTAATCAGTGTATAACCCTCACCTTGCGCCTGGAACTGCCCGACCCTCCCAAGCGTATTAAGCGACTTTCCAAGAATATCCAGTCCGACCATAGACACTTCCCCACTTCCAGCCCCCCCACTTTTCAGGTAAGAGGTATTTACTTTTTGCTTAAGGTGCGTTTATAGTGCAGTCTTTCGACGCGGTCAAGGGTTTTCTCTTAAACAATGTGTAAGAATGCACGATTTTAGATATTCTTATTGTTAGTGCTTGCGTGTTTTAGCTAATGGCAACAAACCCGGCTTGATTTGCCTCCATCGGGCCACCCTGATGTTGCCAACAATCCGGTTTGAGGTTTGCCGCCACATGAAACCTGAAAATATTCAAGCTCTTCCCGTTTTCGACAGGCGGAACATTTCCCGTTGGTATTCCAACGAAACTTCGGCTGGACAGTCCGGTTAAAATAGCGGGATTATCCAACCTCATGAGTCGAAGATCGGAGACGAAAGTCAGGCCGGGAAAAGCCCCCGCCGCGCATTCGAACCCGCCGGCTGGTTTGAACCGCTGGATGGTTCCGATGGTCTGCATCTTTCTGGTGGCAGCGATCTGGTTGGTCTTCGGCCAGACGCTGCATCACGACTTTGTCAACTTCGACGACGACGAGTATGTGTATAACAACGTGCAGGTCATTCACGGGTTGACGTTGCACGGGATGGCTTGGGCCTTTACCACCGCGTCTTCCGCCTACTGGCACCCGCTGACATGGCTCTCCCACATGCTGGATTGTCAAATTTGGGGTCTGAAGGCCGGCGGCCATCACCTGACCAATGTGCTCCTGCACACGGCCAATGCCCTGCTCCTGTTCCTGGTGCTGCGGCGGATGACTGGCCTTCGCGGCAACAACCTTCCCCTCTCATCGTCTTCCGCGCCACAACCTGGTACTGGTGGCAAAGCGGCTTTGGAAAGCGCTTCGGCCCGGCAGGCGGGTGCGCTATGGGCGAGCGCGTTGGTGGCGGCGGTGTTTGCCATTCATCCGTTGGATGTGGAGTCGGTGGCCTGGGTGGCGGAACGCAAGAACGTGTTGAGCACGTTTTTCTGGCTGCTGACGATGGGAGCTTATGTCGAGTACGTGGTCAAACCCGGCTGGCGGCGTTATGCGCTGTTCCTGGTTTGTTATGGGCTGGGGCTGATGAGCAAGCCGATGCTGGTGACGCTGCCCTTTGCGCTGTTATTGCTGGATTATTGGCCGCTGGAACGGATTTCAATTACTCAAGCCGCTGGCGGCAGGCCGTTGACCTGGCCACTCAAGCGCGCCGCCCGGTTGGTCTTCGAGAAAGTGCCGTTGTTGCTGCTGGCGGTGGTATCGAGTGTGGTGACCTATCTTGGACAAAAGAATTTGAATTCGATAACAACGCTCCAGCAGAGTCCGCTGGGGGTGCGGCTGGCCAAGGTAATTGTCAATTATGTGGGATACCTTCGTGACATCCTCTGGCCGGAGGGTTTGACGGTATTGTATCCGTATCCTCCCACGTTCTCTGTTTTCCAGGTCGTGCTGAGTGTTTTGTTGCTGGCGGGCATCACGCTGCTGGTTCTTTGGGCAATCCAGTCCCGTCCGTATCTGGCGGTGGGCTGGTTCTGGTATTTGGGCACGATGATTCCGGTGATCGGGCTGGTCCAGGTTGGCAACACGCCGGTGGCGGACCGTTTCACCTACGTGCCGCAGATCGGGCTGTATCTGATGGTGGCCTGGGCGGCCAGCGATTTGACCATTTCATGGCATCACCGTTGTCAGTGGCGTATTGCGACGGCGGCCGTGGTGATAACGGCGTTGATGGCATGTGCGTCAATCCAGACCTCTTATTGGCGGAACAGTGAATTACTATGGACCCACGCGCTTGCCTGTGATCCTGAAAACGTCCAGGCCCACAACAACCTCGGCGACGCTCTTCGACAAAAGGGAATGGTGGATGAAGCGATCACCCATTTCCAAGAGGCCCTGCAAATCAAACCCGGCGACGCGGAAATCCACAACAACCTCGGCAATGCCCTGCTCCAGAAGGGGGAAGTGGACGAAGCGATGGTCCAGTACCAAAAGGCCCTGCAAATCAAACCGGACGACGCGGAAATCCACTGCGACCTCGGCAACGCTCTGCTCCAAAAGGGGGAAGTGGACGAAGCGATTGCCCATTACCAAAAGGCCCTGCAAATCAAACCCGGCGGCGCGGAAATCCACAATAGTCTCGCCAACGCTCTTCTGCAAAAAGGCGAAGCGGACGAAGCGATTGCCCATTACCAAAAGGCCCTGCAAATCAAACCCGACTACGCGGACGCCAACAACAACCTTGGCTCCGCTCTTTTCCAAAAGGGAAGTGTGGACGAGGCAATTGTTCAATACCAAAAAGCCCTGCAAATCAAACCGGACGATGCGGACGCGCACCACAATCTCGGCTGTGCTCTGGCCCGAAAGGGAAGCTTGGACGCAGCAATTGTTCAATACCAAAAAGCCCTGCAAATCAAACCGGAAAATCCGGATGCCCAAATTGACCTGGCCTGGTTGCTGGCGACGACTTCGCAGGCAGCGCTACGCGATGGCAATAAAGCGGTGAAACTGGCCCAACAGGCGAATCAGCTTACCGGCGGAGAAAACCCAATCGTTCTCTACACTCTCGCCGCCGCCTACGCCGAGGCCGGGCGATTCAGTAACGCCATGCAAAGTGCTCAAAAGGCGATTGAACTGGCGCAGGCAGCGGGACAAAAAGATCTGGCGGGGCAGATCAGCATCGAGTTGAAGTTCTACGCGCAGGGACTGCCATTTCATCAGGGAAGCAAATAAACAAAAGATGAATAAGAAATTTTCCCTTCAAAAATTGCTCCCGGTCACGCGTAAGCTGTCCGCGCGTTTGCACGAATCCTCGAAGTCCAGGACCTGACCGGAACCTCCGGAAATAATTCCACGGATCGAATGCGGGTCCGGAGGGGCAATCGGCACAACGGAACGAAGGGTATCACCGCCGGAGCGGGCGGGCGGGGAGTGTATTCCAGCCACGTCGCCCAAAGGAAGAGCGTGGCGATCACCGAAAGGCTGACCCCGATCTGCCAGAAATTTGACAGGGGAACCAATTGAACGACGGTCGAGGCGGCAACAACCAGCGGCAAATGGAAGGCAAACACGGCCAATGAATGCCGTCCCAAAAGCGCGGCAGGCGCCAACAGACGCGCCGGCACGTGTGGATTCCAAGCCAGCAAAAAAGCGACCCAGCCCGCGAAGTTGAGCAGCCGCAACGGCCCGAGCGACCACTTGTCAATCCATAGGAAACAATCGGGATTTAACGACAAAAACCCGTGCCGTGCCAAAAAGCCCGCCAGTACGATGGGAACAGAGATGGCCGCCAGACCAAACCGCCATTTGCCGGAGAAAATCGGCCGCCGCAACGTGGATTCTCCGAGGGCCAGGCCGCTGACCCAAACCAGCTGCCAGGCCAATAAATGGAACGAACCCCAGCGCAAGGGAAGCAACCCCGATGGGTTGCTGATGAAGCACGTGTCCAATTTTAATTGCGCGGCGATCCAGCCGCAGACCGAGACCGCCAGCACAATTCCCCAGCCGCGACGGCGGGCTAGCGCCAGCAACAGCGGCGTCACGCTCAACAGGACGATATAAAGCGGCAAAATGTCGAACAATGGCGGCTGATGGAGCAAAAGGGGGATCAGCGCCAGACTTCCCCAAGGATGAACGAGAAAATCATGAAAATGATTGGCCAGCGGTGCCATTCGACCGGCGAATCCCCAGGCAGTCGACACCACCGGCAGGAGCACCGCCAGATGAATAAAATAGATTTGTCTGACGCGATGCCAGACCCGGCGGGACATCGCCGACCAATCCGTCTGCTTGTAAGTTTTGCCGTAGGCCAGCCCGGCCATGCAGGCGCTGAGAAAAATGAAGCCTTCGGCATCACTCATGAAACCCAGAGGCTCATTCAGAAAATGGGAAACCAACGTGGGAACATGCATCGTGGCCATTGAGATCAACAACAGGCCACGGATGGCATCAAACCGCATATCCCGGGTTGCCGCCGTCTTTGGCGGAGTTGCCGCCTTGCCGCCGAATGCCTCGAAGCAAAACAAAAATATGCGCCGAAAAACCTCCATCCGGGTCCTCAACGCAACCCGAATGCCAAAGTCACTTTGTTTTCTTTACTCGTTTTAAATCAGTAATTTACAACAATCCATCTTGAACGATTCGCCAGCTTTTTTTGACTCTTATTGCGCACCGCGGTCGATATTATTCATCGTCCGATATCCCTTGTTCAAAAAATTTGCCATCCATTGCGATTTCGGCAAAATGTTTTTCATTGTCCGTGAAGCATTGCAATCAATGACCGTATGAAATTGACCGTTAAATTTGTTGCCGGCGTATTCGCGTTGGGACTTTGCGTCAGCCTCGCGTCCGAGAAAACCACATCAACATCCGCGCCCGTCCCGGCCAAGCCGGACACGGCCGCTGGCCAGACCTTCTCCGAACAGCAGATCATCGAGACGTGGGGCTGGATCATCGCCCAGGAAAGGGGTGTGGACAAAATCGAGATCAGCGAAGCCGAACTCGCCGCGTTCTCGAAAGGTGCGGCGGCCGGCTTCAAAGGCGGGCCGATTCCGTATCCGTACGGGAAAATCATGCCGGACGTGGAAAAGATGGCCAAGGCGCGTCGGGAAAAGATCGTGCGTGCCATTACTGAAAAGAACCGGGCGGAGGCGGATAAGTTCTTCGCCGAATTGGACCAGAATACAAACGTCGTCAAGCTGCCGGATGGCCTTCGTTACCAGATCGTCAGGCCCGGCACCGGCCCTTGTCCGAAGCCGCAACAAACGGTGAACGTGCATTTCCTCGGGCATCTCCTCGACGGCACCGAGTTCACCCAGATGGGGCCGATCGATCAGGTGCTTTGGACCAATCGTTTTGAAAGCTATTTGTACGAAGGCATCCAGAATATCAACAAGGGCGGCTTGATGAAGCTTTACGTTTCGTCTCCGCCATCCGAACGCGAAGTTGCCATGTATGGCATTCAACCCGGATCGACCATGGTTTATGTTGTCGAACTCCTGGACATCAAGGAAACCCCGGATGACGTGCTCGAGGACACGTTGCTCCCGGCCGCGCCCGAAGCGGAGCCGACGCCGCCTTCCGGCTATTCCGAACAGCAGATCATAGAAACCTGGGGCTGGAAAATAGCCCGGAAAACGCCGGTTTCCATTCTCGGGTTTAACGAGGGTGAGCTCTCCCTGCTCATGAAGGGCCTGGTGGCCGGGGTCAAAGGACAGCCGCCGCCCTGTGACCTGGAAAAAATCCAGCCGGATGTTGAAAAGTTCATCGCGAACCGTCGGGAACAGGCCTGGCAGGCTCTCAAACAGAAACAGCTTGCTGCATCGGAAGCGTTCTTTGCCGAACTGAAGAAGAACACAAATGTGGTCGGAATGCCCAGCGGCCTTCGTTACGAAATTCTCAAGCCCGGTACCGGCCCTTACCCGAAAGCGGGAAAGACCGTGGAAATCACCTACGTCGGTCGCCTGCTTGACGGCAAGGTTTTCGACCAAACCGAGGGAGGAGACACGTACAACGTCGAGCTCAAAAATCCCCCCGGCCCATGGCCCATCGCCGGTTGGACCGAGGGCCTGCAAAGAATCAACAAAGGCGGCAAGATCAAGCTCTACATTCCCCCATCGCTCGGTTATGGAGACCAAGCCTACGATGGCGCTCCTCCTTATTCGACCCTGATTTATGAGATCGAAGTGGCGGACGTCAAAGACACGCCAATCCCGGACAATGCGGCACCTACATCCCCGGCAACATCTGGGCCGGAGAGCAAGTAAGGTTTACTCTTTGCCTGGGGGATGACTGGCCGCCGCCTCGCGGCGCGCTTGGGCCAGCTTCTCTGACAGGCCGGGGAAGTTTGGGTCCAATCGCAGGGCCTGCTCGTACGAAACGATGGCCTCCGGAAAATCACCGAGTTGTTCCGCCGCCAGCCCCAGCCCCACATACGCAGCGGTATAGTCGGGTTGACTCTCCGCTACAGCTTGAAAATGAGCCACCGCTGACGCAGGATGATTTTGGTTCAACAGAATGACGCCGATGTTGTACTGGGCATCGGTGTAGCCTGGATCGAGTTCCACCACCTTGATGTAACTGGCCAGCGCTTCGTCGGTCCGGCCCAGCTCTTCCAGAGCCGCTCCGAGTCCAAAATGCGCATTGGCATCATTTGGTTTTAAAAGGATCGCGCGGCGATAGTGCGTGCAGGCTTCATCCGGGCGGTCAAGTTTCCGGAGCAGATTGGCATAATTACAGTGTGCTTCCTCGAAGTCCGGATCGAGTTGGAGGGCCTTCTCGTAGCGTTCCAACGCTTCCTGGTCGCGGTTGAGCGAGACCAGGGCGTTGGCATGGTTGAAATACGCTTCGGCATTGAACGGATTGAGGACCAGTGCCTTTTCATATTCAGCGATGGCTTCCTGCGGGCGGCCGAGCCGCGCCATTGCGATCCCCAGCGCCACGTGTGCGGAGTCATGGTTGGGATTCTTGCGCAAAGCAGCCTGAAAATGAGCCAGTGCCTCCGCCGGCAGATTCCGGTTCAACAAAATGATGCCGACATTATAGTGGGCGGCAGCGTAGTTTGGCCTGATTTTCAACAGCTCCAAGTAAATCGTCAATGCTTCGTTCGTCCGGCCCATTTTTTCAAGAGTCACACCGAGCCGGTGGCGCGCAGCGGCGTAATCGGGCTTGATTTCGATCGCGCGCCGGAAATGGAAGCTGGCTTCATCAAAGTGCCCCTCGTTCAACAGGGTTGTGGCGAGATAACCGTGAACCAGGTAATTATCTTTCGTCACCGCGAGCGCGTGCTCATAAAGCGTGTTTGAGTTTCGCCAGACGCCGAGTTGATTCCAGGTGCGGGCCGCGCAAAGGATGAGCATCACCGCAACTGCCGATGGCGCGAGTCTGCGCATCTGCGGATGCAACAAAGCCACCTCACGCAATGTCCAGAGCAGCGCCAGTTGCAATCCGAGGATCGGCAGATAGGTGTAACGGTCGGCCATGGCTTGCAATCCCACCTGCACAATTCCAAGCACCGGCACGAGCATGCCTAGAAACCAGAACCAGCCCGTGAACAACCAGGGCCGCCGCCGCCATTGCCACAACGCCAGGCCGGTGATGACCAGGGCCAACAACGCCGCGCCGGCCACGGTTGTGACCGGCCGGTGATCCGGTAACGGGCAACCCACCGCCAGGTTGAACGGCCAGAAAAACTTCCCGAGATAACCGGCGACCGCAACCACGGCATTGGCAAACCGCGTCCCGAGACCAAGCGATTCATCGACGGCGTTGCCGGCTTTTTGCACCCGGTAGGTGACGATGCATGACGCGGCGGAGAGCAAAAAAAATGGCAGCTTTTCCACGACCAGACCGAAGAGCGTGATGCGTGACGCGTGACGCGTGACTGCGGAACCAGAACCTGACACCTGACACTCGACACCTGACAGTCTGCCCAACGGCCACCAGTCGAGTAACAACAAGAGGAAGGGGAGCGTGACCAGCATTGGCTTGGACATCAACCCAAGGGCAAAGGCCAGCAGGGTCAGGCCGTAAAAGACTTTGGACTTTGGACCCCGGATTTTGAACTCCTCCGCGTATCGCGCATAGGCCCAGAGAGCCAGCAAGCCGAAGAAAACGCTCAATACATCCTTGCGTTCGGCGACCCAGGCGACCGATTCCACCCGCAGCGGATGCCAGGCAAACAGCGCGGCGCTCACGGCGCTCGTCCAGAACGCTCCCGTCAGCCGCCGCAACGCCAGAAATGCCATGACGGCGCTGAGCGCGTGCCAGAGGATGTTTGTGGCGTGATGGCCGCGCGGGTCATTGCCAAAAAGCTGCCAGTCCAGCATGTGTGAAAGCCATGTGAGCGGAAACCAGTTGGCGGCCGCTCCCGAGGTGAAAGCCCATCGCACACCCGCCCAGGTGAGGCCGGCCTGCACGTGGACGTTCCCGGTGACATAATCGGGATCGTCGCAATCGAGAAAACTGTGGCCCACCGCGCGGCTGAAGAGCAACAGGGTGCCGCAAAACAACACGATGCAAACGGCGCGCAGCCGGAAGACAGGCGAGTCAACAAACGCCATCAGTGGCAATCGAACGGGAGACGCAACGGAGGCAGATCCGTTTGAATGGTCAACCGGCGATTCGTTCATCATTGCGCGGTGTTGCCGCTGAGATCTGAGATCATACTGCCAATCTGTTCCCGGTCGGCGGGCAGGAGGTCCGTGGTTGTGTTGAAATAACTCGTCGCAGCGGCCCGGTCAATGAACAACCAGTTGCGCAGCACATTCCGCAAGGCTTCCGAACGCAACGCGGCGTCGTTGATGCTCTCCGCCCAGCTTACCGCCGTACTCGGCGTATAATTATCCTCGGACAAGTCCCTGCTTGCCACCGCCAATATGCCTTGATCCAAATCCGCGCCCATGTCGCTGTTGTTGATCCAATCCGCCGCCGCCGCCGGATCAATTTTCACCCAGTTCCACAAAGCCTGGCCCATCATCTGCCCGCGGTCGCTACCGGGCGGTGTTGTACTCAGAAACTGGGTCAAGGCCGCCGGGTCCGCTTCCGCCCAGCCGCCGATGACCCCATGCAAAGCTGCATTTTGGATGTCCGGATCATTGATGGCCATGGCGGCAACCGCAGCCTGTTCCGGCTGTAGTCCCGCCCATTGCGAATACATTTCCCCCAGCCAGCCCCGGCGCTCCCCCGCATCGCCACCCGCAGCAAATTGGGCGGCGGTTGCGAAATTTCCCGCTGCACACAGGGCGTCAATCAGGGAGGAACCATAACCCTCGACCCCGTCAACACCCTGTTCCATCAATTGTTTGGCCACCCGCACCGCTTCATCAGGATTGGCGGCGGCGGCGCTTGCAAACACCGTACTCATCGCCGTGCTTCGTTCACTGGGAGTGCCCAAGGCGAGCGCCCAATCGGATGCATCCCCCGGGGCCGTGCTGGCCCAGCCGCTCAACGCCGCCTGCCTCAGGTCGGCGCGCAATTTCAGATTGCCTTCGGCCTGGGCCAGTGCCATTGCGCGCTTGGGATCGGTGGCCGCCAGCTTTCTCAGCATTTCCGTCAGCGCGGCGTTGCGCGCCACGGTGCCGGGCTGGGACATCAACTCGCGCCACCTGTTTTCATCCCATTCCGACGATGTCTTCGCTGCCGGGTTGGTTTGAATGTTAGCGGCGGCAGCGATGACCGCTGCGTCATGAAGTTTGCCGGTGTTTGCCGGCAATTGTCCGGACTCACTCGCTGTCTTCGAATCCGAACTGGATGCCGCCAGACGGATGGAAAGGCGGCCGGCAAAAAAGCAGACCGCTCCGAACACAATTCCCGCGCAAATCACCAAAACCGGTCTTGAAAGCCGGGACCGGGCTGAAGCAGTTTCTATCTGGTTCATGGTTTAAAGTCATTTTCAAACACGATTGGACTTTAGCAAAAAGAACAGGGACTTGGCAACCACGTTGCCAAGTCCCTTGAAACTTCAAGGTCTGCAGAGATCAACCATGATCCTTGCAGAAATAATCCTCGTTTAGTTTGTCTGCATCGTGCAGTTGCTCAACACGCAGTTGCCCAAAACGTCCGCTTTGCCATT
>JBEKSU010000054.1:0-16856 GCA_049516755.1 Verrucomicrobiota bacterium | reverse complement strand
AATGCATCATGGTCGTCCAACTCGATGGCCTTGGAAATATCCGCCATCGCCTTTTCACACTCTTTTTGCATGACTTCCACGGCAGCCCGATTTCGGTAGGCTGTCGCTTCCTGTGGGCCCAACTGAACGACCTTGTTGAAATCATTCAGTGCATCATTCCGATCCCGTAAAATTGCCTGCGCCCGGCCCCGATACTCGTAGGCGTTCGCATCATCGGGGTTCAGTTCGATGGCTGCGCTGAAATCGGCAATTGCGCCCTTGGCGTCCTTGAGACCAAACTTACACAAACCCCGGTAATATAAGGCCGGTTCGTTGCTGGGATTCAATTCAATGGCCTTGTCATAATCATTTATGGCTGCTTCGAAGTGCTGGAGTGCCAGTTTGAGTGTCCCTCGGGCAAAATACGCGTCGCCGTATTTTGGATTTAACTCGATGGCATGGGAAAAATCGATGATGGCATCGGACTGATAACCAGATTGTGAATAGTGGACCCCGGCCTTGTAATACAACTCCGCCTGTCTCTGGGGTGACATGCAAGACGAACAAACCATCAGGAGAAGCAGAAAAGCCCAGTGCAATTTTCCCGGACAAGATTTCATGCAACGGAGTATAGCAACGCAACCCCCCGAGGCCATTTTTTTCACCGTGTCACGGCAGACGCCAGATGCCGCGCTTGATGTGGAGCAGCATGGGCATTAAACCGCCAGGACGCGGAGAACGCCGGGGTTTTAGCCACAGATGAACACAGATTTTCACAGATGTCTTTATCTGTGTTAATCGGCGCAATCTGCGGGCTGACTCCTTCGCGTGCCTGGCGACTTCGTGGTAAAAAAAGTTCACAGTAAGGGGAATATGCGATTATGCGGGACTGACCCCTTTTCGCCTGCCGGCCCGGCGCAAGTTAAAACCGGACGTTGCAGGTGAACAACCCGCTCCATCAGCTTAAAAAAACTCATTGCATATCGGTTGAGACATTTTGCAGGAGTGTTTTGATCCCAAAAACAATCATCTGACTCTTGGTGGACTGATTCAACGCCCGACAGGGTTGTTTTGCCGGAAACAACGGCGATTTGGTAGTAGCAGTGTGATTCAGCGCATTGCAATGCGGCTACGTGTTAAAACAGTGTTGAAATGGGTCGATGCAACGTTGAAATGACACGGATTAAGCACCTGTCGGGAAGGTGGTTGCAAAGCAGGCCCATTTTGCAGCGTTGAAATGACATAAACGAAATTGTTTTGAACAAAGACCGCATTGAAATGACCAAAATAAAACCGCATGAGGCATTGCAGTCTTGCAGATTGGAAAACAGGACCAATTCAAAGCGTTGCAGGATTGTTTTTTTTTTCCAAACAACGGTGATTCAGAGTTGTAAAGTTGATTCGGCTTCGAGCAGGGTTGATTTGACGTTTTGCCCGCCGGTCCGGGGTGTTGCAGGACCGTAAAGCAAAAAATAGTCCAGCACATCCAGCGTCCAGCCCCGAAAACTTTCGGGGTTTTGATTTCGCGGATGGGTTTGAGCCGGGCGTAACGGGCGCGCATTTCCTCCGGCGGAATAATAAATGTAGCGCAGGCGTCTCGCCTGCCCGCCGGTAAATCCAAATATGCAGCCGGGACGGCTGCGCTACTCTGCGGCGCAATCGTCCTGACGATGAAAATTCGGGCTTCGGGCGCGATGCGGTGCAGGTTTATGTTGCATCCCACCCACCCAGCGCGGCGCGCGGTGGCTGCCAGCGGCTTTCCGTCTTCACTCCGCTTCGACGCGACGAGCCGTTTGATGACGGCGGACTCGGAAAACATGAACGACGGAATCAGGAGCAGGTCGCGAACTTCCCAGGTCGCCAGGGCATAGCGCCTTGTCGCGCCGGAATCAGCTTATCTCGGCGACTTGCCGCGGCGTAACTCAGTGAAGACGGGAGCACGCAAAGACGGAAATCGGATGAAGGCGGAATCAAAGCCGGAGCAGATTCGGTGTCCGGTCTTCGCGGATGGCGTTCAAATATCCGTTCCGGTACCGGTTTGTGTCAATACCAAGGACCCCTTTTTGACAGCATCAAGAATCGACTCGTTTTCGACCCGTTTTGAAAACCTGCTCACTAAATCAAAAACCCTGCCGGATTTTGGCCCGGCAGGGTTGATCTAATTCAATGAAAGCGGTTAAACTCGGCGACGGCGGAAAAGCAACAGACCGGCTCCGGCCAAGGCCGTCAACGCCAGCGTGGACGGTTCGGGGACGGGGCTGAACGTAAAATTGTCGAACCCCGCAGAATAACTCATCGTGCCGAGAGAAATCGTCACTTTATCCACATCCGAGAAACCCGAAGGCAAATCCACCAGGCTCCAACTTGCCGGGCCGCTAAACGCACCGCCCGCCGTGGTCGTGTAACTGAGGCTGGCCACCTGGGTCACGCCAATATAGCCCAGGATGCTGATGTTTCTGCCCGTGGTGTTGTTTTCGCCGATGGCGACGGAATCGAACGCGAACTCGCCGCCCGCCTGCTTGACAATGGTGATGACATCGCCCTGGCTGTTCACGAAGTCCGTATTATTGTACGACTCCAGCCCGAAAACGGTGCTGTTCAAAAAATCGATATTACCCGTGTTCTGCGCCGTAAAGGAGAAACCCGATTCAATATAGGGGTTGCTCCAAGCGGTAAAATTTCCCGACGGAACCGTGTTGTCGAAATTCACTGTCACCTGGCCATGAGCGGCCAGCGCCATGGTGGTGAGTGATACGAGAATGTTGTGTTTGATATTCATATAATAATTTTTCGGTTAAACCTTAAACAAGTGCCAGCCTTGCCAGCAGTTTCATTGCCAGAATGCGGCATAATCCCAGTAAAACGGTGAAAACATCGGAGGACGGAGTTTGGTTTCCAAACCCGCCACTCCTTCGCGCGCCTGGCGCCTTGGCGGTTGGCATGAACGACGGAATCAGGAGCAGATTCGGCGTCCGGTCTTCGCGGAATTGCTCAATATGCCAATATCAAGAACCGACCCATTTCACGCGTTTCCAAAACGTTTTAACAGAAGCAAACAGAGTTAACAGAGACCTTCTGGAAAATAGAAAAGAAAACTCTGCTTCCTCCGTTGCCTCCTGTTCGAAGGAAGAGTTGTTACGGCAATCGCCATTCACCCCGACCGAGATGAAGCAATAGGCCGGCATCGCGCAGAACTTGGAGTTGCTGCCTGATTTTATCCTTCACATGCCGATTATCGGGATGGAGCTTTTCCAGTTCGCGGGTGAAGGTGTACGCGTCGGTGGTGGTGAATTCCCCAGTAGGCGCCGACGTGAGGAGGCGAGTTCCCTTCCCGCCCGCGGTCCCAGACTCGTTACCTCGTCTCCTACTTTCCACCAGCCGTCGCACAATATTCAACACGTCGAGCGTCCAGCCGCGTTGGGTGACGGAAATATCCTTCAACGGTTTGACCCGCTTGAATTTTCCCGCACTTCCTCCGGCGTGGCAATTAAAGTAGCGCAGGCGTCCCGCCTGCCGGGAGATGAATCCGGATGCGATGCAGCCGTGACGGCTGCGCTACTCTGCGGCGCAATCGTCCTGACGATGAAAATTCGGGCTTCGGGCGCAATGCGGTGCAGGTCTATATTGCATCCAACCCACCCGGCCCGGCGCGCGGTGGTCGCCAGCGGCTTTCCGTCTTCACTCCGCTTCGACGCGACGAGCCGTTTGATGACGGCTGACTCGGAAAACATGAACGACGGAATCAGGAGCAGGTCGCGAACTTCCCAGGTCGCCAGGGCGTAGCGCCTTGTCGCGCCGGAATCAGCTTATCTCGGCGACTTGCCGCGGCGTAACTCAGTGAAGACGGGAGCACGCAAAGACGGAAATCGGATGAAGGCGGAATCAAAGCCGGAGCAGATTTGGTGTCCGGTCTTCGCGGAAGTGCTCAATATGCGAATATCAAGAACCGACCCGTTTCCGGCGACTTGCCGCGCCGAAACAGGGTGAAGGCGGAAGCCCTTGAAAAATGCATTTGAACGACGTGATATTTCCAGTATCTTTTGGACATGACAGCAACCGGCGTCATTGAAGAAATTAAGCACCTGTCTCCCGGCGAACAATCCCGGGTCATCCAGTTCGCCGTCGAACTGGCGCGCACACGTCAGCTTGCGGGAAAAGAATTGTCGGCACTCGCCCAACGCATGGTTGATTCCGATGACCCCGCCGAAGTTGAAAAATTAAAATCCGCCCTGGTTCACGGCTTCTACGGCAACTAGCCATGGCCCGCATCCAGCGCAGCCACCTGCCCCGACCCCTGTTTGCGCATCTGCTCGATCGGATCAAATCCCGGAACATTTCCGCTGACCAGCTTGGATTGCTGGCTGAATGGCTGGATACCCAGCCGGAAGTGCCGGACGGTCCATGGTTCAAGAAATTTTCGGGCATGACTGTTTGCGGCGATGGCGAACTCATCAAAACATTTTTGCAGCCTGGGCAGGTTGCCACCGGCAAGGAACTAAGTTAGCAATTCACGGCAGACGCCAACAATTCCGCCCGATGTGCAAAAGTAAACCGGCATCACGCAGGACTTGGAGCTGCTGGCGGATTTTATCGCGCACATGCCGGTTGTCGGGATGGAGTTTTTCCAGTTCGCGGGTGAAGGCATAGACATCGGCGGTGGTGAAAGTCCCAGTAGGCGACGACGTAAGGAGGCGAGTTCCCTTCCCGCCCGCGGACCCAGACTCGTCACCTCGTCTCCTACTATCCACCAGCCGTCGCACGATGTTCAACACGTCGAGTGTCCAGCCGCGTTGGGTGACGGAAATATCCTTCAACGGTTTGACCCGCTTGAATTTTTCCCGCACTTCCTCCGGCGTGGCAATTAAAGTAGCGCAGGCGTCCCGCCTGCCGGGAGATGAATCCGGATGCGATGCAGCCGTAACGGCTGCGCTACTCTGCGGCGCAATCGTCCTGACGATGAAAATCCGGGCTTCGGGCGCGATGCGGTGCAGGTCCAGGTTGCAGCCCACCCAGCCGGCGCGCCGGGCTGTGGGTGAAAGCGGAGGGCGCTTGATGACGGCTGACTCGGAAAACATGAACGACGGAATCAGGAGCAGGTCGCGAACTGCCCAGGTCGCCAGGGCGTAGCGCATCAGGAGCAGATTCGGTGTCCGGTCTTCGCGGGAGTGCTCAATATGCCAATATCAAAAAACGATCCGTTTACGGACTAAAAAAGGGCTTGCAAGACTGTGGCGAGGGAAGACAATTGCGAAAGTTGTCCACGGTGGTCGTGGGCAAGAAACCAAATGGGAAATGTCAGATGAAAACTCTCTTACTTCTAATATCATTGCTGAGTTGTGAATTCCTAAATGCTCAAGACAAGGTCACAGCGCCCGAATCCTCCGGAACAAATGCTCAAATTAAGGTCACAGAACCTGAATTCTCCGGAACGATTGTTTTTGTTAATGATTCAGCAGGTGCGGGTGTCAAACTGGAACAACAAACGGCATCGATGAGCGCAAGCGCAAACGGGGCATCGTATGTGCCAGTTGTCGGCTTTTTTGCTGGCAAGTCGACCGCTAAGAACTATGTACAAGGGGCATCCTCACCAGTGCAGATTGATAAGAAGGAAAAGATCCAGTTCATTGTCAAAGTTGCAGATAACTCTGTCGATCCAGTCTCTGTCATTAATATATTTAGACTGAAAAGTGAGAAGGATATGAGGACTCTTGAAATCTTTTCGGGGAAGATTGTAAGCGGGGCGAAAGTTGCAGACATAAAATTCCTGCCCTTCAACGCAACGAAATACGGACAGAGCTCGTACTTGATAACGCTTGAGAACCCGGAAACTGGGGAATACGCAATCACGCTTGAGGGTCGAAGAGATATGTTCCACATGTTCGGAGTCAAGTAGCACTCCAAGCTTGGTGTCGAATAACATACTGCCCGACGCAAACTGATTAAATACCTTCACGGCAGACGCCAGCGATTGCGATCAATGTGCAAAAGTAATTGCCGGTCGCGCAAGTCCTGAAGTTGCTGGCGAATCTTCGCTTTAACGTGGTCGTTGTCAGGATGCAGTTGTGCCAGCTCGCGCTCGAAGGCGTAAACGTCCGAGGTTGAGAATTCAGCATTCCCAAGTGACTGGATGACACGCAACACGTCCAACCGCCAACCACGCTGTTTCACCGTCAATCCTTCAACTTGTTTGCGGACCAGTTGATATTGCTGCCGCACCGCTGCCGGCGGCGTGATAGCTTCCTCATTTATCACGGGAATTCGTGCGCTGTCGGGGATGCGGTTCAGGGCAAAATTACAACCAACCCAAGGTTTGCCCCGGCCTTTGGGCGTTGTTGGGTTACGCTTGATAATTGCTGATGGTGGAAATGCGAAGTGCGGAACGAGCAATAAATTCCTGACACGCCACGTCATCAATTCATACTGCATGAAATAGAAACTCGGCATTTCATCGTTATGATATGCCCTCATCATCGCCGCATACGCGCCATCCGTGATGGAATCGCCGATGCGCGATTTCTGGCTTTTGAGTTGAAACCAAAACCTGCATTTGGGGCAGGAATAATCACTGGCCGGATGCCCCGGCTCCAGCCAGGTCAGTTTTGGGGATGAGCAATTGGGGCAGTAAAGATTGGATTCACCCCACGATTCCGTGACGACCCGGGCACGTTGCGCGCCGCTGTGGTAGTCCGCCGCCAAGGCACCGGTCATGGAAAGGTTCACTCGGCGATTAGATCACCGCAAGATTTTGAATTCAACGATTTTTGCGTCTCATAGTCATGTTGACGCGTGATCCGCCGTTTGATCTAATCCGACCATGACTTGGCAAGAAAGCGCTGCGAAGGCAGTTCAACGGCTTGTCTCACGAACTGGAAACCCCTTGTTCACCCGTCGGCAACTGATCGATTCAGAGATCAAGCAGATTATTGCCGAAACAGCATCTGCTGGTGAAACCCCTGACCAAACACTGAGCCGCGTTCTTCAAGAATTGCGCGACCAAGGGGTAATCAAATTTGAAGCATCTGGTGTATACAGGCTGCTTAAGATCGTGGCAAAGGCTTACCCGCGTAAAAACTTTTTTGTGCAGATGTTCACGAAAGATATTTCGTTGGAAGATTGCGTGTTGGATTTGATTGATAATTCCGTCGATGGCTTCATCAAAAGTCGGCACCTCCGTTTGTCTGAAGTAGCCAGCGTCTTTTGGGAGAAAAAGGAAACGAAAAAGCGCACATCAGAGTTGCCGGAAATTCACGTTTCGCTAAGCGACACAAAATTTGAGATCCGGGATAATTGCGGAGGGATTGACTTCAAAGATGCTCAAAATGAAGTTTTTAATTTCGGCCATTCAACCGGATGGACGAGCGAGTCGCTTGGAGTATACGGCATCGGTCTAAAGCGGGCACTGTTTAAGCTTGGGAACCACTTTGAGGTTTTTTCACAAACCACTAAGAACGGATTTAGCTGCGAACTCGATGTTGATGTCTGGGTCGAAAAGGATAATTCCATTGACGATTGGACATTCCCACTAAAAGAGGAACGGGCGGAACCGTCATTCGCAAAGGCTGGCACTAGGATACGTGTCAACCGCTTGCACGATGAAGTTAAAATGCGAATGAAGACCGGCACGGTGGAATCAAGTTTACGCAAATCAATATCAACAACTTTTAGCTTCTTTTTAAATCGATATGTAAAAATCTTCGTAAATAATCAAATGGTTGAACCGACGCCGATTCCAACTTCCAGGCCGTCAAAAGGAACAGTTTCATTTGAGCGTTTTCCGGATGACGGGGTTGAAATTCGAATTCTTGCAACACTGGCCAAAACAGGCGCGGATGGACGTTACGATCAAACCCAGACCGGTTGGTATGTCATTTGTAACGGGCGGGCGGTTCTTACAGCTGACAAGGGTGAAATAACAGGTTGGGGCATCTCGCCAATGCCAGCGTATCATACCCAATATGGTGGTTTCATAGGTCTTGTATTTTTTGAATCAGCCAACCCCATGAAAATGCCTTGGACGACGACGAAGCGGTCGTTAAACCGTGAGTCTGCAATTTACCTGCGCACACGCGGCAAAATGGCGCTAGCCGCGAGGCCCGTATTGGCTTTCATGCGAAGCAAATACAGCGCCGATTATGATACTGCGCCTGTCGAGCGTGAACTTGCGCGCAACACTGTCGAAGCTACCCCAGCACAGTTAGCAACTGCAAAAACTGTGCAATTTGAAGTTATAAAAACAGCTCCGCCACCCAATCCGACAACGCGCGTGCAGTATTACGCGCTGAATTCCGATTTGGATAAAATTCGCAAGCACCTTAACAAATCCAGAATGAGTGCAGTGGCAATTGGCGAACACACATTCAATTATTTCCTGGATCAAGAAGGGCTTAAATGAGTGTGACAGGCAAAAGTTACGAAAAAGTTCACTACGAATTTCGACCGGCCAAGCAGGTTGAGCGAAGGATGTTGCTCGACGTTCTTCAGCGGCTTATGGAAATCGGGTTTCCAATTTCAAGTTATCAATATACAGGCTTGGGTTCTCTCTGGTTCATCGACTTCATTCTGTTCCGCCGATATTTGGGGATAAGGCACATGGTGAGTGTTGAGGGATCGCTTGAAGTGGAAACACGAGTGCGATTCAACAAGCCTTATGGGAATATCGAGATTTTTATGGGCGATGTTGGCGATTATATTCCATCATTATCACCAGACAGGAAACATATTCTCTGGCTGGACTTTGACTACGTCATCAAGAAGGAATCTCTTGACGCGATTGTGTTAGGCGCATCCCAACTCTCAGCGGGTTCATTGCTTTTCGTGACAGTAGATGCAGAGCCGCCTGTGAAGGAAGGCAGAGCCAGAGACTGGCGTGAATATTTCCAAAGTGAAGTGGGCGATTATTTGGGAAATCTTACAAAAGATAACCAATTTTCCCGCTCAAAGCTTGTTGCGATTAACGCTTCAATCATTGAAAGGGCGATTAAGCATGGCCTCGCCGGGCGCAATGACGTTAATTTTTTCCCTCTGCTTAATTTTGTATATGCCGACGGACAACACCAAATGCTGTCAGTCGGTGGTATGATCGGAACGGAAGAAGACAGTCGCAAACTTCAAACGCTCAATAAGCTGCATTTGCCATTTTTGCGGGATTCAATTGTCGCCAACCCGTATGAGATTAAAGTGCCGCTGCTAACGCGGAAAGAACGATTACACCTTGATGGTTTCATGCCTTGCCGTTCGTCGTGGCGACCCCGTGAATTCGTGATGAAGCCGGCAGACGTTCTGGCATACCGAGAAATATATCCATACTTCCCCGCTTATACCGAGATGTTGCTTTAGAGTTCTGTTTCACAGCAACTCGTAGTTTCGTGGTTCAGTTGAATTTCCCTTTTTAAGGAATGGGTTGGTTGCCACTTCTGAATTTGGGTCAGGGACGAAAATTGGTTTTTCCAACTTTCGGTATGGAAGCGTGTTTGCCCCAGCTTGCTGGCATCGATGGATTGCAATGCGATAATATTTGTTTTTGGATTCTGCACCGATTGCCCGGCGTGATTCAAGGATTGCTGCAACAGCGGTTGTGCCCGAGCCTAAAAACGGATCCAAAACCACATCTCCCTTGTTTGTTAAACCTCGAATCAAGCGCTGAACCAACGCTACCGGAAACTGGCAAGGATGTTTGGTTTTTTCGATGTGGTTAGCCTTGATATTCGGCACTTCCCAGATGTCGCCGGGGTTTTTGCCTAGGGGATTGCAACTGAAATTACCCTTCTTGGTGCCTTTATAATACCTTTTGCCAGGATATTTCTGCGGAACGCGAATGTCGTCCAAATTAAATTTATAATTATCACCTTTGGTGTACCAAAGAATTGTTTCGTGGCGACCGCTGAAACGATTACTGCCATGCAAACCATGACCAAATGTCCAAATAATCCGATTCCTAAGAACCATTTGTGGCCATTGTCTCATCAAATCGTTCACAACAAAATCCAGTGGCGTGACGATTCCGTTTTTTACGTGGTATCCCACCTGCCAACAAATGCTACCACCGGTTTTTGTAACACGTATTATTTCTGGAAGGATCCTCAAATGTGGTTCAATGAAATGGCGAAGGTGATCGGTTCGCTCATATTCTTTGCCCATACAATATGGCGGAGAAGTAACCGTCAAATCCACACTGTCCGACGGAAGTTGACGCAATAAATCAAGGCAATCTCCGCGATGCAGGACCACATCTCGCCCCGGCTTAAAACGTCGGTAAATTTTCATGGCAAACCGTGTGCATGAAGATCTGCGAATTCTTGCCTTTGGTCAAGCATGGGTGGCGTTTTCTTCGGCACGCCCAGAATCAACTCCGACAAATCGCGAGCGGGTTCATCAGAAAGGCGGATCGGATCAAGGCATTTTTAACCGCTGATTGACGCTGATTAGCGAAGATTAGCGGTACACCATATTCATGTCACGTGTCACCCATGCGCGTTTCAGCTGCTTTGTCCGCTCACCAGGTCCTGAAGATTTTTTAGTCCCACGTCCAAATCCTTTTCCGTGGAAACAATGGCCTGGTCGCGACCGGACGCTGTGACCGCATTCTTCTGCGCTGCGGGCGCCAATATTGCGTCCTTCCCCATCTTGATCACAATGTCGTTCGGGCCAAGACCGCCGAAGTTCACAAACTTGTCATATTGAGCCTGGGCATCCTGGGTCCGCGCCTGCATCTGCCAGTCGGCCGTCACCCAGATGTTGTCGATGTAGGTGAACATGCCCAGCACGGTCACCAGCTGCCGCCGGACCTTGGATTCGGGCAGTGCGTCCAGCAATTTGATCACGGCCGTTTGCGTGGCCAGAAAGTTTTGATGGTAGCCGTCGAGCTTCGCCGTCTGGTCGCCCAGGGTGCTTCTGAGCGCCTTGAACTCCTTGATCGCCGAGGCCGCCTTGTCCTGGTATAGCTCCAGGGCTTTCCCGGCTTTTTCCGTGGCCTGCTGGCAATTGGAGAGTTCACGCATCAAATCATCAATGTTCACCTTTTGGGTTTCGACCAGGCTGTTGGCCGACTTCAATTCGTTGGCGTCCGCCGCGGCCTTTTTTTGCGCTTCATCCAACTGGTTTTGCAGGTCCTGGATGGAAGCGGACTGTGATCCTTGTGACGCCGCCGCCGTCTGGCTCTGGGACGCTTTAAGCTGCTGCTCGACCTTTTGCAGGCGCGCCTTGAGGTCGGCATTCTCCGATGCCAGCTTCGTATCCGGTTTTCCACAACCGGACAACAGAACCGTGACGGTTATGAACAACGCAAAGAGTTTTTTGGTCTTCATGATTTTCACCTTCCTCCGCCTCGGGCCTCTTGTCCAGAGGAAAATAACCAGCGTGGAGACATTTGGGTGACGGGTGGCCAGCCTTCGCTTCCATTCTTCGCCTGGCCGGGTCAAAATCGGGTGGAGGCGGAAGGGACACCCATCCTTCATCCCGCATCGCGGGACTACGGAGGACAGGGGGACGGGCGCGGATTCTGGCCGGAGCGCGATTGGATTTTTAGCTGCGCACAAATGCAATGGTAATTGTTCAGATAACCCAAATCATCCTCGGGCAGATCATTAAACCAGCGCAGGCGCCGGGCGGGACCCAGTTTGCGAACGGCGAACAAGGGACAATCTTTGGGGTTGGACAGCTCCACGGGACATTGTTGAATCAGGCACGAGAGATTGTCTCGCAGCGCCGATTTTGGCCGTTGAGTCTTTGGATTCATGGTTGGACCAATTATCCAGTTTTCACCACAACGCGTCTGCTGCCACAAAACTAGGCCCGCCGCCGGGGTTCGTCAATGGCAACCGGCATGGTGCAGAGATTTTCAGGCGAGGATGGCAGATTGAGGACCAGCCTTCGCTCGGAAGCTACGGCGCGGCAGGTGGAGAATGGAAAGCGGCAGGCACAAACAAGGCAAACATTTTCCTCGTCCTCGGTTTCCAAATTATTTCGAGGACGATGGACGAGATTGAATCCGTGTCTTTCGTGAATCCTTTGGCTTTTAGCCTTCAGCATTCAGTATTTCTTCCGGTATCCGGTTGTTATTCGCGCGCCTGGCGTCTTGGCGGTTCAATTTTTTTGTGTGGTTTTTGTTGTAATCTGTCAGGCTCCAATTGCGTCTGTGGATAATGACGATTAAATTTCAAGGGTTGCCGGATGAAGTCATTGTTAAAAATCGCTGTTTTACTGTGTGTGTTCGCTGGCGCGGCCCTGTCCGCGCGGGCGCAGACGGCGGTGCCGCCCCCGATGCCCGCCTATCAGCCGCTTTCCTATCAGCAGCTTGACCAGTTGCTGGGGCCAATCGCACTTTATCCCGACCCGTTGATTGCCCAAATCCTGCCCGCATCGACCCTGCCCACTCAAATCGTGCTGGCTGACCGCTATGTCAGCGGCGGCGGCGACCCCAACCAGATTGACCAGCAGCCGTGGGACCCCAGCGTCCAGGCGCTGGCCCGATACCCCAACGTATTGAAATGGATGGATGACAACCTGAATTGGACGACGGACCTGGGACAGGCTTTTCTCTATCAACAGCAGGACGTGATGGATTCCATCCAACGGCTGCGCCACTCGGCCCTCAATGAAGGCAACCTGCAATCCACGCCGCAGCAACAGGTGATTGATGACGGCGGCTATATTGAAATTGTTCCGGCCGACCCGCAGGTGATTTATGTGCCGGTCTATCAACCGGACCAGGTCTATTATCAAACCTGCTACGGCCCGCCTTTCATCACCTTCGGCGACGGTTTTCAGATTGGCATTTGGCTGAATTTCGATTTTGACTGGTGGCACCACCACATCATCGTGTGGGGTCGCGACCATCCGCGTCCGCCCAATTGGTGGCATGAGCCTTCCCATCAGCAGAACACGGGTCATACAACGGTCTGGCATCCTCATAATAATTATCCAGGCCCAGGCGCGGCGAAACATGGCGACCGGGGCTGGGGCGCTGCCAATAACCGAACCGTGGTTGTCAACCAACCCGTGGTTGCCACGGTAGGCCGGTCCGTGTCCGATTCAGCAGCGCCGCGACAGAATCCGGCCCCGGCGGCACGGCTTTCGACGCCCGTCACCCGGCCCGCGCCGGCTCCCGTCCAATATTCTCAACCCGTCAGCCGGCCGGAATCATCCGGCACGTTCATCGGCATCCAGAGTTCGCACGACACAAGAGCCTATAGCAATCGCGGCCAGCAAAGCATGCAGACCGTCACCCATTCGGAGCCGGTTTCGCGGCCAGCACCGGCGATGTCCTCCGGCGGCGGTGGTGGCAGTCACAATTCAAGTTCCCAACCTCGGCATTGAACCTTTCAACCCCATGATTTCCACACTAACATTGCCGCTGATGAAACCCGACCGCCTTTCCTGGTTGAGCCGGATTTGGTCGCTGGCGTCCGGTCCCGGTCTGGCTCTCCTGGCGCTGACATTGCCGCTGCGCGCGGCGGCGGCGGGTGAACGGACCTTCGCCGCGCCAACGGAAGCGGTCAACGCCCTGGTGGCGGCGGCCACGAATCATGATACCAACGCACTGCACGCAATCTTTGGACCGGAAGGACATAAGCTGATTTCGCCAGACGCCGTCCAGGCCACCGAGGAATACAAAATGTTTGTACAGCGCCTGACCGAGAAGACACAGTTGAGCACCAATTCGGATTCCAACATCACGCTGGAAATCGGGGCGGACGGCTGGCCCTTTCCCATTCCGCTGGTGAAACAAAAAGGGCAATGGTTTTTCGATACCGCCGACGGCAAACAGGAGATTCTCGCCCGCCGGGTCGGCATGGATGAAACGGGCGCGATCAATGTCTGCGACGCGTATGTGTCGGCGCAGCGCGAATATGCCGGCCAGGATCGCCTGGGGGATGGCGTGCTCGCCTACGCGCAGTTCCTGTACAGCACACCCGGCACTCATGACGGCCTGTTCTGGCCGACGAATCAACCGGGCGAGGAATTAAGTCCGTTGGGACCGCTCGTTGCGCAGGCCCGCGTGGAGGGTTATGAGCGCACGGCAAAAATGCTCAATGACAAGCAGGCACCTTATCACGGCTACTATTTCAAAATCCTGAACCGCCAGGGCAAACACGCGCCGGGCGGCAAATATGATTACATCATCAACGGCCGCATGATTGCCGGATTTGCCCTCGTCGCCTGGCCGGAGAAATGGAGCAACACCGGGGTGATGACCTTCATCGTCAATCAACAAGGCAAGGTTTATCAAAAGAACCTCGGGCCCCAGACCGCGAAAATCGCCCGGGCCATGACCACTTACGACCCGGACGACACCTGGGTGCCGGTGAAGTAAAAGGACTGACCAACCGCCAGGGCGCATCCACCTGCGCCGGAGGCTTCGGCGTGACAGGGAGGACGCCAGGGTTTTGGATTTCTATTTCAGCACCTGGCGCGTGGTGGCCTGGCGGTCCAATTCTTTGTGCATTTTGCGCGCTGGCGGTTGATTCTTCCTTGATTCCGGACGGACTGGCGATAAGATGTCGGCAACCGTCAACAACAAGAGCCGTCCCATAAAAAAAGTCGTATTTCATTTTGTTCTGGACTGCCTTGCCCTCGGCGTGGTCTTCGACGTTTCCCCGGTCGTTGCAGCCCAAACCCGAACCCTGCGCGTCGTCACATACAACATCGAATGCGACATCAATGGCGCCACCGTTCCGCTGCCGGGTTTGATTGCCCCGCCCGGCAACACCAATAATGTGCAGGCTGGCGGGGTGCTCGAGGGGATTGGAGAAGAGATTCTGGGCAATGACCCGGCCCAGCCGCTCGACGTGCTCGCCTTGCAGGAAACAACCAGCAACCCGATTACCGTCGCCGCAATCGTGAACGGCTTGAATGCGTTCTACAACTCGCCCGGCATGTATGCGATGAGTTCTTATCAGGCCACGGAGAGCGGCGACGACGTGGCCGACGGCAACGGCCCGAACGCGCTGGTTTACAACACCAAAACCCTGCAGTTGCTGGCCTCCGTCCCAGTGGACCCGACGGGCGGCACAAGCAAATTGGGCTCCAGCAGCGGTGAATATCGCGAGGTGATGCGCTACGAGCTGGCACCGGCCGGAATGACGCCGACGGCCACAAATGAGTTTTACATCTACGTGAGCCACTACAAATCCGGCACCGGTTCCAGCAACGAGGGTTACCGCAACGACGAGGCCAAAATCATCCGCAACGATGAGGCAAACAATCTGCCCGCCACAGCCCGGGTGCTTTACGTGGGCGATTACAATGTCACCACCAGCGGCGAGGCCGGGTATCTGACAATTTTGTCCAATACCGCCCCGAATGGCGTTCAACAGGGACAAGGGATTGACCCCATGAATCCGGCGGGGGCAGCCAACATCAACTGGGGCACCAGCACCACCGCGGCAAACATCCTGGCCATGGAAACGGAATCGTCCACGGATTTGCGTTACCGGGATGATTTGCAGGTGATGACGACCAATGTTTATTACGGCGTCGCGGGCGGGCTGGCGCTGGTTCCCGGAACGTATCACGTGTTCGGCAACAACGGCACGACGGCGTACGATGGCAGTGTCAATTCCGGCTCCAACACCGCGCTGAACAGCGACCTGGCATCGGGCGCACCCATCAGTGCCGCCCAGCTTTATCTGGACCTCACCACTGCCAGCGATCACCTGCCCGTGGTGGCCGATTACGCCGCTCCCATCACCGTGCCGGCGCCGTTGCTCCAATCGGCGGCCGGGACCGGCGGCACGGTGACGTTCACCTGGAGCGCCGTGTTGGGCGTTGTCTATCAACTGCAATACCGCACAAACCTGGCCCAGGGCGACTGGAGCAATTGGGGGAGTGCCATCACCGCCACCAACGACGTCATGTCTGCTTCCGGTGTCATCGGGCCGGACCCGCAACGGTTCTATCGCCTGTTGGCGCCGTAGAGGGTGACACGAGACGGGTGCCTCCTTTAGCCGCGGCTGCGGCCGGCAGGCGTGTGATCAGGGGAATGCTCACGCCAAGACGCGAAGGTGAAGAATTTTTTTTCAAGCAAGCATGGAGGATTGAGGATGGCAGATGGAACAGAAGAGTCGTCCTCGATCCTCCATTTTCTGTTTTTCCCCGCGTCCAACAGTTTGCGGCGCCGGCTTCGTCGCGGGCTCAGGGAAACGGAGTTTGGCGGAACCCGCAGTTGTTGAACCGGCGGGAGCCCGTTGCTCCAACACTTCATTGCGCACGCGAAATCCGCGGTTGATTTCCAATCGAGGGGGATTATCCTCGCTCATGAACGGCTAAAAGTGTCAACCATTTCCCGCCAAAACCGGTTTTGGAATTGAATCCGAGCATTTTATGTTGAAATCGTTATCGGACAAATTCGCTGATTTCGCCAGGGAATTTTACAATTGGGGAGCGGGTTTTACGGGTAAATTTTCCAGCTTCTTCCGCCTGGCCCGGCTTTCATCCTGGTCCAAAAGGCGCCTGTCAAAACCCGCCGGCCTGGTGGGCATCGAATCGTTTGTGGCCCTGTCGCTGGTCGTCTATTTTTTCTTTTTAACGCTCCCGCAGGCCGAGGCGCCCCGGTCGTATGACCGCAACGAGATGAACATTTATCTGTTCACCTACCAGTCGGACCACCCCTACACCCAGAGGGATTTGATTGCCAATTTTGACAACTGGCGGGCGCGGCTGGCCGGACCGATGATTAGCGGGTGGATGTATGACCTGAGTTACAAGGCCTTTCTGAAAATGTACGAGTTGCATCTGGTGGAAACCGACAAATTTGTATTTGGCGGGTATTTTGCCCGGGTCCCCGTGATCGTTTTTGGGTTCTACCATGCCCTGTGGCTTTTGCTGTTGTTCGTGATTCTCATTTTGCATCGCCGCGATGCGATCCTGATCATGTTGGG
>JBEKSU010000053.1:0-17031 GCA_049516755.1 Verrucomicrobiota bacterium | reverse complement strand
AGCTCGAAGGCATCAGCCAGCTCGCGTCCCAGTCCGTCGCCGAAGCCCGCCAGATTTCCCACGACCTTCATCCGCACCAGCTTGATCATCTCGGCCTGACCCGCGCGCTGGAAGCGATGATTGACGGCGCCGCCGAATCCAGCGGGATGGTTTTCCAGCGCAAGCTGGATAATGTGGATGGTCTTTTCCCGAAGGACGCGGCCATGAATCTCTATCGCGTCGTCCAGGAAAACCTGAACAACATCCTGAAACATTCCCGCGCCCGCCAGGTGCGCATCCGTCTGGAACGTGACGTGCATGAGGTGCAATTGCACATCGAGGACGACGGCTGCGGCTTTAAAATCAACGGGCCGGTCAACGGCGGGAAAGGGTTGGGTTTGAAAAACATCGCCGAGCGCGTTCGCATCCTGGGCGGCAAACTCAAAGTGGATTCGCAACCGGACAAAGGCACACGCATCGAGGTGACCCTCCCGGTCGCCGAAGGCGGATAGCCGGACAGTGGTATTAATTCCGGTCTTCGGTGGGACGATCGCCCCGCCAAATTGACCACGCCAATTTCCGCTGGCTTCGGCGTCGGATTGGGTGCAACTTCCGCCAGAGAGCAATGTCCGGGGAAATCAAAGTCTTGATTGTGGATGACCACCCGCTCTTTCGCAGCGGCTTGCGGCAGGTGATCGAGTCCGATTCGCGCTTTGCACTCATCGGTGAGACCGGCGACGGCGAGGCGGCGTTGCGGTTGATCCAGGAGAAAAAACCGGACGTGGCGGTATTGGACGTGAACCTGCCCGGCCTGAGCGGACTGGAAATTGCGTGCCGGCTCCAGGAGGGCAAACGCCCGCCCGTGCGCCTCATCATGCTCACCATGCACAAGGAGGAGGAAATCTTCAATCGCGCGCTGGATTTCGGCGCGAAGGGTTTTGTGCTCAAGGAAAATGCGGTGGACGAAATTGTCAAAGCCATCGTCGCCGCCGCCGCCGGAGAACATTATCTGAGCTCCTCCATCTCCGGTTATCTCGTGCGCCGCCGCGGTCGGGCCGAGGCCCTCGCCGCCCAAAAACCCGGCCTCGATGACCTCACGAAGGCCGAGCGCCGCATCCTCAAGCTCATCGCCGAGAAGAAAACCAGCCGCCAGATCGGGGCCGAACTGTTCATCAGCCCGCGCACCGTCGAGGCGCACCGCGCCAACATTTGCGCCAAGCTGGAATTGCGCGGCGCCCACAGCCTGTTGCAATTCGCACTCGAAAACCGCTCAGCCATCTGACCCGTCATTGGTTCAGAGTTCAAGGTTCCAGGTTCTGCGTTCAAGATTCGATGTCTTCATTCTGACTCCTGAATTCTGACTTCTGGATTCTGCCTTTCCCCCTCCGTATTTCCACCTAGAAAAAATACGCGGACCTGCGTAGGCCAAAATAGCGGGTGGCCACAATTTCGCTCCGGCAATTTCTCATCCAAACTATACAAACTGAAAAAAAGGAGTCCGAAATATATGAGACTGATGATAGTTGATGACCATGCTCCGGCGCGGGAAATGATCCGCCGGATACTGGAGTTGCCCGGCGTAGTATTTTGCGAGTGCACGTCGGGCGAGGAAGCCTTGCAGCAGGTGCGCGAGTTCAAGCCCCACTGGATCACCATGGATGTGAACATGCCCGGCCTTAATGGCTTTCAATCCACCGAGGCGCTTCGCGCCGAACACCCATCAGCGCGGGTTGTCATCGTCACCAGTTATAGTGAGGGTCATTACCGTGAGCGTTCCCATGCCGCCGGCGCCGTCGCCCTCATCAACAAGGAAAACCTCATGGCGCTCCGCATCATGGTGACGCAGGAGATGGATGAGCGCCGCTCCACCCCTCCCGCCACCGTTTGATTGCCAGGCTGATGTCTCCGATAAATTTAAATTTTCTCTCGCGCATTCTTATTGTGGACAACGACGCGGTATCGCGGGCCACGGTGAGTCTGATGTTGAGCGGTGAAGGCTACCACGTCAGTCAGGCCGCCAACAGTGAGCAGGCGATTGCTCAATTTCGCCAGCGTCCGTTTGACCTGGTCATCACCGAATTGAACCTGGACGGGAAAGACGGAATTCAAATCATCAAAGAACTGCGCCAGGAACAGCCCCACACAAATTTCATCGTCATGGTCCAGGGAGGCTGCATGCCTTCCGATTTCTGCCAGCAAATGGCGGAACATTTTGGTGTGCGCTCGGTATTCACCAAACCGTTTCCCCCGGAACAAATTCTGCCTGCCGTCCGCGCCTCGCTGGGATGAACGCAGGCTTTAGCCATAGATGAACACAGAATCCGCCGGCCAACCAACCTGATTATGTTCAAACTCCCCTGCACCCGGCGCGTCCTCCTCGTGGAGGAAGACATCGCATTGCGAACCGTCCTGAATTTGCTGCTGGCCGGCGAGGGTTACGACGTCTATCAAGCCGACAATGGGGAACAGGCCATTTCCCTGTATGGCCGCCGTCCGCTCGATTTGGTCGTCACCGAGTTGAAGTTGGGCGGCAGGGAGGGCTTTGAAGTCATTACCGAGATGCACCGGGAACTGGTTTGCGACCGGTTTATCGCCACCGCCCGGTCCGGTTGGCTGCCGGCCGACCTTTGTACCCGTGTGGCCGGACATCTGGGAGCGCAATTCGTGCTGATGAAACCGTTTTCACCCCTTCAATTTTTGTCCGCCGTGCAGTGCGCCCTCGGCGAAACCGAAGGCCACCTCCACTTTTTCATTCCAACCATCGTGGTCGCCGCCTCCCCTCATCCTTTGCCGGCGGCGATGGAAACGAATCGAACCTTCCTGACCACACCCGCCTCCGGCATTTGCAATCGTACCTTGCGCCGCCGGCGCCGGGAAACGAGAAGCATTCCTTGAACCGGAGCCGGTGATGGCTGCGGTTGAAATGACGCGAGCATCCGGACTTTTCGGACCGGGAAAATATCTTCTGAATTTTAACGCCGAGACGCAAAGACGCAGGGGTTTTAGCCGCAGATGGAGGGCAACCATACTTGGTGTAGCGTCGGCCTGTAGCCGGAAAGAATCGAACCGCAGGCTCGACACTACAACCGCAAGAAACGCAAAGTCGGACCAGCCTCTGCCAGCTAACACCGGATGCGTTTACAACTCACCAACAGGAAGATCACCCCACCCGTAATCGAGAGCAAAAATGGATTGGGCTCGGGGATGGGAAGGATGGAGCCGGGAACGACATACAGGTCGGCGGATGAAATGTTGAAATTATTGGGAAAGTTGCTGGTCAACAATTGGTAACTGATGTCCAGCGTCGAACCGTCCAGGTTCGTCCCGCCGGGCTGGATGGTGTTCAGATCAATTCCCAGCAGGTTCTGCATGGGGGAAGACGCCGCGCCGAGTTGAATGCCCACGCCATACATCTGCGTGCCGGAATTTTCCAGGCACAACCCCGGAAAATTCGTCACCGTTCCCACCAGCGTGGCCGCCCCGGTGACCGTGCTGATCTGAAACAAATGCGTGCTGGTGGCATTCACTCCGCCGTCCGTGTCGTAAAGGTTGCCGTCGTAGCCGAAGCGGATGTTCTGTCCTGAATTGCCGATGACACTGTTGTTGAAGTTGCCGACCAAGGTGGCGACGCCGGTGGCGGGATCAATCGTGTAAAGTGCGCCCTGGGTGGCGCCGTAAAGCGTGCCATCGGGGGCAATGGCCAGGGACTCAATGCCGCCCACGTTGAAATTGACACTGCTCATGACCGCGCCGTTATTAGTGTTCAGGGTCACGAAAGAAGTGCTATTGATGATGCCGTACAGCGCGCCGTCAGGAGCGGCGGCAATGTCATTGAAAAGGGTACCCCCTTCGCTTCCCAGTTGCGTGAAACTGCCGTTGAACAGATTGATGGTTCCAAACCGGTTGTTGGACTGGTTGAATTCCAGGGCAAATGCCTGCTGGCCAAAGGCCGGGGTTGAGGTGAACAACATCAACCCGGCCAGTGCGGCCAATGTAACATTAAACCACCTCCGAATACTCTTTGCGGGGGATCGAATTTCATTCGCCCGCTGCTGGCAGACCTGATCTGCCAGATGGTTACCTTTCATAGGAACAGCCTTCTGATTGCTGTATTACCGGATCGTTATTGAACAACTGCGCTTGCGCCGCATCCACAAACACAAGCGCAGTCCAAGTCAATAAAGTTCCCCGATCCGACTCTCCCCGATTCATGATTTAGCACCCCTAATGCCAAGGAGTAACCTGCAATCGTAAGCACCTGTACCAGACGACATTAATCCGCAAAAGGCAACGGTGTAAAAGCTCCCGGACAAAAAGGGTTGGGTAATAAATGGTCTCTTCCCGGCGGACGCTGTCTCAAAACAGGTTTCCGGTGGACACCGATACACGAAATCCAAGATGGTTCCGGTTCTCAAATCCCGGACTGTCCGAACGCTGTCTAAAAAACCGGCTTCGCGGTCAGGACTGATACACAAAACCCAAAATGGCTCCGTTTCGCAGGCTTGGACTGTGCCGCCGCAGGACACCGGCTGTTTCAACATCCGCACCGGTGCCGGCACGATGCCAATCTGCAACGGCAGCCAATTTAACGCAGAGACGCAGAGATTTTAGCCACAGACAACCACAGGTGAACACAGATGGCAGGGACGCATCGTTCACCGCGGCGTAGCCTGTGGCGTAGCCGGGCCGGGGCGTCCGAGATCAGGCCGAAAACAACAAAGTTGGAGTGGCGGAGTCAAACCTCAGAGCGTTTGACCCGCAAGCCGTCAATCAACGCCAGATCAACGCGTATCCCAACGACTGCGATACCGTGTCCAGTCGCTGCAGATACTGGGGAACCTGCTCGGGAGGTATGGCATCCGTCAGCGAGTTATATTCGTACTCCATCACCAGCCGGTTGCCCGTGCATCGGACGTCTTTGCGATAATAGAATCCGGTGTCGGAAACCACTTTCCGGTCGGTTTCGGAAGGCCACGTCTCCGGCAAGGTCACTTCGGTTCTCAAAATCAGGTGTTCCGGAAAACTGATTCCCAGCGGAAGTTTTCGCGCGGTATCAACCGGTTTTTTCAGATAGGCCCCGATGGCATACGGGTAGAACTCGCAACGCAACCTCCGGTTCTTGTCGGGCTGACCCCAGGCGTTCCTGATGGTGTAAGTTTCGGTGGTTTGAATTCGATTCTGCTGCTCGTCATCGACGATGGCAATCGGCGCGGCGGTGGCGATGCCGGGATACAGACTGGCATAAACATGCACATGGCTCTTTTCGATGTCGCTCGGTTTGGCCGTGGCAAAGAGCGCGCGCAAATCGTCGGCGTCCCGGCCTTCAGCCATCGTGACCACCTTTAAAGTGGCGCCTTCCCGACGCGGCCCAAGCCGGAAATATTCCGTCGTGGCCGTCTGCGGCAGGCCGGCGGCGTGCGGGATGGGTGTCAGGCCGGTTGTTTGCGCCGCCACGACCAGCCCGCGTCCGTAATTCGGCAGATAATGCACCGCCAGCGGCCCGCGCTGATAGCACATGGTCGGATCAAGCCAGTTGGTCCGGCCGTCGCAATACACCACCGCGATGCAATGATCGAATGCCCCGGGCGTCGGCCGCCAATTCTCAATGACGTGGCCGGAGTCCGTATTCACCAGGACCGGATAGGCCTCGATTCCCAATGCCCGAAGAATCGAGACAAACAGCAGCGCCTTGTCCTTGCAGTCGCCGAATCGGCGGGAGAAAACGACGGAGGGATCGGCCGGCTTCATCGCGCTTGCCCCGATTTCAATTCCGAAATACCGCACTTCATCCTGGACGAACCGCAGGACCGTCAGAATCTGCTGTGACCGATCCGTCATCAGTTTCCACCCGGCAATTTTTTGGGATAGTTCCGGAGAGAGCGCGCCGGCGTTCTGAAACAAACCCAGGGCCCACTGGTTCACTTCCTTCCAGCTCGCAAATTCAGTCAACTGCACCCATGGTTCCGGATCACACCACGCCGGCAGCGAATCTTCGTTGGTGAACCCCGGCACGTGCTCCAAATCCCAGGTGTATTCCACTGCGCCCGGTTTCTGCGCCATCAGCGGTTGAACCGAACACCCGTGCGTTTTCGCATAAAGCCGCCTTGTGCCCGGCCATAAAATCCGGGTCACCAGGTGGTCCACCGGCTGTTCCATCTGCACCTGCACCCCGGAAAAGAAACGCCCGCCGAACACCGGATTGGCTCCTTTAAGCGAATACGCATAATCGATGATATCGCCGATGCGCACGTCCTCCAGGACCAGAACGGCTGAATGATTTCCGTTCAAGACGAATTGGTCCAGATCGCGCTCCGGTTGCACGATTTTGATCTTGTTGACGTCAAGCCGGTCCAAGGACTGCGCTTCCCGCCAGATCCGCACCCAATGCAGCGTCAGCGACTGGTAGCTGGGATTGAATTCGATGCTGAGATTTGCGCCATTCTGGACCCCGGCCACGGTTTTGATCTGCCAGACCAGGTGATAAAAACTTTCATTTTCGGCGGGATTGACCTGCCGCTCGTTTAGCAGCCAGCGCTGGTCCGCGGTGGCATCAGCGGCGGTATCCGATGCGTTGCGATTAAAAGACCGGGGCGTGACCCAGGCAGCGGGCGGCGCGACGGCCGGCTTGGGATCCGCGGGCGCCGGATCTGCCGCCCTGGCAAAAAGGGCCGGAGCCAGAATGCCCGCACAGAAGATTCCCGCCAATGACCGGTATGAAAACTTCATCGATGGAGGAGGCTCATTCACTGGTTAATGTGGATTTGCTGTCATACCACTTCTGCTGATTATGGTGAGATTGACGCATTTTCCGGACCAATGCAAAAATTAAATCCCGTGCGGGATGACCGATAGCAGCCCGCGATTTCAACCGTGGGTTGAGAACATAAATATAATACAAGTCCCGGACGGACGGCTGAAATTTAACCAAGGATACCACGGCGTAAAGCCTCGTGGCCCCGGACAGTTTCGCCGCTGGACAGGGACGAGCCGTGATTTTCCCCGGCGGCGCGGTGCCGAGAGACCGCTCCCTACCGGAATCAATTCGCGTCAATTCGCGTCATTCGCGTCTCAATTCCCCTGCCCTGTTTTTTCGGGCTGATTAAGATTACGATTAAGAAGGCGACGATTCGATTTTCCATCCTCCATCTTCGCTTAGTGAACAGGCGGTGCAAACGGCAAGCGGTCCTTTTTGCGGTAGGCCAGACCCTGGAATTGCGCCACCAGGTCGCCCTCGTCGTTTTTGATTTCCACGGAATACGCACCGACCTTGAAGTTCTTGGACACTTCCCGGGCGTCGGCCCAAAGCGTGCCGGTGGTGGCGGCCTTCATGAAGGTAATGCTCACGTTGAGCGCCACGGACACCGTCCCGTGTGAATTGCACGCCGCGGCGAAACAAAAATCCGCCAGCGTGAAGATGGCCCCGCCATGGACCGTGCCCAGCCCGTTCCAATGATGCGGATGCAACGTCATCTTGGCCTTGGCCTGGCCGTGCCCGGCTTCGAGCAGTTCGATGTTGTTGCGCGCGGCGAACTGGTCGCCCTTGAAAAATTCCTTTATTTCTTTCATCGTAAATCTTCAATCCCAGGTTGGAGTCCAAGCTTTAGCTTGCTCGGGAACACGCTGAAGCGTGAACTCCAACGGTTCCTTGCCATTCTCACCTGTCACCTTTAAGCCGTTTAGCGAGTTCCTTGCTTCCAACCGTGTTGATATTCCGTTCCTTGAGCACCGACAACGCCGTGTTCGGGTCGCTGAACCGGAACAGCAGCAGCGCGTGGCCACTCTTGGTCCGGCCGGTGAGCGAGTAGGCGTATTCCACATTAATGCCCGTGCCTTCGAGGGCGTCGAGGATTGCCGCCAGACCACCCGGCCGGTCGTCCACTTCCAAGGCGATGACGTCGGTGACCTTCACGGCAAAGCCATTCCGCTGCAACAGCCGCCGTGCCTTGTCGGTGTCCTCGACGATAAGTCGGAGGATACCGAACTCGCGGGTGTCGGCGAGCGAGGCGGTCTGGATGTTGATGCCGGCCTTGGCCAGCAGCCGGCACGGCGCGCTGAGGGCGCCCGGCTTGTTTTCCAGAAAAACAGAAAGCTGTTTGATTTTCATGGCTTCACTTTCTTGGGATTACATGATGCGTTTGTCGAGAACGCGCTTCGCCTTGCCTTCGCTGCGTTGCAGGGTGCGCGGGGCCACCAGTTTCACGGCGGGATGCAGGCCGGTGATGCCTTCGATGGAATGCGCGATGCGTTTTTGCATCTGTTCCATGGCACTCACGGTGTCGCTGAACGCGTCGGCGGTCACTTCCACCTGCACTTCCAGTGTGTCGAGGTCTTTCTGGCGGTCCACGATGATCTGGTAGTGCGGCAGCGTGCCCTCCACCTTCAGCAGCGCGGCTTCGATCTGCGACGGGAACAGGTTCACGCCGCGAATGATGAGCATGTCGTCGCTGCGCCGGCCGATGCGTTTGATGCGGCGGAGCGTGCGGCCGCAGGCGCAGCGGGTGGGTTCGAGCGCGGTGATGTCGCGCGTCCGGTAACGGATCATCGGCATGGCGCGCTTGCAGAGCGTCGTGAGCACCAGTTCGCCTTCCATGCCATCCGGCAGCGGCTCGAGCGTCTTCGGGTCGATGATTTCCGGGAAGAACAGGTCCTCGAAAATGTGCGGACCGGCCTGGTGGGTGCATTCGTTGGCCACGCCCGGACCGACAATTTCGGACAAACCGTAAATGTCGAAAGCCCGGATGTCACTGCCGGCCTCGATGCGCTCCCGCATGTCCTCGGTCCACGGCTCGGCCCCGAACACACCGATGCGCAGCGGCAGTTCCTTCAGGTTCACGTTCATTTCAGCGGCGCGGTCAATCAGGTGCAGGAAATAACTGGGCGTGCAGCAGACGACGGTGACGCCAAAATCCTTCATGAGCATGATCTGGCGGTCGGTGTTGCCGCCGGAAATGGGAATGACGCTGGCGCCGAGGGCTTCCGCGCCATAATGCAGGCCGAGACCGCCGGTGAACAGGCCGTAACCGTAGGCGACCTGGACGATGTCGCCGTTGTGGACTCCGCACGCCGCGAGACTGCGCAGCACGGCCCGCGTCCAGTCATTGAGGTCTTCCTGGGTGTAGGCCACAACGATGGGTTTGCCGGTCGTGCCACTGGAGGCGTGAAATCGGACGATGTCCTTCATCGGACTGGCGCACAGGCCGAACGGATACGTGTCCCGCAGGTCGGTCTTGACCGTGAACGGCAGCTTGACGATGTCGTCGAGCGTTCGGAGGTCGGACGGCTTGAGTTTCTGGTCATCCATGCGTTTGCGGAACAACGCCACGTGGTCGAACGCGCGCTGGACCATGTCCTTGAGCCGGGTGAATTGCACGTCGCGCAACTGGGCCGGCGGCAGAAAATCCATCGCGCTGGCCGGGTGCATCGGAGGGATGTCGCGGTTCTTGCTCATAGCTATTTGGAAGAATTGTCTGAACTGGCTGAAAATCTGCCGAGTTCACGATCAAGAGGCGGACGAACATTCAACATCCAACATTCAACGCTCAACATCGAACCCATGGGAGTTGAATTTGTTCGGCGTTGGACGTTCGATGTTGAATGTTGAATGTTCATTTTTTCTGACTTTGAGTGGCGCGACCGGCCTGGAATGCCTGGCGGTTGGCATCGAAGAATTCGGCGGGGAAGCCTTCGCGCAGGGCTTCGAGCCAGCCGGATTCCGGCAACGGCAGATGCGTGCTCAATGCGCCGAGCAGCGCCACGTTCAAAGTTTTCTTGTTCGGCAAATTGCCGGCATCGACCGCGTCCGGCGTGATCAACGTGCCGCCGGGTTTGAGATAATGTTGTTGCGGATCCACCTGCGTCGGTTCGAGCACGAGCAGATAATCCGCCTCGCCCGGCGGTATCATGGGGCTGAGCACAGTCTGGCCAAAACGCACGTCGCTGGTGACCGACCCGCCGCGCTGGCTCATGCCCTTGATTTCGCTCTTCTTCACGTCAAAGCCGGCGCGCAACGCCACGTCGGCAAGAATATCCGACGCCTTGAGCACGCCCTGGCCGCCGAGTCCGGCCACCACCACATTGATCAACCTGCCGCGCATGGTCCCTCCTTCTGGTCGCATTCACATTGTTCCTGGTCGCGTTGTTCCAGCTCGCGCAATCGTTTCACAATCAGGATGCATGGCCGACGGGCGATGATGACGCACAATTCCCGGCTCGCGAGGCATTCGTCCAGGATGCGCTCAAAATCATTTGACCCGACGCGCGGCTCGAGTACGTGGACGCGTTTAATGCCGAGCGAGCGGGCCAGGTCCTCCAGTACGAGTTTGTTGGTCGGTTCGTGGTTGAGCTTACGGCCGGTCCCGGGATGTTCCTGGTGGCCGGTCATGGCCGTGGTGGCGTTGTCCAGAATGATGAGCACGTGTCCGTCCGGCGGCGGATTATAAACCATCTCCACCAGCCCGCTGATGCCGCTGTGGACGAACGTGCTGTCGCCAATGACACTGACCACGCGCCGCGCCTGTTCCGGGGGCAACACATGGCGCAATCCGAGTCCCACGCCGAGACTCGCGCCCATGCAAACGCAGGAATCCATGGCCTCAAAAGGTTTCAACACGCCCAGCGTGTAGCAGCCGATGTCGCCGGCCACGATGCAATCGCGCTGGCGCAGGGCCTCGAACACCAGGCGGTACTGGCACGCGTCGCACAGTTGCGGCGGCTTGCCCGGCGACTGCGCCAGTTCGGGGGTGATGTCATTATTGAGAATCCGCCGCACGCGCGGGACGCTGAGTTCGCCGAAGCGGTACATCTCCGCCTTGCCTTCCACCTTGATTCCCGCCGCGCGGATGGCTTCCACGAGGTACGGGTCGCCCTCCTCGATGACGAGGCAGCGCTTCACACTTTTGGCAAACGCGGCGATTTTTTTGAGCGGCAGCGGATGGGTGAAGCCGAGCTTGAGCACGCTCGCTTCCGGCGCGGCTTCGCGGGCGTGCATGAAGGAAATGCCCGAGGTGATGATGCCCAGTTTTTTGTCGCCGGGGAAAACCTGGTTGAGGGGACAGGTTTCATTCCATTCCTGGATTTCGGCCAGCTTCTGCCGCAGCCGTTTGTGCGCGGGTCGGGCGTTGGCCGGGATCATCACGCGCGCCTGGATGTCGCGCTCGAATTTCGGCGCCTTCGGCGCTGTGCCCGGAGGGCGCGGCTGCATGACGGTGTAACTGTGGCAGACGCGCGTGGTGGCGCGGAGGATCACTGGCAGCTTCCAACGTTCGGAAATTTCATACGCGGCCAGCAGAAAATCGTAGGCTTCCTGCGAATCCGCCGGTTCAAGCATCGGCACGCTGGCGGCGACGGCGTAGCGGCGGTTGTCCTGTTCGTTCTGGCTCGAGGCCATGCCGGGATCATCCGCGGAAATGATGACCAGTCCCCCGCTCACGCCGGTGTAGGCCACGGTGAACAGCGGGTCAGCGGCGACATTGAGGCCGACGTGTTTCATGGTGGCCAGGGCGCGGGCGCCGGCAAAAGCGGCGCCGATGGCGACTTCCAGGGCGACCTTTTCGTTGGGCGACCACTGGCCATGTCCGCCCAGCTCGGAGAAGCGTTCCAGGATTTCGGTGGAGGGTGTGCCGGGGTAACCGGCGCCGAGGGCCACGCCGGCATCACGCGCGGCCAGCGCGATGGCCTCGTTGCCACTCAGGAGTTGTCGTTTGGATGAAGGCATGCGATTCGTGTGACCAAGATTCAAGCGAGTGCAACAAAAAGCGCCAACGATGACAAGCGCGGTTTTCACGGTGTCCGGGCCGCACTGAAGCCGGGCGCGCAAAACCTGATTTTTGCATAATTATAACAATCTTTTTCCTGGAATTAAGAATAGAGATTTTTTGCATTAAACCACCTGTTTTCTGTAAAAATGGCCTTATGCGGGCTGGACACGCCGGGGATTGTTTCTAATTCTAATCCCAATTTCGCGAATCAACTGCCAGCCATTGCGTCTGGCGCGTCACTGGGATTCAGAACAATCGCGGAAGCGGAAAATACAATAAAGCCTTCAATCATTAATCAGACCGGAAAGTCGAATCTTATGTTGAACACCAAATTGCAACTGACGGTGGGTCTTGCCGTGCTGGCTGCGGCGACCGTCCTGGCTCAAACTCAAACCAACACGCCCGCCGGCACAACGTCCCCCACCGCACCCGCGGCGCAGGCTGCCACGGCGACCGCTGCGCCTGTCGCAGCTGCTCCGGCGGCAACGCCGGCGACCGCTTTTGAACAGTGGGAGAAGGCGGTCAAGAACCCCGTGGGCTGGTTCAGTTGGGGGGGCGATCTACGGGTGCGCAATGAGTACTTCAACAATGCGCTGAGCCTGACCGCTAATCCCAACCAGAGCCCGCTGTTTGCTCCCGTGCACTCGCAGGACTATTTTCGTTACCGCGGCCGGCTTTGGGCGAGCCTCTTCCCGACCAACAACCTGACTTTGAACGTCGGTCTGGCCGCTGAACCGCGGGAGTTCATGGAACCCTCGACCATGGACACCTACTACGGGCACGCCGGCGTGCAGTGGCGCTACGGAATTGTTGACACCCTCAACGTGCAATGGAAAAACCCGTTGAATCTGCCTGCCGTCGTGACGGTTGGCCGTCAGAATATTTTCCTGGGTGACGGCTGGCTGGTGGGAGACGGTACGCCCGAGGATGGATCATTCACAACTTTCCTCGATTCTGCCCGCATCACCTACACCCTGAAGGATCAACACACCACCATTGATGCCATCGGAATTATTCAGTGTGCCCGGCCAGACGCCTGGCTGCCCACGATTGGAGATTCCGGCACCGTGGCCGGCGACCCGGAAGGCCTGCTCCTGACCGATCAAAATGAAACGGGCTGCATCCTGTGGATTGCCAACAAAAGCCTGGAAGCAGCCAACCTGGATGCTTACTTCATTTACAAGAATGACACCCGCCTCAACGATCCGCCCCCGGCCAGCTTCGGGGACAACGCCAACATTTATACCGTCGGTGGCCGCGTCTCGGGATTGCTGAAAGAGCATTGGAAGTATTCGGCCGAAGGCGCCTATCAGTTCGGTGAAAAACAGGATCCGGAACTCAACCAGGGCGGAAACAACCCCGTGCTCGCTCCCGGCGCCCAAACCACGGGCTACCGCAACCTCAACGCCTTCGGCGTGCAAAGCAAGGTCACCTATCTTTTCAAGGATCAATTGAAAGACCAGTTGAGTTTGTCCTTTGAGTTTCTCTCCGGAGATGATCCGAACTCAAAGAATGACGAGATGTTTGACGTGTTATGGGGCCGTTGGCCGCAATGGAGCGAAATGTACAACGTTTACAGCTACGTCCAGGAAACCCGCGTTGGCCAAACCGCCAATCTCCTGCGCATCGGCCCGACCTGGAGCCTGGACCCGATCAAGGACATGAACTTCAGTCTCAGCTACTACGCATTGTTCGCAGATCAGGACACGCCCACACGTCCGCTAAACCAGGCCTTCGGCATGCCGGCGACAGTGACCCCGTTCTCCAACGATGGCAATTATCGCGGTGATTATCTCCAGGCTGTCCTCAAATACAGGTTCACCAAGAACCTGACCGGCCACCTCTGGAGCGAATTTCTCTTCCCGGGCGATTTCTACGCCAGCCGGGACATGATGACCTTCCTGCGCGCCGAATTGATGTTCACGTTCTAGTTATCCGAATGACAACCGGCCGATCGCGGGCGTTGGCCATTCCTCCCCAACGCCCGCGACGCTGGTCCCCGTGGCCGAAGGTGGTGATCCCTCGTCAATTGGAGGTTGTTTACAATGCTTGCGCTTTAACATCTCCGCAGTAGCTTTGCGCCGTGAGCACGTCCACGTCCTCGCCTCAGACCGATCATATCCCGGACGCGGGTCAGCCATCCGGCCCGGCGGTTTTTGCCACCACGCATTGGTCGGTCGTACTGACGGCCGGGCGAAACGATGTCCCGCAGGCACAAGTCGCCCTGGAAAAACTCTGCCAGACCTATTGGTATCCGCTCTACGCTTATGTGCGACGGCGGGGATATGCCCGGGCCGATGCCGAAGATCTGACCCAGGCTTTTTTCGCGTGGTTGCTGGAGCGGGACTGGCTCGAAGGGGCAGACCAGCAACGCGGCCGTTTCCGCTCATTCCTGTTGACCAGCTTCAGCCGATTCCTGGCAAATGAATGGGACAAGGCCAGAACCCAAAAGCGCGGTGGCGGCCGGATTGTTTCCCTGCAATTCGATGTCGCGGACACACATTGCGCCCGGGAACCGGTGGATAATCTCACCCCGGAACAAAGTTTTGAATGGCGTTGGGCGTTGACCTTGTTGGACCAGGTCATGAACCGGCTGAGTGCCGAATTTGCGCGGGACGGCAAGTCAGAACTATTTGAGGCCCTAAAACCATGCCTGCTGGGTGAACGCACGGCGCAACCGTATGCGGCTATGGCGTCAAAACTGGCGATGACCGAAGGCTCGGTGAAAGTGGCGGTGCATCGGCTGCGCCAGCGGTACCGGCAATTGCTCCGGGATGAAATCGCCAACACCGTCGCGAAGCCGGAAGAAGTGGAAGAGGAATTGCGATATTTGTTTGCCGTGCTGGCCAGGCGATGAGCCGGTTCCAGCGCTCAAGCGTTCAGCCCCAGGCAGGCTTGTTGTTTCCTCTGTAACCTTCCACCCGCTTTCCTTTATAAATAGGGCGGAAGAACTATTATGGATACGACCCAGGTTTGCTCAATTTGCGGAAAGCCGGTGGTTCCCGAGGCGCCTTAGGGCCTCTGTCCGGAGTGCCTCATGAAATCCGGTTTTGAAACCAAGTCGGGGAATGAACCTGGAGCCGGCAAATCAGCCTTTGTAGCGCCATCCGTCGAGCAGATGGCCAAACTTTTTCCCCAGCTCGAAATCATCGAATTGCTGGGCCAGGGCGGCATGGGTGCGATCTACAAAGCCAGGCAGCCGGCCCTCGACCGGCTTGTGGCGCTTAAGATTCTCCCGCCGAAGAGCGCCGAAGATCCCGGATTTGCTGAACGCTTCAACCGCGAGGCCCGGGCGCTGGCCCGGCTCAACCACCCCAACATCGTCGCCGTTTATGATTTCGGCCAAGCCGGGGACACGCCGTATTTCCTCATGGAATACGTGGATGGCGTTGTGCTGCGGCAGATAGTGCGGCCCGGAAAATTGTCCACGCGCGAGGCGCTCCAGATCGTCATGCAGATTTGCGAGGCGCTCCAGTTCGCGCATGACGAAGGCGTCGTTCACCGCGACATCAAACCAGAGAACATTTTGATTGATAAAAAAGGCCGGGTGAAGATTGCCGACTTCGGCATCGCGAAAATTCTGGATCAAGCGTCACAGGACATCTCCCTGACCGGAGCCAGGGACGTGGTGGGGACGGCGCATTACATGGCGCCGGAGCAACTTGAAAATCCGCAGGGGGTCGATCACCGGGCGGATATTTTCTCGTTGGGAGTGGTATTTTACGAACTGCTCACCGGTGAATTGCCGATTGGAAAATTTCAGCCACCATCGCAAAAGGTGCAAATCGACGTGCGCCTCGATGAAGTGGTGTTGCATGCCATGGAAAAAGAGCCGGAACGCCGGTACCAAAAGGCCAGCCAGGTAAAGACTGCGGTGGAGACCATTGCCGGTACCACCGCACCGGCGGGTCATACGGAGATACTCGCCCGGGATGCTTTGGCGGCAGATTACACGTTAGACATTGGCAGTTGCCTGCAGCGTGGCTGGGCTTTGGTGCGAAACGATTTTTGGCCAATCGTTGGCGTCACTGCGCTGATCCTGTTGTTGCAGGCAGTCGCCGTTTCCTCCTGCCTTGGAGTTGTCGCCCTTGGTCCGCTCATGGGTGGTTTTTGCCTGTATTTCCTGAAAAGAATCCGCGGCGAGCAGGCAGGTGCAGGAACCGTCTTTTCCGGCTTCAGCCGCGCGTTCCTGCCGCTCTTCCTCGCCGGTTTTTTAATGGCACTGCTCACGACTGCCGGATTTTTATGCCTCATTCTGCCCGGCATTTATCTCGCCGTCGCGTGGACCTTCACCTTGGCCCTGATCATCGACCAACGGCTCGATTTCTGGCCGGCCATGCGGTTGAGCCGCAAGACCATTTCCAAACATTGGTGGAAGTTCTTCGGTTTCATCATCGTCTTGTCGCTGATTAAAATGGCAGGGACGCTCGTCTTTTTTGTGGGTTATCTGGTCGCGGTGCCCGTCACCTTGGCCGCGTTGATGTACGCCTACGAAGACATTTTCAGCGCGGCGAAGAAACCGGCCAACATTCCGCCGCTCATTCCATCGGTCGCAGCCACCGGAACGTCAAGCGGATGGAAAATCGCGGCAGTGTTCCTTGTTGTTGTGGCCAGCATAATTCTGTTCTTTGCTTTCATTGGCCATGAGATGAAACCTGCACCGCCGAAGGTTGTCTCCCTTACGCCAGCCAATGGCGCCACCGATGTCGACCCCGGCCTGACCGAAATTCAAGTGGTTTTTGACCAACCGATGCACAATTCGTGGTCAATGGTTGGGGGTGGATCACGATTTCCCGAATTAGCGGGCGAGTGCCATTACGATGCTGCGGGCACCACCTGGAGCATTCCCGTCAAGCTTAAGCCCGGCAGGACATACAAGTTCGGGCTCAATTCCAAGAACCATAGAAACTTCAAGAGTGAGCATGGTGTGCCGCTGGAGCCGGTCTGGGTCACGTTCCAAACGGCCAGCCGGCCAACACCAAAGATCGGCACAACTGACCATGTCAGTCCGGGTGCTTTTGGAAACCTGTTAAATGAAGACCAGCATCTGGTGGTGCAATGGACCCACCGCAAATTTCACGGCTTCCTTGACGAGCGCACATTTGACGGCTGGTCGAACAACCAACGCGCCGACCTGGAAAGACGTTCCATTGAAACTTTGAACGGGCCGCGTTCAGACGAATATTACAAAGCCATCAACACCCTGGCCGCCTTGCGCTCCACCAACGTACTGCCAATGCTGCGCGACTTAGCTTTTGAGCGCCGCAAAAAGGATAATCGCGACCGCTGGATGTCC
>JBEKSU010000052.1:0-17081 GCA_049516755.1 Verrucomicrobiota bacterium | reverse complement strand
GTTGCCGGCCGACAGCGCATGGTGAAGGAACAGTTGTCCAGTTTGGGCCACGGCATCCACAATGCCCGTGTGCTGGCCGCCATGGGCGCGGTCCCTCGCCATGAATTCATCCCGATGGAACTTCGGCGCCGGGCCTACGACGACGGACCGCTGCCCATCGGTTACAACCAGACCATTTCCCAACCTTACATCGTCGCCTTCATGACCGAACAACTTGAGCCGCAACCGACGGACCGCGTGCTGGAAATCGGAACCGGGTCAGGTTACCAGGCCGCGGTGCTCGCCCAACTGGTGGCGGAGATTTATACCATCGAAATCGTCGAGCCGCTCGCCCAACACGCCGAAGTTGACCTGAAACGGCTCGGTTACACGAATATCCACGTGCGCGCCGGTGACGGTGGCCGGGGCTGGCCGGAAGCCGCGCCGTTCGATGCCGTCATCGTCACCTGCGCCCCGGAACAGGTGCCGCCGCCGCTCGTTGAACAACTCAAGGACGGTGGCCGGATGATTATCCCCGTCGGGCTTATCGGAGACCAGGAACTGTTGTTGCTCCGCAAGCAGGGAGAAAAATTGGCGCAACGCGCCGTGCTGCCCGTGCGTTTCGTGCCCATGACCAGCCAGGCCTCGCCTGAAAATCCATTCGATCAACCCGCCTTCCCGCCACGTTGAAGGCTCGAATTCGGAGCGCGGCTGTCCCAGCCGCAGCGGGTTAAACTCTCGGGAACATTCATCCTCATTTCACTGTTTCTTTGCTTCGGACATGCTGCGCCTGGGACAGGCGCGCTCCGCAATTTTCTTTCGCTCCGCGTTTAATTCGTGTTTCATCCGTGGCGGTTTGAACTATGCCCAAGCGCACCGACATCCATTCCGTGCTCATCATCGGCGCCGGACCGATCATCATCGGCCAGGCGTGCGAGTTTGATTATTCCGGCACGCAGGCCTGCAAGGCGCTCAAGGAGGAAGGTTACCGCGTCATCCTCATCAACTCCAACCCGGCCACCATCATGACCGACCCGGAGTTCGCCGACCGCACCTACATCGAACCCATCACGCCCGAGTGCGTCGAGAAAATCATCGTGCGCGAGAAGGAGGAGATGAAAAAGCTCAAGGCGAAGGGCAAACTCGTTTTGCTCCCGACGCTCGGCGGCCAGACCGCCTTGAATACCTCGATGGCACTACACAAAAACGGCGCGCTGGAACGTCACGACATCGAAATGATCGGCGCTAAGCCCGAGGCCATTCACAAGGGCGAGGACCGCCAGGCGTTCAAGGAATTGATGCTCAACATCGGCCTCGACGTTCCGATTTCCGGCACCGCGCATAATCTCGACGAAGCCCGCGCCGTGACGGAAAAAATCGGGCGTTTCCCCGTCATCATCCGTCCGGCGTTCACGCTCGGCGGCACCGGCGGCGGCATCGCCTACAATCGCGATGAATTCGACGAACTCGCCAAGCGCGGCCTGGACCTCTCGCCCGTCAGCGAAATCCTCGTCGAGGAATCGCTGCTCGGCTGGAAGGAATTTGAAATGGAAGTGATGCGCGACAAGGCCGACAACTGTGTCATCATCTGCTCCATCGAAAACCTCGACCCCATGGGCGTGCACACCGGCGACAGCATCACCGCGGCTCCCATCCAGACGCTGACGGACAAGGAATTTCAGATCATGCGCGACCAGAGCTTTGCCGTGATCCGCGCCGTGGGCGTCGAGACCGGCGGTTCGAACATCCAGTTTGCCGTCAACCCGGACAACGGCCGCATGGTCATCATCGAGATGAACCCGCGGGTCAGCCGCAGCTCCGCGCTGGCATCCAAGGCCACCGGCTTTCCCATCGCCAAAATCGCCGCCAAACTCGCCGTCGGCTATCTGCTCCACGAACTCAAGAACGACATCACGCGCGAGACCCCGGCCAGCTTCGAGCCGAGCATTGATTACGTCGTGACCAAAATCCCGCGGTTTGCCTTCGAGAAATTCGCGCAGGCCGACCCGACGTTGACCACGCAGATGAAGAGCGTGGGCGAAGCGATGGCGATCGGCCGGACATTCAAGGAAAGCCTGCAAAAATGCCTGCGTTCGCTGGAGATTGGCCGGAGCGGCCTGGGCGGCGACGGCAAACCGTGGCGCATCGGCACGGAGGTCTATGGCGACCGCGACATCCTGCCCAAGGACGTCATCAGCCGCAAACTGAGCGTGCCCAACGCCGAGAGGATCTTCTTCATCCGCCACGCCCTCCGCGCCGGCTTCACCATCGACGAGATTTTCAACCTGACAAAGATCGACCGCTGGTTTCTGGTGCAGATCAAGGAAATCGTAGATTTTGAGGAGGAACTGGCGGGGGCGAAAAATTAGAAGCGGCTCTCCGGGTTCAAATGTCCAATGCTCCGTCCGTGAATCCCAACGGGATTAAAATCCATCAGCCCAGTGGTTGCCCCGAATGCTTTCGGGCTACCCTGGGAAACCGTTCCCACCAATTCATCAACGCTGAAGGCGTTGCATCAAATCCGCCGCGCGCCAAAGCGCCGGAGGACTGGCGCACTCCAAAACGCTTCGCGTCATTCGAGTGTAGCCGCAAACGCGCCAGCGTCTTGGACTGCGGTGGCCCTCCACCGCTTTTATTCCGCCGCCACGATGCAACTCCTTCAGAGTTGTTCGCGTTTTCCGCCTGCCACCCAGCGTAGCCCGATTTCATCGGTCAACGCTGGGCTGAATGACACAACTCCGTTGGAGTTGGTGATTGTTCCCAGAAAATAGCTGTATCACCGAAGCGGATTTGCTGCGACAATGGGCGGTAGGTTGCCCATTGTGAACATTTCATCCGCCATTTTTGATTGCAGCGCGCCGGACTTGGATTCGTGTCCGGACGAGTCCCTGCCTGAATTCGCCTTCATCGGCCGGTCCAACGTCGGCAAGTCCTCCCTGCTGAACATGCTGTCGGGCAAGCTGGACCTGGCCCGGGTCTCGCCCACGCCGGGGTTTACCAAGCTCATCAACTTTTTCACAATGAACAAGACCTGGCTGCTGGTGGATCTGCCGGGATACGGGTTCGCCGCCGGGGCACGGAAGGCCAAATTCAAGTTCAACCATGCGGTGGACGATTATCTTAAAAATCGATCAAGCCTTTGCTGTGTCTTTGCGCTGCTCGATTCCGGGCTGCCGCCGCAGGAAATCGATATTGAATTCATTGGCTGGCTCGCCCGCAACTCCGTCCCGTTCGTTCTCGTCTTCACCAAGACGGACAAGGTAAAGCCCGCCACGGTGCAAGCGAACATCACAGCGTTCACGGCCCGCATCTCCGGCTGGTTCGAGAAGCTGCCGGCGATCTTTACCTGTTCCGCGATGCTGAAGCAGGGCCGGGAGGAATTGCTCGGCGTGATCGACGAGGCGATAACTGCCATACAGGCTGAGTCGGGACCAGCCTCGCAAGATGCCGCAATTTCACGCGAAGAAATGGCCACCACCGAGCGGAAGGTGAACACTCCGGCTGTCCGCAAACGGCGTCCCGACCGCGCGCGGCCCTGGTGAGGTGTTTGCGCGCGGCCACCGCTTTTCATTCTGAAAAGCCCAACGGGATTCCATCCTTCAGCCCAGCGGTTGCCCCGAATGCTTTCGGGGCTGCCCTGGGAAACCGTTCCCCAAATTTTTCAACCCTGAATGGGTTGCATCGATTCTACGACCGGATCGATGCAACTCCTTCAGAGTTGTTCGTTATTTTCATCCCCTACCCAGCGTAGCCCGATTGTCATCGGTCAACGCTGGGCTGAATGACACAACTCCGTTGGAGTTGGTCCTTGCGAACAGCCACCAGCACTCGCAGGTCGCGCTCCGTAAGGAGTGGAATATTTGTAGAAATCAAGAAGCCTTGGCGTGGACAAAAGAATTGGCTAGCGTGGCCCGGTGCGTGCCTTCATCATGTCAATCGGCTTTGCCGGCGTCGCGTTGCTGGCAACATCGGCGCAGACGGTCACCGCCGCCGTGACCAACGTTGAGCAGTGGGGAATTTTTGAATTCGCCCTTGCCGGCCCGACCAACGGTAATCCGTTCATGGATGTGGACCTCTCCGCCCGTTTCACCCGGGACACCAATTCGGTTGAAGTCGCGGGCTTTTATGACGGCGATGGCGTTTATCGGATTCGATTCATGGCCGAACAACAGGGCGAATGGCACTATAAAACCAAAAGCAACCGCCATCCGTTGAATGGGAAAACCGGCGCGTTCACCGTCATCGCACCCGCGGCCAACAACCACGGCCCGGTGCGGGTAACGAACACCTTCCACTTCGCCTACGCCGACGGCACGCCGTTCCGCGAACTCGGCACGACCAGTTACGGTTGGACCCACCAGAACGACGCGTTCGAGGAACAGACTCTCCAAACACTTGCCGCCGCGCCGTTCAACAAAATCCGCATGTGCGTTTTTCCCACGTCGGAAAACTGGAACCAGAGTGATATCCCCGCCCGCTACCCATTTCCCGGCCAGCCGACCAATCAGTGGGATTTCACCCGGTTCAATCCGCTATTTTTTCAGCACCTTGAAAAGCGCGTCGGCCAGTTGGGCGCCCTCGGCGTCGAGGCGGACGTGATTCTGTTTCATCCCTACGACAAGGGCCGCTGGGGTTATGACCGCATGAACGCCGCGACCGATGACCGTTACGTGCGTTACGTCGTCGCGCGGCTGGCGGCTTATCACAATGTCTGGTGGTCGCTGGCCAACGAATACGATCTCATGCGCGAAAAGCACGAGTCGGATTGGGACCGCATCTTCCAGCTCATCCAGCGCAGCGATCCATACGGCCACCTGCGCTCCATCCATCACAGCATGTTGATTTATAACAACAATCTCCCGTGGGTGACGCACGCAAGCATTCAAAACGGTTCGGCCGTGGAGGATGCGGGCCGCGCGGAACTTTACCGCGATGTCTGGCGCAAGCCGGTCGTGTTCGACGAGGTGAAATACGAGGGCGACTTCCCACAACGCTGGGGGCATCTCACGGCGGAAGAAATGGTGCACCGATTTTGGGAAGGCACGGTTGCGGGCACCTACGTCGGCCACGGCGAATGTTACCAGCATCCCCAGGACGGGATTGTCTGGTTGTCGGAGGGCGGCGTCTTGCGCGGTCAAAGCCCGCCGCGCCTGGCATTTCTCAAGCAAGTCATGGCGGACAGTCCGGCCGGCGGCATTGATCCGATTGACAAATGGCAATACCCGCAAATCGGCGGCAAAGCCGGCGAATATTATCTGATTTATTTCGGCAAGGAGCAGCCGACCAACTGGCTCTTTGAACTGCCCAAGCCCAAGCTGGCCGACGGCATGAAATTCAAGGCGGAAATCCTCGACACCTGGAACATGACGGTCACCCCGGTGGACGGCGTCTTTGCCATTCACAAAGAGGACAACTACCTCTACAGCGATGCGCAAAACCGCTCCATCGCGCTGCCCGGTCGCCGGTGGATGGCTTTGCGCATCCGGCGGGTGGTGGAATGAACTTTAAGGTAGCAAAGGTGACCTAAAATCAGCGGAACAGCCTCCATCGCCGGCACCGGCGTTCAACCTTTTGGGTAGTGTCCTAATTTGTAGGCGACGAGGTAACGAGTCGTTTGGGTATGCACTCCTTACGTCGTGCCCTACGGCCAAATTCGGACAGAACCGCCTTTTGACTGGGATTTGCATTCGGCGGATTGCGTGTATATTGCGGCCATGTTGGCGACACCGGAACTGATCCGTGAAGCGGGCCAAATCCCGCTGCTGGCCGAACGTCTGCCGCGTTGGCGGGCGGTGCCGCTCTATCGTGATTTACTGGCTTCGGCGGAAAATCATCCGGTCGAAACCGGCGCTCTCACGAGCTTCCGGCATTTGCCTTTGCTGGCCAAACCTGGAATCCGCGACGGCTTTCCCCAAAATTTTTTGCCTGCCGGACAGACCCTCGAAACGTTGCTGGAGAACAAGCTGGTGGAACTGGACCACACGTCCGGCACGTCCGCGGAACGGCTGCCGGTGATTTTCGGCCAGGGCTGGTGGAATGCGCAGGAGGAACGCGCGCTGCGGTTGAACCCATTTGTCGCCGGCGTGCTGGACGAACATCCCAACGCCCGCCGGGCGACGCTTGTGCCGCCGGCCTGCAACGGCCTGACCTGTCCGACGGTCTGGATGTCGCGCGAACAACGGACGTTGGGCAATACCCTTTTCGTGAACCTGGCGCGCATCCCGTTTCTTTTGGATGACCGGGAACTGGCGCGGATGGCGGGGGAAATTGCCGGATGGTCGCCGCAGTTTCTCGACCTGGATCCGGTGCATGGCGCGCGCCTGGCGCTTTACTGTGAACAGCAAGGCCTGCGGTTCCCAACGCTGCGGTTTGTCTTATGCAGTTACGAATTTGTCAGTGTGGTGCATCGCCGGATTCTTGAGCGCGCCTTCGGTGTGCCGGTCTTCAACCTGTACGGCTCGACGGAAACCGGCCATCTGCTCATGGAAAACGAACGCGGCGAGATGAAGCCCGGCTACGACACAGCGTTTCTCGAAATTGTGGGCGCCGACGCGGGCGGTGTGGGCGACCTGGTCGTCACGACGCTGACCAACGATTACATGCCCCTGCTCCGCTATCGCATCGGCGATCTGGCGGAACGATGCGAGCAACCGTACGGAACCAATTTCGTGATCCATGGCCGCGCCCGCGACGCGCTCCGCGCCGGTGACGGCCGGTGTGTGACCACGTGGCAGGTGGACCAGTGCTTCAAGAAATTGCCCGGCATTATTCACTATGAACTGCGCCAGAACGAAGGCGGCGGTTGCGTTTTGCGTTTTGTGCCCGATGAGGCCGGGCCAACGGAATCGGAATTGCGCCGCACGACTTCACAGATCGAGACCCTGCTGGGCTGCCGGGCTGAAATCGCAATCGCGGCCATGCCGGTCCTGCTGCCGGCGGCATCGGGAAAATTCCGCCTGACTTGTCCTGCGTCCGCAACCAATCCCCCCATCGAAGCCTGAGTGTTGGCACCCGTGTAATGTCGGGTGCATGTCCGACGGCTTAATTCATCAACTGGGTTTTGAACTCGGCCAGCTGGTGGTCGAAGAAATCAACGGATTTGGGCGTGGTGGTCAGCGTGGAATCGAAGTTCACGAGTGTGACCAACGTGCTGTAAGTGGCCATGTCGTGATGCGGCAGCACGGCGCGGATGCCGCCTACCGGTCCCAGGCGCGAATAACAGTCCTGCTCGTGGATTTGCTTTAACAGAACAACCCGGTAGCCAAGCTTGCCCAGGAAATTAGCGTAGGAATTTGTGGTGACAATCGCACCACGCATCACCGAGTTGTCCATGCGCAATTCGTTGAGGATGGCTTTCAGCGGCTTGAATTGGGCCCGTGACAGGATGCGGTCGAAATGCTGCCGCTCGGTTTCGCTGCCCTCGGGTTGGTCGGACATCGGCCTGACGGTTGCTGGATTTTTGGTCATAATGGTTTGGGTCGAAAACGGTACCTCGGTCCGGCCGGGCTGAACGGGCGCAAGGTTTCGTCATCTGGCGCGTCTGTCTCCCCATCGACATCTTGAAAAAGGCAGGATTTCGGTTCACTGCCACTATCGTTCACTTTGGAGAGGAAGTCCATGACTCGTTTGCGAAGGTTGTCGCCGGGACCAAACAATAATGCCCGACCAGCCCAGTAGAATCACCGCCGCCAGGCCCGACAACCACAAGCCCCGCGTGAAGCTGTCCGGCGCGTATTGAAATTCCAGCGTGCTGGCACCCGCCGGGACGACCACCCCGCGCACCGCATGATTGGCCCGGAGAATTTGCGCCGGCCGGCCGTTCACATCAGCCTTCCAGCCTTTGTCCCAAAGATCGGCAAGGACAACCAGCCCGGGAGTTTCCATCCGGACCGACACGGTAACACGCATTGGAATCTCGGCGACAATTTCCGCCTGGCCACGGCAGGCATCGGGCAGGTTCACAGGTGTTTCGACATAAACCATTGCGAGCGGGTCGAAGCCGGGCGAAGCCAGTTTTTCCAGCCGTTCGCGGCGGTCGGCAACCATCTCAACGTGGCGGGGAACAAACACGCGGGGCAGCGCGTGGTGATTCAACAGCACCCAGTAATCCGGGCCTTGGAACGCCGGGTGGATTCCCGGAGGTGGAGTCGCGCGAAAGATAAGATACCGCACGTCGAGCAGGTCCAGGAGGGGGGAAATCCGGATTCCATCCGGCGGCTCAAATTTCAAGCGCGGGACAAACCATTGCGTCAAGGCGTAGGGATAGGCCGGAGAGTCAGGACTCGCCGCCAACATCATGAGATCCATCAAACGCGCCGGGTCCACCGCGTCATATCCGCGGAGGTCGCGCAACCCAAGCATCCGGGCGAGTGTGGCCGGCAGACAATTGACGCCAATGATCCGGCCCGGGGTGGACTTCGCCACCTGTTCCAGAACCGGAATGGGCGGATAATAAAGCGCCGGGTCGCATTGCGCGCGGCGGTCGTGGGCGAACCAGAGCAAATCAGCAACGAGCAGGAGTCCCAGTGCCGGCACCGCCCATTTGGGCCAGGCGGGTCGCAGCCAGACCATCAGCCAGCCGAGCAGTCCCAGGCCGCACAATATCATCGCCACGATATAAGACCACGTAAACCAGGCCTGGACACGTTGCACATCGCCGGGATCGGAAATCCCGGTAATCCATTTGCCCTGGGTCACCGCCAGCCGGATCTGGGTGGCGATGGGTTCGGGCAGATGAAGGCTGCGGTAAAAACACCACAGATACAACCCGGCCAGCACGGCGACGGGAAACCCGAACCACCGGTGCCGCCGGATTTCGCCGTGTCTCAGCGCGTCCAATCCCACCGCCGTCATGGCCAGAATGGCGAAGGTGGTCGCAATCACCAGGCGGTTGTGGGACATCATGTTCAGGCCGGGCAGCCGCCACAACTGGACCAGGCCCGGCACATTCAAACACCAGCTCAACCCCAAAAAGCCGAGCAGGCACCAGAACCCATTGACCGAACGATGCCGCCGGCTGCACCACGCCAGGGGCGCCACCCAAAGGGTTGCGAGCAGGCCGGCATAGGTTGCGGCGGAACTTTCCTTCTCGTTCTGGTCAACGATGCGCAGACTGCCGGTTCGTGAAGCGCCATAGATGTCCGGCAAGACCGTCTGCGGCAGGGCGGACAACCCCGTCGGCGGCCGCTCTTCCGCCCCCGAACTGCGACGTTCCATGCGGGCGCCGGTTTGGGCGTATTCCAGCGTCGGCAGCCAATACGGGGCGGCCAGCAAAAATCCCAGCAGCCATCCCAGGGTCACGGCCAAAACCGGCCAGCGCGCCGGGCGCTGAAGCCATTGGTTCCGGTACGCGTCCAGCCAGCACCAGATGGCGTAGAGACCGGACACCAGAAGCACCTGTCCCGCCACATCCAGCGCCCCGCTCGTCAGCGCCAGACCGGTGATCAGACTTGTCCCGATTGCCGCCCAGGGGCTGGCGCGCCGGATCGTCCGATCCACCATGAGCAACAGCCAGGGAAGCCAATGGACGGCGCCGCTGGTCGGGTATCCCTGCCATAAAACGAAAAATCCCGTCAGCGGATAGCACCAGGCCGGAATGGCTGCCGCCCAAAAACCCACCGCCAGCGCCCGGCGAAAAAACAAATAGGCGCCGAGACCCGCGACCACCGCGGCGAACAATTGTGCCCAGGCCAGGATGACCGGTGACGCGATGCAACCCTCGAGCAGCAGGAACGGCGAAAACTTCGGCCAGATGGACGGAGCGCCCGCATATTGGCAGGGATCCCACATGGGCAACCGGCTGGCATGAAACTCCGCAACGGCAAATCGCCGGGCGGGTTCCCACTGAAACACCAGATCGGACAAGGTATAATCGTGGGGCGCGAATTTGGTGGTTCCGGGCGCTATCGGAAGGTAGGCGCTGGGACAGGCCAGAAGGTCCAGCGGCAATAGAATTTTTCGGCCCGCCAGCGATGGCCCATATAAAATGGCCTGCCCGGCCACGATTCCCGCCAAGACAATCATGAGCCTTCCCGCCGAACGGGTCGTTCTCATCGTCAAAAAATTCATGCTGGTGTCGTGGCGGCTGGCCGTTGGAATTCTTAAAAGAACGAAATCGGGCCCGCAGTTCAAGCTGATACTCGATCCGGCCGCCATTTTGATGGCCCGATGATTTGCCCCGGCAAACGTCCGCGGCATCTCCGGCTGCTGATGGACCGCCCGGCCCCCGGTCCGCCGGCGCCGGGAACGGTCAAAGAAACTGTTGCCACGTTGTCGGTCCGCTGCTACACACGAATTGTGATCGAGCAGTCCAGGAGTCCGGCAGCACGATTCCCCGCCGCGGGGTTTTCGCTGCTGGAATTGTTTCTCGTGGTCGTGATCATTTTCATCCTGTTCACGCTTTACCTCAGTTCCAGTTCAAAAAGTTATCAGGAACAAAAACTGACGGAATGCCAGGGCCACCTGCAAAATATTTACGCCGGCCTGAGGACATTTGCGCAGGACAACAACGGGGCGCTCCCGGCCGTTCCGGGCGCGCAAACTTCCGAGGCGCCGTTGAGCCTGCTCGTGCCCAAATACACAACCGGGTCGGAATTTTTCATTTGTCCGGGCAGCAAGGACAAGCCGTTGCCGGATGCCCAACCCTTTGCGGACCGAAAAATCAGCTACGCCTATTACATGGGAGGGACGTTGCCGGAAGGTTCGGTGGCGGCGCTGGTTTCCGATGCGCAGGTGGACGCCGGGCCCAAAAAGGCGGGGGACATTGTCTTTTCGCCCGGCGGCAAAAAGCCGGGCAACAATCACAACAAATTCGGCGGCAATTTTCTTTTTGGCGACGGCGACGTCCAATACACTCCGGCCCGGCTGATATTTTCCCTGCCACAGGCGACCAACGTCATTTTACTGAACCCGAAACCCTGATCATGGAAGTCAAGGTCCAATGCCCGTGCGGAACGCATTATGCGTTTGATGTCGAGCCGGTGAACGGACGGATGCCGGTGCGGATCAATTGTCCCGATTGCGGCGCGGAGGGTACGGATCTGGCCAACGCGGATATTTCTCAAAAACTTGCCGCCTCCGCGTCCGCGGCCCCGGTGACGCCGGTGGCCGCCGTCCCGTCCGTCCCGTCCGCGACTTTTTGTCCCCGGCACCCGAAAAATCTGGCAGCGGAAACCTGCCGGGTTTGCGGCAAACCCATTTGCGAGGAGTGCATGGAACAGTTTGGTTATGTTTGTTCGACGTTTTGCCGGAAGCGGGCCGAACAGACCGGAATGGACGTGCCGGTTTACGCGCGGCAGCGGGCGGTGATCGAGGCCCGGATGGCCCGGGTGAGCACGTGGATCTGGCGGGCCGTTATTCTTCTGGTGACCGGTCTGGTTGGCGCCTGGGTCTGGTACACCTTCTACGGGTCGCATCCGCACGTCATTTATTCCGAGAAACTGCCCCACGGCGACCGGGCGCGGTTCTATCAATTGCTGGTTCCCGGCCAGATACTTTCCATCAAGGCAGACCAGATGAGCCTGTTCGATCTGGCGCAGCAAAAACAGCTTTGGTCCGTCCCCTTGTCGAATGTGGAGTTGTCCCCGCGGCCGGAATTGAATTCGGTGGTGACCAATGTCGAAGAGAACGCCGGACTTTATCTCCGGGCACTGGCCATGGCGACCACGAATGATCTGTGGATTTTATTTCCGGGCCGCCTGGTGCAATACGACCGGTACACCGGCAACCGCAAACAGGAATTAGCGTTGAACCTGCCATTCCTCGGCCTGGCGCGGAACGATGACGGTTTGACGGTGATTTCCCCCGATGATACCGGGCGCGAAAACATCACGCGCATCACGTTTGCCGGTGGCACGGTTAAAACCACGCCAATCGAATCCGGCCCCGCCGCGGCATCGTCCACCCGGCGCCCGCTGCAATCATCCGCCACCGCGATGTCCACCAACAGTCCGGGCTACGAAAAGCTGGCGCAACTGGCGGCGCTGGCACAAGCCTTGAAACCGCCGGTGCGGACGAACTGGAACGACAAATTCGTGCCCGACGGGGCTGATGTCGTGCAGATGAAAGTGGATTTGATCGAACACAAGACGATCATGCATGAGGCAATGAAGGCGCCGAAAAAATCCATGCTCGAAGGCGAACTCACCGCCGGTCAAAGCCTGGAGGCTTCCGAACAGATGATCAACGACATGCGCCGGGAACAGACCGGCGGCGTGGAAGAGGAAGATGCCAGCCGGTATCAGATCAAGTTGCGCCGGTGGCCGGCCGGCACCGCCCCGGATTGGACGGGTGAAGTCATCGGTTTTCCCTCGTTTTTCGCGCTCAAAACCTGGAACGTATTGGTGGGAGGAAGTTCCGTCCAGGTTTTCGACAAGCACAACCAGAAACTCTGGACGGCCAGCTTCACCTACCCCATCTCGGTTCAGCATCCGGGAGATTTCGCCACCCTGACCGACCCGCCCTGCGTTGAATCGGGCAACACGTTGTATGTATTTGACCGGGGAATGCTGACCAGTTTCGATGCAGCGACCGGCCAGGTGCATTGGCAGCTCACCAGCGTCGGGATTTCCCAGGTGCAGCCGGACGGCCAGGGGCACCTTTATGTGACCAGCACGACGGCCAGCCCGGATTCCATTCAATTCTCCCAGCAGGTCAGTTTGACCTCGAAGGCAAACCCCGTGATTCTGAAGGTGGATGCCGCCACCGGCCGGGTGCTGTGGCGCGACGAAAGCATCGGGGCCAAATGTTTCCTTTCCGGAAAATTTATCTATGCCATGCACGCCGCCGTGAACCCGCTGACCATGATTGCGCCGGGGGATGAACCGGAATTATATTTTAATTTTTACCGGCTCAATCCGTCCGATGGGCATGTGATGTGGGATTACTCGCAGTCCTGCCATCCGGTGCAAATCGAAGTGCAGGGCAATGAAATCCTGCTCCATTTCCGCGGGGAATTGCAGGTCTTGAAGTTCTTCAGTCTCTAAGCCGGCGGCCAATCCCCCGGTTTATTTCATCGCCGCATAAACGCGATGCACGTCGTCGTGGTCGTCCAGCGCGTTCAGGAAGGCTTCGACGTCCTTGCGTGCGGCCCCGCTGACTTCGACGAAATTCTTGGCGAGATAACGGATTTCCGAGGCGATGACGTTCCAGCCGGCGGCTTTTAACGCCTTGGAAACGTGATCGAGGTCCTTGATTTCCGTCAGAAACCGCGCGCCCTTCTGCCCGGCGGGAACCTCGTCGGCTTCCAGCGGTTCAACTTCCTGCGCGCCGGCTTCGATGGCGTCGGCCTCCGCGTCGCGACCGGCATCGGGATGGGTGGCTTCGACCACGCCGAGGTGATTAAAGAAGAACGCCACACTGCCGGGCTGGCCGAGCGAGCCGGTCTTGAACAAGTTGCGGATTTCCGGCGCCGTGCGGTTCCGGCTGTCGGTGAGACATTCCACGATGACCGGCACCTTGTGGGGGGCAAAACCTTCATAGACGATGGTTTCGTAGTTGACCTTTTCGGTGTCGAGTCCGGCACCCTTGCGAATGGCGCGCTCTATGGTGTCCTTGTAAACGGAGGCTTTTTTGGCCTTCTCGACAGCGACGAAGAGACGCGGATTAAGGTCGGGGTCGGGTCCGCCGAGTTTGGCTGCGACCATGATTTCGCGGACCAGTTTGGCGACCATCTGGCCTTTTTTCTGCGCGTTGATTTCGCGTCCGGCCTGTTTCCATTGCGCGCCCATAGGTTGCCCAGTGTGGAAAGATCGGCGCGCCGATTCAATGCAAATTGCGCGACCCCGGCGCCGGCGGTTGAGGCGGGAATGATCGGACCTCTCCCGGCAAGCCGATTTGCCTGACGGTCTGGCTCCACGGACCGGCCGTTTGAACTTGCAGCTGGTTGAATTTGATTTGCAGCCCAACCTAGAAATGGGTGGGCGCTTTGTCCGCTTGTTCTTTTTGGAGCAAGGCGTGGCCCAGGTTGTTATGGGCATCCGGGTAGTCAGGTTTGATTTGGAGCGCCATCTGGAATTGGGCGATCGCCTCGTCCACCCGCCCCTTTTGGAGCAGGGCGCCGCCAAGATTGTTGTGGGCTTCGGCGTAACCGGGTTTGATTTGCAGCGCTATTTGGTAATGGGCGATTGCTTCGTCCAACCGCCCTTTTTGGCGCAGGGCGCTGCCAAGATTATTGTGGGCATCGGCATAGCCGGGTTTGATTTGCAGCGCCATTTGGTAATGGGCGATTGCTTCATCCACTTTCCCCTTTTGGCGCAGGGCGTTGCCAAGGTTATTGTGGGCATCCGTGTAGTCGGGGGCAATTTGCAGCGCCATTTGGTAATGGGCGATTGCTTCGTCCACCTTTCCCTTTTCGAGCAGCGCGTTGCCAAAATCATAGTGGATTTCCGCGCTGTCGGGTTGGCTTTGCACCGCCTTTTGGTAATCGATAATGGCCTCATCCAATTGTCCTTTTTGGAGCCGGGCATTGCCGAGATTGCACCAGGCTTTCGCGTAATCAGGATTAATTTGCAGGGCGTTTTGAAAATGGCGGATCGCCTCGTCCACCCTTCCTTTTTGCAACAGGACATTGCCCAGGTTGTAGCAGGCTTTCGCATCGTCAGGGTTGATTTGCAGGACCATCTGGTATTGAACCATCGCTTCATCGGCTTCCCCTTTTTCAACCAGAGCATTGCCCAGGTTGTTGTGGGCCTTCGCGTAGCCAGGATTGATTTGCAAGGCTTTGTGAAACTGACCGATCGCTTCGTCCACCCTTCCCTTTTGCAGCAGGTCGTTGCCTGAATTATTGTAGGCGTGGAAGTTTTCAGGGTCGCAGGCAAGCGCACGCGCCCATAGCGATTCGCTGTTCCGCCAATATGATGTCTGGATGGTCGCACACGCCATCAACGCCGCCATCACCAGCGCCGCCATCGCAACCCGCCACGGACGCCGGCAACGCCAGGGAACGGTCAGGTCCCGGGCCGCCCAGGCCGCCATCACATACAGCCCGATCTGCGGCACGTACGTGAACCGGTCCGCCACCGGCGTGTTGCCGACCTGGACCAGCCCGATCACCGGAATCATCGTGCCCAGAAACCAGAACCAGCCCACCGCCAGATACGGCCTGGACCGGACGGTCCAAAGCGCCAGCAGCGTGAGGCCCGCCAGCAACAGAACACTCAACCCGACCGTCGCAACTGAAAATGTGGCAGGGTAGGGATAAAAAACCGTCAAACCTTTCGGCCAGATTGTATCCCGCAGGTAACCGACGTAATTGAGTGGCAGCTTCGCCAGCCGCATCCCCAATGGACCTTCCTGAAGCGACGTTACCGAATTCAAATTCTTTTGCCCGAGATAGGTTATCATACTCGACCCCCCGGCCAGCAACAACAACGGGACCTTCTCGAGGACCAGCCTGACGATTTGCGGGCGAGGCGGGGTGGACGGTTCGCTGCCGGTGACCGAAACAACTGAAAACCGTCCCAGCGGCCAGTAATCCAGCAACAACAACGCAAAGGGCAGCGTCACCAGCATGGGCTTGCTCATCAGCCCCAGCGCAAAAAAAACCAGCGTCAGCCCGTAATAAACTTTGGACGCCTGCTCGCGCACCAGCGGAGTTGGGCTCCGGACTTTGGACTCCTCCGCGTAGCGCGCGTACGCCCCCATCGTCAGCAGCCAGAACAAGGTGCTCAATAGGTTCTTGCGTTCCGCCACCCAGGCCACCGACTCCACATCCAAGGGATGAACGGCAAACAGCGCCGCCACCAACGCGCTGCGCCAAAGCGCGCCGGTCATCCGTCGCAGCACCAGGAACAGGAGCAGGGCATTGGCCGTGTGCAGGAGCACATTGGTCAGATGATGACCGCCGGCCTTCAGCCCCCACAACTGGCAATCCAGCATGTGGGAGAGCCATGTCAGCGGATGCCAGTAGGCCGTGGAAGAGGTGGTAAAGGCCCAAGCCATCCCGTGCAGGGTCAAACCGTGAACGACCTGCACGTTGTCATACACATACACGTCGTCGTCGAGGTTGACAAAGTCGTGGTGCAACGTCTGGCCGAAGACAATACAGATGACGACGGCCAGAAAAATGCAGACCCCGGGAACCCCCCAGCGGCCATTCAATCCAGCCTGACGGTTTTCGGATTCCAGTGAGCAGGATCCTTTCATATCCGGTATTTCACCGGCCGGCGAAACCGGCGTGTTCGAATGCGCCTCAAGGCCCTTGCCGGCCCGGCTTGCTGCTCCGGTCGTCGATTCATGGGGTTGAATATATGATTACGGAAGCCCGCGCAGTGTGACGAGTAAAAAGACACAGCCGGCCATGACTTTGATTTTTTCCGCCGCCGCGCACTTGAGCTTTTTGCCGGTTTCGCGTATTCGTCGCTCATGCTTGTGGTTCACGTTCATGTCCATGTCCAACTGGAGAGTGTGGAAGCCTTCAAACAGGCAACGCTCATCAACGCACGCGCCAGCCGGCAGGAACCGGGCGTCGTGCGCTTTGATGTCGTCCAGCAGCAGGACGTTCCGACGCGCTTCGTGCTGGTGGAGGTTTATCGGGATGCGAACGCCGCCGCCGCGCACAAGGAAACCAGCCATTACCCGGTCTGGCGGGACGCAGTCGCTCCCATGATGGCCGAACCGCGCCGCAGCGTGAAATTCAACAACGTGTTTCCAAGTGATGAGAAATGATAAGCGGTGGGGCAAGGCTCCTGACGAGCCGCTCTTTGCATTTCAACAACGGCTCGCGAGGACGCTCGCCCCACCATCCGACTATGAAATTTGAATTTGCCACCGCCACGCGCATCGTCTTCGGCGCGGGCGCGGTCAACGACGCCGGCGCCATCGCCAAAGATTTTGGCCGGCGGGCGCTGGTCGTGACCGGCCGCGACCCGAATCGCGCAGGCCGGCTCCTGGCCCAGCTCAAATCCGCCGATGTGAACGCGACAACCTTTCCCGTCGCCGGCGAGCCGGAACTGGCAACCGTAGAACAGGGCGTAAAACGGGCGAAGGCCGAACACTGCGAACTGGTGATTGGTTTTGGCGGCGGCAGCGCGTTGGACGCGGCCAAGGCCATTGCCGCGATGCTGGCCAACGGCGGGGAATTGCTGGATTACGTCGAAATCATC
>JBEKSU010000051.1:0-17693 GCA_049516755.1 Verrucomicrobiota bacterium | reverse complement strand
CAAAGCCGAGAAGGAAATCGCGCAACTGCAAATCCAACAGGCGGACCTGACGAAGAAGATGAACGACGGTCAGATGACCAGTTCCATCACCGGGCAATTCGCCCTGACGTTCCGCAACATTCAAAACCAGTGGGGTACGTTCGCCAGCCAGCTTGCGACTTCGTTTCAAAGTGTGTTCAACACGGCGATTTCGAGCATCAGCAACGGGATCACCGGCCTCATCATGGGGACGAAGACCTGGAAACAGGCTTTGACCGAAATCGGCAACACGATTTTGACGACCATCATCGGGGCCATCGTGCAAATGGGTGTGCGGTGGGTTCTGACTCAGTTGATGATGGCCGTGTTCGGCAAGGCGATGATGGCGGCTTCGACGGCGGCATTGATTCCAGTCGCGGCGACTCAGGCCGGCATTTGGTGGACGCCCGCGATTCTTTCGACCATCGCGTCGTCCGGAGCTTCGGCGGCGGCGGCTCCCCAGGAAGTTGGAACCGCTATTCTGGCCGGGTTTGACGAGGGCGGTTACACGGGCGGAAAACGAAACCAGCCGGCGGGCATCGTTCACGGCGAGGAATTCGTGTTCAGTGCGCCTTCGGTGGACCGCATTGGCCTGCCCACATTGCAAGCCTTACACAGCGGGGCACCCGTGACGGGAAATCGTTCATCCGGCGGCGGCTCGTCTGACGGCGGCGCGGGTGGAAGCAAAGGCTCCCCGGTGAACCTGCATTTCTACGACTCGCGCCCGCACCCGAAAGATTTCCTCGCGTCGAGCGAAGGCGAAAACATGGTCGTCAACATCGCCCGGAAAAACCGGCTGAAGATTGGAGTGGGCACATGAAGATCGGAAACATTCACCGGCGCGGTACTATGGCACGGTCGAAAATCTTGATGTCGCTGAAGCCATGCAAAAACGGTGATGTGAAGCTGAAGGTTAGAACCGAGTCAATATCCCTGTCCAAATTTCGCGTACTGGCTCTCGTTAAAGCCCTGGCAGCATCCCAATCGAAGTCTGTATCCCTACGAAGGTGCCGGGCTTCGGTCGTTTTCGCGGGTTGGTTCGTCGCAGATAGCGTTTGGCAACGTCAAGCGCCTCGGCATCACTCAACTTCCGCCAAGCCTTAATTTTCCACGTCACGTTTCTTTCATCAATAAACGTCGTGCAATACGCTGGATGGTTCATGGCGTGATGAAGGTTCCCCCTGATTGGATTGCCTGCCAAGAATAAAAAAGCCCACCGTCTTTCAACGATGGGCGCTTCCAGGTGCCGGAATCCAATTCCGCGCGCACAGAACCTACTCCCACAATCCGCCACCGTCAAACAGCAAACGAAAACCGCCCCGGCGTGACCGGAGCGGCTTTGCGGATCGAGCCTACATTTACACCTTATACTTTGCTTTGATGAAAGCTGCCACGTCAACGCCTTCGCTCTGGCAGTAACGCAGGTCTGCCGCAAGCTGTTTCTTCACTGCCTGTTTTATAGTCACAAGACACGGCACGCGCGCGCATTTCGTGCGGAGCGCGGCGCGCTGAACCACTTCGGTCAAGTCTGACAATGCTTTCGAACGATCAGTTTTTGGTAACGCCATGAGTTCCTTAAACAATCTGTCTTTCATACTTCGATTCTCCCAAAAAACGAGCGGTGCGACCGGAAGGGTAGAGCCTTTTTGCCCCCGGTTATCAGGCCGGGAGCTATCCAATCGCACCGCTCGAATGTTTGTTTTTTACGGCTTGTGGGTGATAAAGTCCACTTACAAACTGCCGGTCTAACCTCTACTTTAGACGAAGAAATTCTATCAAATTGCGTGGTTCTGTCAAACAAATAAATAAGATGTATTACTATTGTATTACAACTTGTCTTACACGCCGTTCTAACAGTTCTAACAGAAAACGTGTCGGTTTGGTTCGTCTTGTGTCGCCTCCTGTCGTGTGGTACTATTCAGGAAATCGTTGATTGTATTGGTTTTCGTGGGTTTTCTTGGGAAATCCACGATGGGGCCAAGAAAGTTCAAATCTCACCGCCCCGACCATTTCAATCCTCCGCTGGTTGCGGTATCGATGGAATGTTCAGGCTGCCAAAATCCGCTTCAAACTGCCGGCCAGACCGGATGACGACCTTCAGGACATGACCGTCGGCAATGAATCATTCGCGGGAAAAAACCAGCGTGGTTTTGTCATCTTTGATGATCAATCGGGTGTCGTCAATCTGCGCGGGCATGGATTGTTTTTGGGTGCCGCCGCTGAGCGACAATTTGTAATCATCCCCGTCACCTTTCCATTTGCCCTTCAACGTGACGGTTTCGGTGACCGGCGGCTGCCCGGGCGCTGATTTGAGATGAGGCAGATTTTTCAGGAATGCCTGGCCATCGGCGCCGGCGACGAACGCGGTCTTGGCATACGACTGCGATACCCAGGCGCGCAGCACCCGCATCTCGCGTGACGAAATGACCGGTCGTATCTCCAGCAGCCGGCTCGTGGTCGCGGCGATGTTGAAATCCCAACGGCCGACAATTCCCTTCGAATTGTATTTCGCCGACTTGCCGGTTTGCAGATAGGCGTAAAGGTCGTCAAAATTGTCCTGGACGATGCCCCAGACCAGCTGGGCCGTCGGCTTGGTTTCCCACATGGATTTGAACAGTTCGTTGCCGAGCAATTGCTGGATGGGTGCGTTTTGCTTCCACGCGTTTTGAAACCCGGCGTCCTGGCCGAGCTGTTTGAAATCTTCGCGTTCGCTCAGCGAAATGAACATGGGATAATCCGCCAGCCGGTCGCTCAACTGCGGGTTTTGATAGAGCAGCCCGGCGAGATCGGCATACTTGAAGAAACTGTCCGGCATCGGGTCAATGGCGCGCGCAATCTGGGCGAATCCGGTGGTTTCCGCATCACGCCCCATCCGGTTCAGCAATTTGATCACCACACCTTCGTTGTCGGACGTGGCGACCTGCGTTGTCCAGTAGCTCAAGTCGAAAATGATGAACGAAATCAGCAGGAGATAGACGAGAGCGTTCACCAGGCCGACACCGAGTCCGAGCCGGGCATTCAGCCGGTTCCATCGGATCAATTGCACGCCTTCTTCCTTGTATTTGAAATAAATCTCCACTTTGCGATGCACAAAATACCCCACGGATTTAAAAGGGATCAACAGGACACAAAACACAATCACCGGGGACAACAGCCAGATGAGGGTTGGGTCATGAATGCCCACCTGCGGCAGCATCGGCTTGACATGTTTGGAGAGCGGCCCGGCCAGCAACGCGGAAACAATGATGCCGATCAGCGAGAACGACACGCGGATCGCGCCCTGCCGGTAACCGAGAGCGGCCAGCGACAGCATCATCCCCAAAACCAGAATCCAAATGGTCATGCCCACAAATAAAAACCATTTGGGAAAAAAAGCACGCTAAAATTTGCCCCTGGCCTGGGAGCGCCGGCGTGCCGCCGGCAGGCGATACCCGGGCAACCGGCCGGCGAGACGCCAGCGCTCCCAGGGTTCCACATTGAAACCGGGCAGGGAATGAAGCAAATTGCGCGCGGTGAAGATTTCCGTCGTTGTTCCAGCCTTTAACGAGGAACGGTTGCTCGGCGAATCGCTGGCGCACATAAAATCAGCGGCCCAGGCGTTTGCGCAAGCCGGCTGGGACTTTGAATTGATCGTCTGCGACAACAATTCCACCGACCGCACGGCGGAAATCGCGCGCGCGGCGGGCGCCACCGTCGTGTTCGAGCCGGTCAATCAAATCGCCCGCGCCCGGAATTCCGGGGCGGCGGCGGCCACCGGCGACTGGCTGGTTTTTGTGGATGCCGATTCGCATCCCAGCGCGGAATTGTTTGCGGACGTGGCGGAACAAATCAACCGGGGCCGCTGTCTGGCGGGCGGTTCAACCGTCCGGATGGATGAAAAGTTTTTGCTGGCCGGTTTTTTCACCTGGACCTGGAACTGGTCCAGCCGGCTGGGCCGCTGGCTGGCCGGTTCATTCATTTTTGTGGAGGCGGCGGTGTTCCGGGAAATCGGCGGGTTCAACCACGAGCTGTTCGCGGCGGAGGAATTGGATTTGAGCAAACGGCTGAAGCGCCTGGCGGGCAGGACGGGCAGGGGAATCGTGATTTTACACTCGCATCCGCTGGTGACATCGGCGCGGAAGATGCGGCTATACACGGCACGGGACCATCTGAAATTGCTGGCCTGCGTGCTTTTTAGCCGCCGTACCCTGACCCGCCGCGAATCCTGCACTTTGTGGTATGACGGCAGGCGGTGACGATATCAAGACGCCGCGGCGGCGGCTTTTTTCCGGACGGCAAGGAAGTTCAGATACTCGATCAACCGCTGTTTCATTTCCGTGCGCGGGACGATGGCGTCAATCAGGCCGCGGTCCAGGAGAAATTCGGCGGTTTGAAATCCCGGCGGCAATTCCGCCTGGGTGGTGTCCTTGATGACGCGGGGACCGGCGAACCCGACCATCGCGCCCGGCTCGGCCAGAATCAGGTCGCCCAGGCTTGCGTAACTGGCCATCACCCCGGCCGTGGTGGGATGCGTGAGCACGCTGATGAAGGGCAGGCGCTGTTGGGCGTGATAGGCAAGCGCGGCGGCGGTCTTGGCCATTTGCATGAGGCTGAACATGCCCTCATACATGCGCGCGCCTCCGCTGCTGGAGACGATGATGACGGGCAGTTCCTTTTCCGTCGCGCGTTCGATGAGGCGTGTCAATTTTTCGCCGACGACCGAGCCCATCGAACCGCCGAGGAAACTGAAATCCATCACGCCGAGCGCGGCGTGTTCATCGCCGATTTTGCAGATGCCGGTGACGACTGCGTCCTTCAATGAAGTCCGTTTTTGGTGTGATTCCAGTTTGGAGGTGTAGGTGGCCACGCCGGTGAAACTGAGCACGTCCGCGCTTGTCATCTGCGCATCCATTTCCTCGAACGTGCAGGTTTCGACCAGCGAATGAATCCGTTCGCGCGAGCCGATGGGAAAATGGTAGCCACACTTCGGGCAAACCTTCAGGTTTTCGTCCAATTCCTTGTCAAAAACCATGGTTTCGCACTTCCGGCATTTCGTCCACAACCCTTCCGGAATGTCGCGTTTTTTGGATTTGCCGCCGCCGAGTTTGGGCTTTTTGGGCAACGTCGCCGGCTTGTCGATCGTCGTTGGAGTCAAGGCCGGCTCAACCGTTTCGAGACCAAGCGATTTCTTCGTAAATGTAGTCGTCCCCATGTGTTGTTGAATAATACAATACTAAAGTCCGCGCGCAACTGTCCAGACGCAAACATCACCCGCTCCCGCGGCCAAAAGCACCCGGGCGCACGCATTCGTCGTCGCGCCCGTCGTGAAAACATCATCCACCAAAATCACCCGCTCGCCATCCAGACGCGCACCGGGTCGCATGGCAAAGGCGCCGCGCATGTTTGCCGTGCGCTGTTGCCGCGTCAGCAGGGTCTGGGTGGCCGTGGGTATGACCCGTCGCAGCAGCTTTTCGTTCATCGGAATTTGCAGGGCGGCGCTCAGGCGCGCGGCGAGACACCCGGCCTGGTTGAATTCGCGTTCGCGCTGTTTCAAGGGATGCAGCGGAACGGGCGCGATCAAATTCCAATCCTGGCCGCGCAGCGCGGGCACCGCTTCGCGCAAAAACAGGCCGGCGAGAAAATGTTCAAACCACAAGTGGCGCTGATATTTGAAGCGGTGAATGGCTTCCAGGACGCCGCCGCGGGCGACGACCGCCGAGCGCGCGAAACGGAAGTGCAGTTCCAGCTCGCGGCAGTTCGTGCATTCAAATGGCGTTGTGATGTCGCCCGCGAACGGCAAACCACAGCGTCCGCAAAACGGCGGTTTGATGAAGCGCACCTGGTGCCGGCAACGTGCGCAAACAAAACCGTCCCGGGCGGTCGCGCGTTCGCTTTCGCAAAGCTGGCAGATTTCGGGATAGAACAAACCGAGCCCGGTGCTGAACCACCGTTGAACTGGTTCGGCGGGCGCGGTCATCGCGTGATCGCGAACGGTTCACGCGCCGGTTTGAGAGGCAGAAATGTCACCACCACGAGGGTGGCGGCAAGCACCATCAAGGCCAGCCAGCCGTCTATCAATTTGTTCGTGCCGCAAAACCAGGTCGCAGCGCGCGGCGCGCCGGTGGTGAAGGCGTCGTAGGTTTTCAGCCAGAATATCCAGCCCGCGTGCAGGCCGATGGAAAAATAGAGGTTGCCGGTGCGCTGATACGCGAGGCCGAGCAGGAAGCCGGCGAGCGTGAGATTGAAAAAACCCGGAACGAACGTGTGGAAATCCGCAAAACCGCCCAGCATCCGCGGGAGCAGGACCAGTCCTGAAATCCAGGTGACCGGGCCGGTGAATTCCACGCGTTGCAGGAAATGGACGAGCGCGAAAATCACGCTGCTGGCAATCAGTGCCAGCTGCCATTGCAGTATCCTCCGCAATCCGCCAAAAATGCCGCCGCGAAATACAATTTCCTCGATGGTACCGACGGCAACCGCCGTGGCGGCGGCATTGGAAAGGGTTCCCACGATTTTATGGGCGGTCAGGCCCTGAATGAAAACGCGGTCGCCGCCGCCGAGGGCGATTCCGGCGACAGCGGCCAGCGAAACGAAACCGAGGAGCAGACCGCCGGAAAGCTTTTTCCACTGCCCGTGAATCTGGACCAGGCCGGTTTCGCGCCACGAGGTCGCGCCGAACGCGCAGAGCAATGTCCAGAGTCCGGCCAGCGCCAGAATCAGCAGCGAGTGGTTCACAACGCGGTGAAACGGCACCCCGCCGATTTGAGGAAATGAATGCCCGGCGGTTTGCACGAGCCAGTAAAGCCACGGCGCGAGCAAAGCGCCGCCAATAAAGACCACGACCAGATAGATGACCAGCGCCCGGAGCGGTCGCATGACGGAACGATAAATTTTTCGTGACCGAACGCAATCTCAATTCGTCTGTACCCCTGGACGGCGAAATTTTTAATTCGCGCCGGCGGGCGCGGCGTGATAAGGAATACACAGAATGGCGCGTGAATCGCAGGAAGCAGGGACGGCTGAACCGGTGACGCAGGAACGGTTCGGCCGGTATTATACCCAGGAACTCATCAACCGCGGCGGCATGGCCGAAATCTGGCTGGTGACGGACAGCCGCGGCAAACCGTTTGCGTTGCGGAAATTGAACAGCCGGTTGCGATTCAATCTCCTGGCCCGCCGCCGGTTTTTGCGCGGCTGCGAGGTGCTTTCCAAAATCAACCAGAGCGATCATGTTGTCGGTTATGTGGAACATGGCCGGCAGGGTGGAACGCTGTACATGGTCATGGATTACGTCGAGGCGGCGAATTTGAAGGAATTGTTCGCCCAACACGACCCCATCCTGACGGAAAACGTCGCCCAGATCCTGATTGACATGGCGCTGGGCCTGAGCGACGTGCATGAGAGCGGTTTCATGCACCTCGATTTCAAGCCGGAAAACGTGCTGGTGACGCGCAACGGCAATGTTCGGCTGATTGATTTTGACCTCGCGCAGCCGATTCCCGAAAAACCAAAAAAAATGTCCAAGAACCCGGGTACACCCGGATACATGGCGCCGGAGCAGTTGCAGCAAAAACCCATTGACCCGCGCGCGGATATTTTTTCCTACGGCGTCGCCGCCTACGAATTGCTGACCAACCACAAACCGTTTCCCGGCGAAACGCCCGGAGAAATCCTGGCCGCTCAGATGGACGCTTCCGGCCCCATGTTGCCACGCGAGCACAACGCGGACATTCCCCTCGTGCTTGAAAAAGTGGTCATGAAGTGCCTCGCGCGCGACCCGGACAAGCGTTACCCGTTCATGAGCGTGCTGGTGCGCGATTTGGAAAGCGCGTTGTATGTTTGACGGGGCATTGACGTGGTAGGGCGGCACTGCTGCGCCGCCGGGTATGATGGCCGCACAGTTCCGATAAATCGCGAGCCAGGCAGCACGGTCCTGCCGTCTTGATTCGGATTGAAGTCGATTACCCCAGCATCCGCTTGAGTTGTTGTTCTACTTCCTCAATCCAATCGTTGCCCGGAAGCGCATAGGGCCGGAACGTCTCGATGTATCCCTCGCGGTCGTTGTAATAGAGCGCCCGATGCAGGCCGAGCGTGCTGGCATCCGGCGCATCAATCAGGCTGGCGGAATCGCTGGCGCTCATCTGGAACAGCACGCGCATCTCGAATTCGGTCAGCGTCTTCCGGCCCAGAAAACGATTCACGTTGTTGTAGGTGTCGCAGGTGGCGATGACATGAAATCCCTGGCCGGGACCTTCGCTGATGAGGCTCATGAGCACGGCGGCTGGGTTGGCGGCGCTTCCGGCGTCGCTGCTCGAAAAGCTGAAGTCATCCTCCTGCCGGAGCTTCTTGTAATTTTGCAGGCCGTGAATCAACACGAATGTCTCCGGGGCGTGGTTTTTGTCATCACCGCGTTTCAAATCCCCGGCCAGGCCGTTCATGATTTCCGCAAGGTTGCTGTTGTTGGCCTGAATGATTTCATGCGGAACCGACTTGATGATGCGTTGCAGGAAGTCACGCTGGGGAAAACCGGGCGGCGAGCTGTCGAGCACGATGAACCGTGCGGAGTTTTTGGGATACTGGGCCGCCAGGGCCACCAGCGCCACGGACAGGAGCGTCAGGGCGCGCTCGTCGCTTTGCCCGACAATCAGGAGATTGCTGCCGCTCTGCTTCTGGAACACGGCCTCGGTCGGTCCCTTGATGGAATTGGGCGCGCCCAGCCAGATGCGCGCCGACGCGGGAATTTGTTTCCCGCCGGAGACGGAGTGGGAGAATGTGTTGGGAGATTTCAGTAATTCGTTTAGCAAATCATTTTCCTTCACGTCCGCCGGCGCATTGCCTTCAAACACAAACGGCCCCGGATACTGATTCTGATTTTGATCGGCCCGGGCGCGGATTTTTGCCAGATAACCGTCGCGCACTTCCTCGGGCAGCCACACGGTCTGGAACGGGCTGTTGCCTTCGAGGGAACCGGCCATATCGTTGTAAATGCCTTCGCCGGGACGCGTGAGCAGACGCGGAGCCGGATTGTCCTGGTCCATGATCAGGTAGGCATCCGCCTCGTTGCACATGAGGGCGATGCGGATGACCATCTGGCCGATGGTGGCGCGGGCCAGCGTGTAAGCGCCACCCAAAGTTTGCGATCCGAGCAGCACGTGGATGCCGAAGGCGCGGCCCTGCCGGACAATGCGGTCGAGCAGGACGGCGGCGGATTGCGAAACGCGATCTTCCTCCGTGAAAAATTCCTGGAATTCGTCAATGATCAGCAGCGAACGGGGCATCGGCTCGGTGCCGCCCGCCCGTTTGTAACCGGCCACGTCCTGCACGCCCAATTTGCGGAAGAGGTCGCCGCGGCGGCGCAGTTCCTCATCCACGCGCTGGAGCACGCTCAACCCGAATTCGCGGTCGCTTTCGATGGCCACCACCTTCGCGTGCGGCAGCCGGCGGTTGCCGTAGCACTTGAATTCCACGCCTTTTTTGAAGTCCACCAGATAGAACTCGACCTGTTCCGGGCTGCACCAGAGCGCCAGGTTGGTGATGACGACGTGGAACAGGGTGGACTTGCCCGAACCGGTCTTGCCGGCAATCAACGCGTGCTGGCGCGTGCCTTTGCCGATGGCGAGCTGCTGCAATTTGGTCGCGCCCGAACGCCCGATGGGCACGGTGAGTTCCTCGGTCGTCTCCTCCGTCCAGAGTTTGGCGTCCGAGGGAGCCACCTGGTCGAAAGGCACCTCGACGCGATTGGAATCCTTGCTGCTCTGCCCGACTTCATGCAGGAATTGCGTCGCGAATTCCGGGGACGGTGGCCGGTCGAGGACCAATCGTGTTCCCGCCTTGCGCCAGCCGGACAATTCAAAACCCTTTTCCGTGCGGACGAGGCCGACGCTGTTTTTCCGAAGTTCGTCGGGAACGAATTCCGGCGGCAGGGTGTGCCGCTGGTCCCAATGAATGAGCGTGTATACTCCGCATCGGGCGCCGCTGGCGGCGATGTTCCGCAGCCGCCGCGCCGCCGTGTCGCTGAAATTCACCGGAAACGAGGCAATGACGAGGAAATGATATTTCTCGGCGATGCTGCCCGCCTGCGCATTGTATTCCGTAATCGTCTCGTATTCGTTGCGGAGATACATCTGGATGACCTTTTCCATGTGCTCGTTCAATTCCGCGAGCTTTTCCTCGATCTGATTTGTCTGGGTCCAGATGCGGCTGTTGATGTAGCTCTCCTCGTAATCGGCGAGGTGCATCAGCGCGGCAAAATTTTGTCCGAGACCGACCGGGTCAAAAATGGTGAAGCTCAATTTTCCCGGTGGGGTGGTGGAAAGGAGCCGGAAGATGACGTTGTTGATCGTCTCGACCGGTTCGTCGCTTCCGGTTTTGGCCGCTTCAAAAAGAATCGACCCTTCAAGCGGGTAGGCGAGCACCAATGGGACGGAAAACGTGGACGGTCCCGGAAGCGCCAGGTGCCGGTCTTTTGGCATCGCCTCGGCAAATTTCGCCACATCCACTTCCAGGCGCCCGAATTTCGCCGCGTTTTTGAAATCCGCCGGCGGAGTCCAATTTTTCCACGCCGGTGACTGCCAGTCGGGGAAAAGTTCCTCCGCGGCGGCGTTGGCCGAGCGGATGGATTCATAAATCGGCTGGAGGCATTCCTTCCACTCCGTTTCCAGCGCCTGCCACCGGGCCTGGCTGTCTGCGTCCAGCTTCGCCATTTTCGCCGCATGAGCCTCCGCGAGTTGTCCCGCCTGGGCATCCGCCTCCTCCCGCAGGCGCGCGACGCTGTCTTCGTGGCTGCGCTCAAGCTGTTTGAGTCTGGCGGAGTGGAGCCGCTCGTTCGTTTGCAGGGCACGAAACCCTTTTTCATCAACTTTCTGGCCCCGGATGCCGCGCGTGTCATAACCTTCCTTCAAGGTCTGCTTCCATTGTTGATTAAGGTCGCGGCTGGTGTTCTCAAACTCTTTTTGGATTCGTTCCTGTTCCTGCCGGCACCGCGCCTCGGCCTGGTCCAGCGAACCGTCATGCAGCCGGCGCGCTTTCGCCAGATTGGCGGCTATGGTGTTGGCCGCCGGTCCGGCCTGGCGTTGGCCCAATTGCTGAATCACCAGCAAGACTGACCAAAGCGCCACCAGTACCGCCCCCAGCGCCATAAACGGGCCGGAATGGAATCCCGGATGCGGAACCGCGGAAAAAGCGATGCCAAATGCCACGATGGCCGATCCGAGCAACAAAATGGTCCGCAGCCAGAACGGCAGGAATTTAAACAGGCGCGACAGCGGAATTTTTTCAAAGCGGTCCAATTCACTGCGGGTTTCGGCCTCCAGCCGGCGAAGCTCTTCAAACAACTCGTTTTCATCGGCGGGAATAGCGGGTTCCGGCCAGGACCGGTGCGGGGAGAGCAACCGGCGGAAGGCGCCGTAGCCGCGAAAGGCGCGGCGAGCATTTTTTTCCAGTTGCGGAAAGGTTTCCCGGCTGGCGGCGAGCCTGATTTTGAAATCTTCCAGTGGCACGGCGGCGTTCGCCAGGTCGGCGTCCCGTTTGCGTTCCGCATCCACGGTGCTCTTCTGCAACCAGTGCTTGCGGCGGCCTTCCCGGTCGGTCCCCTCCATGACCTGCCGGTTGCACGTGAGATGGGCCTGGGTGATGCGGGCTTTTCGCTTTTCAAATTTGGCCCGGCTGTTTTTCCTTTCCGCTTCCCGGCCGGTTTTCGCGTCGGTGATACGTTCGGACAATTGCGACGCCTGCGCCTGGGTTGCGGTTTCAAAAGCTTTTGTTTCCGCAGCGGTCCGGGTGCGGATCTCGCCAATTAATTTTTCCTCCCGGACGGCAAAATCCTGGAGGGCGCCCCGGAACCGGTCCAAAAGCGCGAGCATTTCATTGACTCCCAGGGGCCTATTCACAGTCGTTCCTCACCTTGGTCATCAGTTCATTCAGTTTGTCCATCACGGCGATGGTCTTGTCCACGTTCGCAAAAAGTTCGGCCATGTATCGCTGTTCAAATTCCTGGCATTTGGCGTCGCGCCAGTGATTTTTGGTGTCTTCCCAGCGCTTGGAAAGCTCTTTTGTGATGGCGACCAGCCGGTTTTTGCTTCCACTCAGGTTCATGGCAGCTTGTTCTCTTCGCTGGCCGGTTTGGTTTCAGCCCGTGCCGCCGCCGTGGCGGTGCCCGGTGCGGGGATGTCCGCGTACGCTGCCAGGGACTTCACCACCTGGTCCAGATAGGCGACCGCGCGCTTCATGTCGGTGGCCAGAAAACTGTGAAGCTGGGTCACCTGCTTGACCAGGGGGTCGGTGCGATTTTCCATTTCCCGGCCCCATTTTTTGAGGACCGCCATTTTGGCCTCGACCTCGCGATTGGCGCGTTCCGCCCGTTGCACGGCCATGAGGCACAACGCCGTTGATTCATGGAACTGGGAGAGCTGGGCGTTGAACAATTCCGACCGTGCTTCCTCCAGTTTCCGGTAGCGGACGCGCGCCTCACCTTCCCAGAAGCGGCGTTGATCGTTTTGCACCCAAAGCCGGGTGCGCAGGACATCATCGCTCGCCTCCTCCAAAGCCGCGCGCGCCCGGGCCAGGAAAACAATCAGGTCGGCCCGGAAGGATTCCACGGCTTCAAAGGAGGTGACTTGGGCGCGTTCGGCCATATTTATTGATTCGTCCTCGTCCTCGTCCTCGTAATCGAAGAAATCGAGGACGAGTAAGAGGACGATTGAAATCGGTCAATGTTGGTTCAGATATTCCTCGATGCGCTGGGCTTTTCTCAACAGATAAGGCGTGTGTTCCTTGGACAGTTCGACGAATTTTTTGAGCGCCTTCATCGCCAGCCTGAATTCATCGGCGAACTTCTCGTGTTCCTGGTCCTGCCAGGTGTCCCCCAGCGACGTGAAGCGGGCTTGCAGCAAGACCAGCCGGTTCTCCAGGTCGGTGTTGAACCGTTGCAGTTCGTCGGCAAACCGCCGCACCTTTTCGGGATCCATGATTGCCTGTGCCATAATTTCCCTTTCGTTGGGCTTTTGGGGCGACCCGCCATTTGGCGCATCGCCGCAGGAAATCTAACACGGTTGCCTCCCGCCGCCGAGTAATTTGTAATCTGATAGTGGGAAGGCGAAATTTGCCGTACAGACTTTGCCTGGCTCAAGCCAGGCTGCCAATGCGCCGCAATTGAAGAAATGGCTCACTCAAGGTGCGGGATTGGTCCAAATCCACTTCGAATTCCGCCACCCAGTCGTTGGCTTCCTCCGGGTCAACCAGCATTTGCTGGACGCGCCAAGTTTTTTTATCTTCGGAAGGAACGACATAGGTATGCCGCATATTCCGCGCGTTCGGATCAAGGCAGATGCGCTCATGTTCAAGTTCGTAGGCTTCCAGTGCCACACGCAAACGCTCGGCGGTCCATGGCTGGCCTTCGGCATCCTTCGGAGGGGCGATCTCCGCGAGTCCCTGACTTTGGGTGTCGGAATCAATTTTAGGGTCTCGTGGAACTCGACGCTCCGAAAGCGATGCCAAGGCCGCTTCGTAATCGGCTATCACCAGCCCGCGCAGGAAAACAAAGATGCGGTTCCGAATCGCCGCCGTGAAGGCTTTGGTGTCGCGGGTGATGTCCTGCGCAGCCTCCTCTGCTCCGGGTGGACGTATCTCTTTCGTCTCGGCGCGCTGAAAATTCGGGTCGCGCATCTTCTCCCATTCGTCGAGCAAGCTCGAATCCACCTGCCGGATCATCGATGCCAGATAAAGTTCCATCTCGCGAATCTGATCGTTCTTGGCCGCATCCGGAACGTTCTGTGCGAGGACTTTGTAAACCCGGTTCAAGTGCCGGAGCAGCACGCCCTCGGCCCGCTGCAGTTCGTAATCCCGGATGTAATCGGAAAACGAGCGAAACGATTCGAACATTTCCCGGGCGATGGATTTCGGACGGATGTTTTCCTGGCCCACCCACGGATGCCGGTCGGCAAAGGCGTTGAACGTGGAATAGATGAATTCCTGGTTCGGCTTCGGGTACTCGCATTTTTCCAGTTCTTCCATCCGCTGGTCGTATTCAATTCCCTCCATTTTCATCTGAGCCATTTTCTCGTCCTTCACCTGGTCGAGCTGCTTGCGCAGGATGATGTCGGGATCTTCGACAATGGATTCGACGAGCGTCAGCAGGATGAGCGCATAATCCGGCTGTTGCGGGTCCACCAGCGGAATCGTGTCGAGCAGATACAGCGACAGCGCCTGGTCCATCGAAAAATCCTCCTGCAACTCGATGTTGACACTAAGTTTACGCTCGCCCTCACCCCGGCCCTCTCCCCCGGGGAGAGGGAGAATCTGTTCCTGCGCTGGGACAAGTTTTGACGTCTCGGACAATCCAGCAGCGTCATTTTGGTGTTCTCTCTCCTGGGGAAGAGGGTCAGGGTGAGGGTGGACGACCTTCTCCCTCTCTTTCCGCGCTCCGGGCTCAATAAACTCCACAATCTTCCGGTCCAGCAGCGAGCGGAACAATTGCCAGGCGCGTTTGATGTGCGCCTGTTTCTGCCGCGGCGAATCATGACAGCGGCCGATGAGCTGCTGCATCGCCTTGCAACCGTCGCCGTTCCGGCTCAGCACATTCAGCAACATCCCGTGCGTCACCTGGAAACGCGAGGTCAGGCGCTCCGGCGGCGCGGCAATCAGGCGCAGGAAGGTGTTCTTGTCCCAGTTGACGAAATTTTTTTCCGGCGGCTGACGCTTCACGGTTTTCTTTCCATCGCGCGCGGATTTTTCCGCCAGCTTCAGGTTTTCAATCACGTGCTCCGGCGCCTGCACCACCACCCAGCCGCGATCGTCAAAACCCTTGCGCCCGGCCCGGCCGGCAATCTGATGAAAGTCGCGCGCGCTCAGGATGCCGGTCTTTTGCCCGTCGTACTTGCACAGCCGCGTGAACAGCACGGTGCGGATCGGCACGTTGATGCCCACGCCCAGCGTGTCCGTGCCGCAGATGACTTTCAGCAAACCCTTTTGCGCGAGCTGCTCGATCAACACGCGATACTTCGGCAGCAAACCGGCATGATGCAAACCGATGCCGTGCCGCAACCACTTTTTGATGTCGGGACCGTATGGGCTGCTGAACTTGAACCCCTCGACCGCATTCGCCAGCGCCGCCTTTTCCTCGCGGGTGCAAACGTTGATGCTGGTGAAATCCTGCGCGCTCTGCGCGGCTTCCAATTGCGTAAAATGGACCACATACACCGGCGCCTTGCCGTCGGCGACGAGGCTTTCCAGCGTCTTGGCCAGCGGCAACTCGGAATACGCATGCTCCAGCGGCACCGGCCGGTCCGTGGACGAGACGCCCACCGTCAGCCGTCCGTTGAGCCGGGTGAGTTCCTCCTCGAAAAATGTCGTGTCGCCCAACGTCGCGGACATCAGGAGGAACCGCGTCTGCGGCAGCGTCAGCAGCGGCACCTGCCACGCCACGCCGCGCTCGCGGTCGGCGTAGTAATGGAATTCGTCCATGACCACCTCCTGCACGTTGGCCGCCGCGCCCTCGCGCAGCGCGATGTTGGCGAGGATTTCGGCGGTGCAGCACAGGATGGGCGCGTCGCGATTGACCGAGGCGTCGCCGGTGCTGAGACCGACATTGTCCGGGCCAAACTCGCGGCAGAGGGCCATGAACTTTTCATTCACGAGCGCCTTGATCGGGCAGGTGTAAATGGAACGTCGGCCCCGGGCAATGGCCTGGAAATGGAGCGCCGTGGCCACGAGCGATTTGCCCGACCCGGTGGGAGTGTTCAGGACGACGTTTTTCTCCTCGAACAACTCCAGGATGGCTGATTCCTGGGCAGGATAAAGCTGCAGCCGCCGTCCCTCCACATAATCCAGAAAACGTCCCAGCAAAACATCATTGCCGGGCTTCTCCTCCCGCGGAATCAAATCATATAACGTGGCCGGCACAGTCCACCCACTTTACGCAGGCGGAGCAGAATTGAAAAGGCAGATGCGTGAATTGAAATTCGGATTGAAACTATTCAGCTGGCCAGCCGGCGCAGAAAATCCGACGGGGAGACTATCCGGATGCCGCGAAATTCCCGGAGCGACAGCAGATGTTTCTTGTCGCCGCTCACGATGTAATCCGCCTCCGCCGCCATGGCGCATTCCAGAACCATTTCATCGCCGGGATCGGGCGTCGCTCCCGTGGCGCGTTCCGTGGGGAAAATCAATTCGGCCGATTCAGTCAGGGCATCAACCCATTCGACCGGCTTGCGCCGGGGATAGTCCAACCGAAGTTCCTCGATGGTTTCGTGATACTCGGCGAGTAACGCGGGGCTGACCACAACTTCGCAGCGGCCTTTTGCCCAGGCCGCCAGACAGTCAAACGGCGCGCCGCGCCAGAAGCTGGCACTCGCCACCACGTTGGTGTCGAAGACCACTCTCACTGTTTGCGGCGGTATCTCACCCGTTGCACGGCACGCGTAACGGCCGTTTCATCCGCCGGGGTCATTTCGGGAAGCTCGCGTCCGGCCAGCAATAGCGACCGCACCCGCGCCGGGGTCAAGGCCCGGCGTTTCCGCAGCACAATCAGCCCGTTGGTGTAACCCACGTCCAACTGGTCGCCGGTCTTGATCCGTGCCTGTTCGCGAATGGCTTCCGGAATGACCATCTGTCCTTTGACTGATACGTTGGCAATCATGCAGTAAGCCTAGCATTACTTTGGAAAGAATCAAGCCAAAAAGGTGGGGAGAGTTAACCGAGCCGTTCCGCCGCGGCCTTGATCGCTTCCAGCTCTTCCCATCGCGCGTAGAGTTTCTGGAGCTTTTCTTTCGCGGTGGCGAGGTCAGCGGTGAGCTGGGTCGTTTGCGTGGCGTGCGTTCGGTGAAAATCTGGCGAGGCAAACAGGGCTTCAATGCGGGCAATTTCCGCGTCCACAGCGTGGATTTGCGCCTCCATGCTTTCCAGCTCGCGCGTTTCCTTGAACGAAAGTTTGCGGGGCTTGGCGGGTTTCATGGCCTTCGTGGCCGTGGCTCGTGAGAGCACGGCTGACTTGTTTATCGAAACAATTGCCGCGCTCTCACGAAACGCCGCTACGGTCGCACGCTGCTTCTTTTCCAAATAATAATCGTAGTCGCCGACGCTGTGGTGGATTTTGCCGTCGCCTTCGAACGCCAGCACATCCGTGCAGACTCGGTTCAGGAAATAGCGGTCGTGGCTCACCACCAGCACGGTGCCGGGGAATGCGATCAACGCCTCCTCCAGCACGCGCAACGTCGGCAGGTCGAGATCGTTCGTCGGCTCGTCCAGAATCAGGAAGTTGCCGCCGCTTTTCAGGATCCTCGCGAGCAACAGCCGGCTGCGTTCGCCGCCGCTCAGATGTTTCACCTGTGTCGTGATGCGATCGTCGGCGAACAGAAACCGCTTGAGATAGGATCGCACCGAAATTTTACCGTCGCCGAATATAACGAATTCCGTGCCGTCGCTGACCTCCTCCATCGCCGTGCGTTCCTCGCGCAATTGGATCCGGCCCTGGTCCACGTAGTTGAACTTCGTGAGCTGGCCGGTCTTCACCGTGCCCTCGGTGGGCGCCAGCTGACCGATGATGATCTTGAGCAGCGTGGTTTTGCCCAGGCCGTTCCGCCCGGCCACGCCGATGCGCTGGCCGTTTTCGAACGTGAAATTGAACCCGCGAAACAGCGTGCGCCCGCCCAGGTCCATGCCGAGGTTGCTCAACTCCACGACGCGGTTGCCCAGTTGCGGCG
>JBEKSU010000050.1:0-17698 GCA_049516755.1 Verrucomicrobiota bacterium | reverse complement strand
CGCACCGTGATTTTGCTGAACGGATGGACCGAGATGTCCGTGACGGTGATATCCGCGTGAATCGCGGCGCTCACGCGGGGCAGGATGACGCGCTTGATGAAACCGGAACTTGTTACAACCAGATACGCCACCCCCGTCAGGATCACCAGCACCCCGGCAATCCCCGCCGCCTTCGGCAGTACACGTTGCAGCCAGCTCCGTTGTTTTTCGATGGTCAATGATGCAATGGTTGCCATAAGACGTTCCTTTTAACAGCCTGGACCGTTGCGTTCCGGAAATACCTCCTCTTGCGGCGGTCTCCGCCAATCGTATGATTGCGTTTTACACCGTCATCACCAGATTATTCAATTAAAATCATGCAAGAAGTTTCATTAAAAGTTGCCCGCGCCGTCCGTTTTCGCTTTCCCCAATCCGTCCAGCCAATATATTTTTAGCGTGATTGATACCGACGTAAAGCTCGCCGACATTCTTCCCGCCTTGAAATCCGCGACCTGGCTGGCCCTCGACACCGAGGCCGACAGCCTGCACGCCTATCCGGAAAAGGTCTGCCTGATTCAAATCAGCACCGCTGCCGGCGACGAATTGATCGACCCGCTGGCAAAAATAGACCTGGCACCTCTGCTCGCCGCGCTGGCCGGCCACGAACTCATCATGCACGGCGCGGATTATGATTTGCGTCTGCTCCGCAAACATCACGAGTTTGTCCCGCGCGCCATCTTCGACACCATGCTAGCGGCGCGGCTCCTGGGCGAACGCCAATTCGGCCTGAGCTCGCTCGTGGAAAAATTCCTCGGCGTAAAACTGGACAAGGCTTCGCAAAAGGCCGATTGGGCGCGGCGGCCGCTTACCGAGCGGATGGAAACGTATGCGCGCAACGATACGCATCACCTCAAGCCGCTGGCCGACAAGCTGAAGCTCGAGCTCCAAAACCAGAACCGACTGGGCTGGCACCAGGAATCGTGCGCGCGATTGATTGCGGATTGTTCGCAGCCGGCCGTCGTGGACGGGGACTTCGTCTGGCGCGTGAAAGGCAGCCATGCGCTGAATCGCCACGCGCTGGCCGTGATGCGCGAACTCTGGCAATGGCGTGAAACCGAAGCCATCGCCGCCAATCGTCCGCCTTTTTTTATTTTGAGCCACGAAAAAATGGTCGAGCTGGCCGAAGCCGCCGCCGGGCGGCAGGCGGTGGAACCGCTTTTGCCGCCAAGGATGTCGCCGCGACGCCGCGACTCCCTGGCGGCGGCCATCCAAGCCGGCCTGGCGGTGCCCCACGACCGGCATCCGGAAAAAATCCGCCATCATTCCACGCGCCCCACCGAGGCCGAGATGCGGCGTTATCGCGAACTGGAAAAACGCCGCGACGCTCAAGCACACAAGCTGGGCATCGACCCCACGCTCATCGCTCCGCGCGCGACGCTCGGAGATCTGGCGCGGGATTGGGACCGGCACGCGCCGGAATTGATGAACTGGCAGCGAGAGTTGATGAAATGATGGGCGCATCCCCGCCATCATCAGGCAGCTGCGCCACTTTCACCGTCGCATGACTATGGCGGGACAAGCCGTGCGCAGCGTGACTTTTTATCCGCGAATTAACACGCATTACACGAACGGACACCGATTAATGACCTCAGAGAACCCAAAGCCCGCAAAGAATCTCCTTCTGAATTCTGGATTCCGGCTCCCCTGTCCACCGTCGCCAAGTGGCGTGTTGCCCAAATGGAACGGAGCGCGGGTGTCCCACCCGCAGCCGCCGGGATTGCCAAACGAGCGCACGAAATTCCACGGGTTTTGGGGATGCTGAACGTGCTGCGGCTGAGACAGCCGCGCTCCGGCGTCTCCAAAACGATTTGGGCAACACGCTCCTCGGCGATGGTGGATGACTCGTTTTCTGATAATTCGATGTTCAGCGTTCGATGTTCGATGTTCGTTTTTTTTTGATCCTTCAACCCTCTTTCTCATCTCTTACCGGACGGATAATCGGCTCGAACATTGCCGGGTCCAGCTTTGCCAGGACCGGCAAGGCTGCCGCGCGCAGCCGCGGAAGGGACCGGTAAAACAGCCCCACTATGACAATGCAAATGACGCCGCTCACCGTCAATGTCACCGTCGTGCCCCAGGCGGCGGCGAAGGAACCCGCGAGCAGGTTGCCCACCGGCATGGTGCCGGTGAACGCCATAGAGAAAATGCTCATCACCCGCCCGCGCTTGTCATCTTCCACCAGCGTTTGAATCAGCGTGTTGCTCGATGCCATCAACAGCACCCCGCCCATGCCCGTCAGCGTCAGGCAGGTCAGTGACAATGGCAGCCAGCGCGACGACGCGAAACCCATCAGCCCCGCGCCCATCGCCGCGCCGCCGAAAGCGATGATCCGGCCCAGCCCGCGAATCGTCGTGCGCGAGCCGAGATACAACGCCCCGCTCACCGCGCCGACGCCCGAGGCCGACATCAGCCACCCGAGTGTGCGCGCATCGCCTTGGAACACGTCGCGCGCAAAGATGGGCGTGAGCACCGTGTAGGAAAAACCAATCGCGCTGATGGCCGCCACCAGCCCGATCAACATCTTGATGGGCGCAAAACCGAACGCGTAATGAAATCCCTGCCGCAACTCGATCCACGGATGTTGCCGCGCCGGCCGGGCCGGGCGTTCGGACAACCGCATCGCAAACAGCGCGGCGATCACCGCCACGTACGTGAGGCCGTCCACCAGATAACACAGACCCGGCCCGAATCCGGCGATGACGAATCCGGCGATGGCCGGCCCGATCAGCCGCGCGAGATTGAACAGCGACGAATTCAGCGCGATGGCATTGCCCAGATGCTCCTTGCGCTCGACGAATTCCACGACCAGCGCCTGCCGGGTGGGCATGTCCACCGCGTTGATGATTCCCTGCACCAGGCTCAGGATGATCAGATGTGGAATGGCAATCGTATGCGTGAGCGCAAAGAAGGCGAGCGCGAAGGACTGGAGCATGGAAAAAACCTGCGTGCCAATCAGCAACCGATGCCGGTTCACCCGGTCCACCCAGACCCCGGCAAATGGCGCGAGCAGAAAAATCGGGATCTGGCTGGCGAACCCGACCACGCCCAGCAGAAACGCGGACGAACTCAGATGATACACCAGCCACAGCGACGCCGTCTGCGTCATCCAGGTGCCGACCAGCGAAACAATCTGGCCGGCAAAGAACAGCCGGTAATTCCTGGACGTCAGCGCGCTGAATAATTGCGTCAACCGCATTGCCCAGATTAACCGAGAACCGTCCGGAACGCATCATTTAGCCGCGAAAAGGTGCATAGCTTATACCACGGATGAACACAGATGGACACGGAAAGCGGTGCGCGTCACTCCGTTGCGCACCGTGACATATTCTCTCATAACAAATTTGCCGCTGCAAAATCACGTTTGGTAAGCCAAAAAAATTATTGTCCACCGGCGGACAAAAAGAGTGGATTGACTGGGTTTTGGAATTGTGAGCAAATCGCAATATAAAACCCGCATGAAGATTACATCGATATCGTGCCTGCTCCTTGCGCTGGCGCTGTGCACGGAGAGCGGCCCTGCCCGCGGAACTGGAACCAACGACACGCCTCAAGTCGGATCATTACGAGAACTCGACCGTTTCATATTCGAAGGGAACAACTCGTTCTCCGGGACCAACCTCTGGCTAGATTTGAACTCCACCTGCAATTTTCCCGTACAGTCGCATCCCCTCGCCCCGCGCAATGCCTTTCTATCGGCAATCGAGAGCCAGTTGCGTCTGGGCTATATCCATTGCGGTTTTCCCGATGCCCGGATCACAGCGCGCTACGATTCCAAGGCGGACCGGGTTGTCGTCCGGATTCAGGAAGGCAGCCGCTATCTATGCGGTCCGGTCGAAGTTATCGGCGCGCGGAAAATTCCAGCGCAGCCCATCGTGGAAGCGTTGACGGTCACCAATGCCTGCACCGACGTGTTGTTACAGTCGTTTCAATTTCTGGACAACGCCCCGGCGAACCGGACCGAAGTGGCGGAAACCAACAGCACGAAAATGTGGGTCGCCGGCCAGCCGGCCCATTTTGATGACATCAGCCTGCGCTACCTGTCGGGCAAGGTCACGAACACGCTGGCCAAACACGGTTTCTTCCAGTCCCGGAGCACCCTCGATGTCGTGACGAACCCCGCAACCCGGACCGCCGTGTTACAGGTGAAAATTCTCGATGAAGGTCCGTCCGCCACCATCGACCGCATCAAGGTGGTGGGGAACCGGAAGAACAGTCGCAAAGTGATGTTGAACTACCTCGGCCTGAAACCGGGGATGGCATTCACCGGTGACCTGGCCGCAACCATCAACAACCGCCTGTATCATTCCGCCCGGTTCCTGACAAATTCGGTGCAGACCAGTCTGCCGGACGCCTCCGGCCGCGTGAAACTCACCGTCGCCGTCGTCGAAAACAACGAGAGTCCGCCGTTGAATGGCAAATTCGAGCCGGTGGATCAGGTGATGCTCAAGACCCGCGACCGGCTAGCGAGACTGAATGACAGCGGGGAGGAATCTGTTTTTTCCGTCTCCGGCTATTCCGACGGTACGTGCTCAGTGCAATGCATTATCGCGCCGTACCACGGCTTGCTCGTGCGGGAAGACGTGACGGTCGGCGGCACGAACCGGCTCCGCCGGGCGCTGATACTGTCCCCCAGCCAGCTCGCGCTTTACGTGGCCGAACGGCAACAGAAATATGTGGCGCACCCTTCGGCTGCACAGTTCACCAGCTACATTACCATGGAAACCGAAGCCCCGGAAGCGGACGGACATTGCATGTCATTCGAGGCCGGCGCCGATATGAAAAGTCTTGGCAAAACGACGAACGCGCCGCCCTACGTCTTGAGTTTGAGCCTGGCCCCGGCGGCGTTCCTGCACCAGTGGCCCGACAAACACTTCACCCGCCGCTTTGACGGCGACCAGCTCGTCATGAGCAACGCCGAAACCGTCCTCAAACTGGATACCCGGACCGGCCGGATCATCGGGTTGACGTTCAATGCACCGGAGCCGAGTCACCTGCACATGAGTTTGCATTTCGAGCCCAACGCTTTTGGATCGGCTCTGGCCGGGGTCGAACGTGACGGTGCCGGCTTCGCCAATGTCTATCGAACAAACTCACCATTCGGCTCCGCTCTCGTCTTCTTCGGTAACGAACTGTTGCAATTTCCGGAGGTGGATGTCTGGTTGCGGGCACGGCTTCCAGCCAAAACCTATGCGCAGCTCCCGGCTCTGCTGCACCGGCTGGGCGCGGAAGACTTTCTGGCGCCGTGGGAAAGTTTCATTCATCAGCATGCGGAGCCGGACGATCCGGACGAGAAATTTGAGATTGCCGAAGAACCACGGCCGGTCATGGGCGGAACCATCGGCGCCGGGCTGTCGGCGGCGACCAAGTTTATTTTGGAAGGCAGCGACCTGATTTTTCAGCCTCGCTCCTGGCCTTGGACTGTTTCGCGGGACATTGCCCTTCTATATCGCAACCACCAGGACTTTCTTCTGCCGGACCTGACGGAGTTGTACCATTCGGGAGATGCCGGTCCCATCGGCTGTCTGGTCACCGCCTGGATGCTGCAAGGCCGGGACACCCCTTTGTCCAAAGCAATGGCCGCCCAAGGTTTACTGCGGCTTTCCGCCGAGGCGTTCCGAAGCGATTGCAGGTTGTTTCTGGATGAGCGTTACTTTGTCGGCCAGTGTGCTACCCCGCTGGCCACCAGTCTGGGCAATCTGAATGAGCAGGAACTGGATGCCGTGGTGACATTGGTGCCAGCCGGCGGGGCCGATTTCGTCCGTGACTGCGCCCGCCGAGTGCGCGCGGCCCCCAAAGGCCAACCGCTGTTTGAAACGCTTGCTCCTGCACTGGATGCCTATTGGGAAAAGGAGGGAATGCAAAAAGTGGCCGACGAACTCAAGAAGATTGCCAATCAATAATTTGGATCGGACATCCTGATGGCAGCTCGGTGAACTGGGCCTCTGACTGCCGCCGTTGTCAGTCAACGACCCGCAGATTCAAAACCTGACATTAACCGGGCGCGGTGGCACATTGGGTGCAATGAATTTGTTCCCCAAGGCGCTGACATTCTTGATGGCCGCAGCCGGGCTGGCGATTCTCAGCACGAGCGTGACGGCAGAAGATTCAGACCGGAGCATTGACCCGGTTTTTGCGCCGGGGCTGGCGATCCTCAAGAAAGCCACCGGCACCATCGAAAGCCCGCGCGGCCGGTTGCAAACCGATTGGCGGCCCAATCTTCAGTTGCTGATTGGCGTCAAGGCCGTCGACGCTTCCAAACAAACGGTCGGCTTTGTGGAATTGACGACTTTGCGTCCGCCGCCGACCAATGCCGCCGGCCAGCCGTGGAGTCCGGCCCGGCAGACCAACACCTTCACCTGGTCCAACACCAACGGCACGTCCCCGGTCAGCCACGAAGCCGATTACATTTCATACCTTTATCCGGTACGGGTGCGCGTTTTCGACGAAGGCGGGCGGAAGCTTAAAGAGGGGGAAACCACACTGCCTTGGGGATTGCTGACGAACGGGCTGGCGGACATGTGCCGTCTCAGCCTGGAGTTTACCATGCACAAAAACCGCTCCCCGGCCAGCGGACCGATCGGCAACCGGTCTTACCGCGTCAAGACCGACGAAAACACCGTCCACCCCGAGGACCTCGACAAACTGGCGCAGTCCCTGGGCGGCGGATTCATCTGGTTGATGACAATGTTGCAGCAAATCCAAACCGAGCCGGCGATCCATGACCTCTGGAAAAAAGCCCATTGCGCCTTTCGCCTGCCGGAGTTGAAGACCATGGCCATCAGCGTGGTCACGGGTGATTATGCGCTTTCGGTGGAGCCGCGCCTGGAGGAAGTGTCCCCGGCCGACGCCGGACCGGCGGGGACAACGGCGCCGGAGCAGTACCGGCTCCCCGTTGATTTGCTCAGTGGCAACCGGAACCTGACCCGCGCCGAACTCATCGTCGGCCCCGCCAGCGGAGCGGAGATGCTATTGGGCGGAATCCGTTCCATCCGGGCAACCCATCCCACCAAACCGCAACAGCAGTTCTTCGTCCAGGTCCTCGCCGCCGGCACCGTGCGCGAGAAATCAGCCGCTGATCACCCCCAAGCCCACTAACTGTACATCAGCGCCGATTAGCGAAGATTAGCGGTTTGTTTTTCCTGTCCAAGCACCCGGTGTTGCTCCAATCGCTCTTGCACGCCGGATTTTTTGGTGCAGATTGAAACTGATTTTGCAGAACGGAAAGGAAATGACATGAAACAACGCAAGCTCGGCAAACAAGGATTGACCGTCCCGGCGCCCGGACTCGGATGCATGGGCATGTCAGAGTTCTACGGCACCCGCGATGACCGGGAATCCATCGCCACCATCCACCGCGCCCTCGACCTCGGCGTGACCTTTCTCGACACCGCGGACATGTACGGCCTTGGCGAAAACGAGCGGCTGGTAAGACGCGCCATCCAAGACCGCCGCCGCGAGGTGATCCTGGCCACGAAATTTGGCAACGTGCGCGACGAGCGCGGCAATTTTCTCGGCGTCAGCGGCCGGCCCGAATATGTCCGCGCTTGTTGTGACGCCAGCCTGAAACGCCTGGGCGTGGACGACATTGATCTGTATTACCAGCACCGGGTGGACCCGCAGGTGCCCATTGAGGAAACGGTCGGGGCGATGAGCGAACTGGTCCGAAGCGGCAAGGTGCATTACCTCGGACTGTCCGAAGCGGCGCCCGCGACCATCCGCCGCGCGATGAAGGTGCATCCCCTCAGCGCGTTGCAGACGGAATATTCCCTGTGGACGCGCGACGTGGAGGCGGAAATTCTGCCGCTCTGCCGGGAACTAGGCATCGGTTTTGTGCCTTACAGCCCGCTGGGCCGCGGCTTTCTCACGGCGAAATTCAGGAAGCCTGAAGACCTGCCGCCGGGCGATCGGCGCCGGGACATGCCGCGGTTCCAGGGCGAAAATTTCGAACACAACCTGAAACTGGCCGAGCGGATCGAATCGCTGGCCCGGCGGAAAAAATGCACGGCGGCGCAACTGGCTCTGGCCTGGGTGCTCGCGCAAGGCGACGACATCGTTCCCATTCCCGGCACCAAGCGGCGGATCTATCTCGAAGAAAACGTGGCGGCGCTGAACATCGAGCTGACGCCGGCGGACCTGAAAGAAATCTCAGCCGCGGCGCCGGTCCGAACCACCGCCGGCCTGCGTTATCCGGCCCAGGCCATGCAGGCCGTCAACCGCTGAACCAAAGAATCCAACCGCTCATTGCCGCTCATCAGCGCTGATAAGCGGAGATTAGAGGTTAATCGGCATGCGGCATGAGTTGACGCACTGCCGATTGTGCGTTAACTAGACCGCGGATTTTCGTGGCAACCTTGAAATGCCTGGCCCGATGCCGATAGGAAACACATAATGCAAACTGTTCTGCCCTCTGAGTTCAAACGCGGCATGGTCCTCATGCTGGACGGCGCCCCGCAGCTGGTGGAGGAGTTCCACACCAGCGGCACGGCCCAGACCAAACACAAAATTCACGTCCGGCTGCGCCATCTGAAAACCGGCCGCCTGACCGAGCAAACGCTCCCGGATGGCGAGCGCCTGCCGATTGCCGACGTGCAACATTGCCGTGTCCAGCTCAGCTATGCTGACGGAAAGGATTTTGTCTTCTCCGATGTCGAATCGTTCGAGGAATTGACCCTCAGCGCCGAGCAGATCGGCGACCGCCGCTGTTTCATCAAGGAAAACGTGGAGTACCGCGCCCTGCTATTCGACGGGCAACTGCTGGACATTGTGCTACCGCCGAACGTGTCGTTTAAGGTGGTGGATACCGCTCCACCCACCAGCGGCGGTTCCGTCGCCACGTGGAAACCCGCCCGCCTCGACGACGGTCTGGAGATCATGGTCCCGCTGTTCATCGCCACCGGCGAAAAAATCCGCGTGGACACGACCGAACGAAAATACGCCGGCCGCGAAAACGAGCCGAAAAAGTAACGAGGGACCAAGACAAAAGGCTTTGAACCGCTAATCTTCACTTACCCGCCGTGCTCGCGCCCGTCGCGGCAGGTCAGTGCTGATTAGCGGAGATTAGCGGTTAAAGAGTTTTGCGGTAAGAAGATTGCGCCTGACTGACTATCAAACCAGTTGCAGCGGCGGGAATTGCCGGCCGAGGATGGGCGTGCTTTTCGTCTTCAGCCAGCTTTCCAGCACGCCGGCATAAACGCTCCGAAAATCCACGGTGTATTTGATGTCGCCCTCGAACAAATCCTGTGGCGCCAGACCTGGCTGGGTGCCCAGCAGGCCCGCCTTCACCTTGTCGCCCACGATGAACAGGGGCGCAGCGGCGCCGTGATCCGTGCCGCCGCTGGCGTTTTCCGTCACGCGCCGGCCAAACTCGCTGAACGTCATCACCAGCACGCGCGACAGGTTGTTTTGCGCCTTCAAATCCGCCACGAACGCCTGCACGGAATCGCCGAGTTCCTTGAGCAGGCGCTGCTGCGTGGGAACCTGGTTGACGTGCGTGTCATAACCGCCCTGCGAGACGTAATAAATCCGCGTGGGCAGGCCACCACCGATGAGTTGGGCAACCAGCTTGAGCGAATTGCCGAGTTGCGACGCGGGATACGTCGCCTGGTTCTGGACCCGGCCCGCAATCTCGTGCACCCGGTCGGAACTGATTTGCGCGTCCAGCGCAGTGCGTTCGATGAAATCCACCGCCTTGCCGCCGGTCATCGGCATTGCCGCCGCCAGCATCCCGATGCTGCCGCCGGAATTTTCGTCCGCCGGGGGAGCAATCGTTTCCACTTCATTCATCTTTTCGTAGGCGGCCTCCACCACGTCCGGTCCGCCGGGACCGGGCCGGCCATGGGACTGAAAACGATACGTCTGCGGATTGTTGAAGCAGACGCCGGTGGGCGTTTTGGCGAAGAACGCCTGCGGCATCTGGCTGCCAATCGTGACGCCCACCGTCGGAGCGGCGCCGGAACAGCAATTGTCAAAATAGCGCCCGAGCCAGCCGTATTTCTCGACCCGGTTCGAGTCGCTGGCCGTCTGCCAGATTTCGGTCGAGCGGAAATGCGAGCGGTTCGGGTTTGGATAACCGACGCCCTGCACAACCGTGAGGTGGCCGGCATCGTAAAGGCCCTTGAACCCGGTGAGCGCGCCGTGAAACCCGGTCTGGTCGTTCAACCGCAAAATGTCCTGCGCGGACAGTCCGAGTTTGGGGCGCGCCCGGTGATAATCGTCATTGGCAAACGGCACGATGGTGTTGAGGCCATCGTTGCCGCCGGCCATTTGCAGGACAACGAGGATGGTGGCGTCCTTGCCGGTGGCGATTTGCGTGGCGGCATCCGCCGCCCCGGCCTGAAGCGCGGCGAAGGTGTTGGCAAGGAACGCCGGAACCGTCCACGACAGCGCGCTGCCGAGCACGGTGGACCGCAGAAATTCCCGGCGGGTATGGAGCGTAATTTCGTTTTTCATATCTTTTTTGGTAGGGACGCGCTGCCGCGCGTCCAAGCCGACCGGCAGGTCGGCCCTACCGAATTTAGGTCACCTGATATTGCGGCGTGGCCATCACGAGCCGGATGGCTGCCTGGATGTCCGCATCATTGAATTTCGTTTTTGAGCCGAGAAAATCGCGCAGCGCTTTTTCCTGGTCGCCCTTGAACTTGCATTGCAGCAGCCGGTGCTCAAGCGCGGCAACCAGCGTGTCCGGGTTGGCGCGTTCGTCCGGGGTGAGGATTTTTTCCGGGTCCACGCCGCCAACGTGGATGCGTTGCACGGCCTTCTCGATTTTTTCGCCGCCCGGGCCGCCGGGCCGCCGGGTGAAATCGTCCGCCGTGAGCGATTCCTTCGTGCCCTGCACCAGCACGGCGGCATCGTTGTAACGCGCCAGCAGCGTGTTGGTCGTGATCCAGGCCAGGCCGCCGTCCCAGCCCTTGACGTTCGGCGGAGCGAACAGATCCTGTCCCAAACTGCGCAACAATCCCCAGCAGACCACCGCCGGCGGCAGCTCGCACTCCAGCATCCGGCTGGTGCCGACCAGCCATTGCACCGGGCTTTTGACCTGGTTGCGGATGACGGACGGAGCATAAAACTCCTCGCAACGGAACATCACGCGAAGCAAGGGCTTGAAATTATTATCATTCGTGCGCAGCACGGCGGCCAGGGCGACGTTCAATTCCAGCGACGGCGGTTCGCCGGCGAAGAAGTTCCAGAGCTTGGCCGTGATGAACTGCGCGGCCTGCGGCTGGGCGACGATGGCGGCCATGACGTCGTCTCCGTCGAGGTTTCCGGTGCGGCCGAGAAAGGTTTTATCGCCGCTGTCATGGATGAACGACCGGTAAACATATTTTTCCTCCTGCAAATCGAGCGACCAACCGGTGAGCGCCCGGGCCGCTTCGGTGACGTCCAGCTCGGTGTAGTGGCCTTCGCCGAGCGAAAACAGTTCCATGACCTCGCGCGCATAATTTTCATTGGGGTGCTGCTTGCGGCTTTGCGCCTGGTCGAGCCAGACCAGCATGGCTGGGTCCTTGCCCGCCTCCGTCAGCAACTGCAGCCAGTTGCCGGTGGCGAGCCGGCGGAACATCTCATTCTGGCGCCACATGAAATACGGATTACGGACCTTTTCGACGCTGGTGGCAAAATGGCCGTGCCAGAACAGGACCATCTTTTCCTGGAACGATCGCGGCCCCTTCGCCATGCGTTGCAGCCACCAGCCGCGCAGTTCCATCATCCGTTGCTGATACAGCCGCTGCCGCTCCCGCTGCAAGGTGCGTTTCTCGTCCGGGGACGCGCTTTTGATCGCTGCGCGAAACTGGCGGATTTCATCGGGATTGGGCTGCGCCCAATCCGGGGCGGGCGTCGGATCGGAAATTGACTCGTAATCCAACAGCGCCGAGACCGCGCGGTCCGGACCGAGATCGGCCAGCTTCCGGATTGCCGCCGGCGGCCCGCCCAAACCCGCGCGGTTCAGCAAATGCGCCGCGGTCTCGTCATTCCAGCGGTCCGCTGAAAGTGGCTTTAGCATACATACTCATAGACGTAAGCCAGCCTAAAATGGTTTCATGCTCATTTCCAGTCTTCCCTGCGTAATGGCGCGGCAATGCATGACGGAGGATGGAGCGGACAGGTCATCGGAGATAAGCAGAAAAAATGTTTTAGTCCGATTCCACCACGTGGAAAAGGCTGGAAGTGCGCTATTGGCCGATCTCCGTTACACCAGCTCTTTGGTGCGAAACCGCCAGAGGGCGAGCAACAACATGATGACGATGAAATCCGCGGCGTACAGGCTCAACCAGGCGACATCCCTTGCGTTCAACAGACTGCCCTGAAGGACCTGGAAAAAGACGTTGAAATCCTTGTAGCTGGGCAGGATAAAATAAAGGGGATTGGGCGGCGAATAAAGGCCATTGCCGGCGACAAAAGCCAGCACCGAGGCGATGATGGGATGCATGAAGAGGGACAGCAACATGGCCAGCGAACCCAGCATGAGCTGCCGGCAGAACATCAGCCACGGCGCCCATTTGATGACGGGGCTTAATTCCAGGTTCTGGGTCTGCGCAAAGATGAGGATGGCGAGCGACGTCAGCAGGGCGAACGCCGCCATGACCGTAACGCCGCCCAGGTATTTGCCGAGCAAAAACTGGGTGCGCGAAACCGGCTTCGAAAGTGTCAAACGGATCGTCCCTTTGCGGATCTCGGAAGCCACGGCGGTGCTGAAGATGAACAAGGCCACGATGCTGCCGCCAAACGATGCCACCTGATAAAACATCGCCTGAAAGGTCGTGGAGGCGCTTTCCATTGATTCCCGGAATTTGCGCCGGTCTCCTTCGCTCATCTGATTGGTCCCCATGAACGGCGAGCTGTTGGTCATTTGATCGTCGTTGTAGGTTCTGGTTATGTTTTTGCGCACGGACGACATGGTGATGGAGAAGAAGATGGTCAACGCCAGCGACGCCAGCATCAGGCCGAGCAGCAGACGCTGATGGAGCAGCGCGCGGATGCTGTCGGAGGCGATCAAAAAAATGGTCTTCATAACTTGGGCGGCGGGGTGATGGTGGCAAAGAAAATTTCTTCCAGAGATTGCGTCTCGGCCTCCGTCCGCAAAATTTCGACGCCGTGCTGTCGCAGCATTTGTTCGACCGTTTGCCGGAGCGCCTCGTCCGGGCAACGGATCGTGGCCTGTCCCTGAGTCAGGGTAACCTGAGCCGCCGTGTTTGCGAGCGCCTCCATCAGTGGAGCGGGCAGGCCCTTGACCACAAACCGCGTGCTTCTGCCGGACGACAGTTCCGGCAACGTTCCCACGCGCTTGAGTTCGCCGTTTTGCAGGATGGCCACCCGGTCACACACCGATTCCACTTCCGAAAGAATATGCGAGCTGATGAAAACGGTCTTACCCCGCCGCTTCAACCCGAGCAGGATGTCGCGGAACTCCTTTCGCCCGACCGGGTCGAGACTGGCGGTGGGTTCATCCAGAATCAACAAATCGGGGTCGTGCAGCATGGCTTGGGCAAACCCGAGCCGTTGCGCCATGCCCTTGGAGTATTTGGCAACGACTTTTCCCGCCGCATCCTCCAGGTTCAGCAACTTCAACAGTTCCGCCACCCGTGCCGTACGCGCATCGGCCGGCACGCCGCAAAGCGCGGCGTAGAAGTCGAGCAACCCTCGGCCCCGGTAATAGTCGTGCAGGATGATGGATTCCGGCAAATAACCCAGCCGCCGGTGAACTTCCGTTTCGGCCACCGGCCGGTCAAACAAATAAGCCGTCCCGCTGGTCGGACGAATTAAATTGAGCAGCAGATGTATCGTGCTGGTTTTGCCGGCTCCGTTTGGACCCAGAAAGCCGAAAATTTCGCCTTCCTTGACCTCCAGATTCAGCATCCGCACCGTGGGGGTTGCCTCCCGGTTCCAACCGTGGCCGTATGTCTTGCTGAGATTTTCAGTGCGGATGGCGGTCATGCGGATTACTCCTTGGTCAATCGTTCCAGCAGTTGTCGCAATTCATCATCATCGCCTGAATAGCCGACCTGCAGCCATTGCACCACTCCCTCCTTGTTGACCAGCACCAGGGTGGGAATGCCCCGCACGCCATACTTGCCGCCGACGTCCCCGTCCTGGTCGAGCACGACGTGAAAGGTGTATTTCTTGCGTTGGATGAAATTACGGACCGGTTCGGCGGTTTCCCCCTGATTGATGCTGAGGATTTCCAGTCCACGGTCCTTGAATTTGTCCTGCAACTCCTGCAAACCGGGCATCGCCATCCGGCACGGTCCGCACCAGGTGGCCCAGAAATCCATCAAGACTAGTTTTTGTCCCCGGTACGAACTCAAGGTGACGGGTTTGCCGGACAAATCGGGCAATGAGAAATCCGGGGCCGGTTTGCCCACTTTGACGTTTCCCATGACAGTCACCGAGCCGCCATGATGCTGGCGCATGCCAATTTTTACTTCGTAGTGGATGGCCATGCTTGCCAGCGCAAAAAGCACCCCCAAGCTGACCCACGCAATTTTTGGCAGTTTCATGATGTCGCGGCCCGGCCCGAAAACTATTAGTTCACGTCCGCAGAATCAACTTATTTGATGAGTGCGCTTTTTAAAAAAGGCGTGATCCGTGTAAAGCGGCGTGGCCGCCGCGCGGCAGACGGTTGCAAGTGGTGCGAATTGGGGAATGTGGATTTGCAAAATGCAGAGCGGATACCGAAACTGATTTCAACAGCGTTAAATCACGAACCTTCGCTCATCAGCGTTGATGAGTGTGAATTAGCGGTTCAATTTCAACCGGCTACGCTGAGGGAATATTTTTTCGCTCGGCGCTGTTGGGCTCCCGAAAATCGCTGAGCCTGCCCTTTTTGATGGTGCCATCCGGAAGCTTCAACGTGATCTCCGGCGGCCAGCCAGCCTTGCCCTCGATCACATTATCAACCACGCCCATCGCGCGGGAAATACGGTGGACCATGGTTTCGCCGAGATAACCTTCTCCGGTTGCCGGTACTTTGGCTTTGCTCATGAAGTCGAGAGTATGCAAAAGTACATCAACGTGTCGAGTGACGAGTGACGGGACAAAGTCAGGGTACAGGAGTACGCCGTCCCTCCCAAAAATAATTCACTACAAACACTCGCGGCTGCTTACACGGCGGCTTGCACCACCGCGGGGGCGGTTTCCACAACCGGGGCGGTTTCAACGACTGGAGTGATCTCTTCGGCCAGCCCCTTGCCGCGACCGTGATCCATGTTGATGAATTGTTGCGTCTGGGGGATGTAAAAGACGATGTTGAATCTGCCAATCGGCTCTTTTTTGGCGACCTCAAAGGCGGCTCCGGTGGCCCCGAAATTTTTGCCTTCGGATGCCTTTTTGGTCCAGTGGTTGTCGCTGGTGAGATATTCCAGCTTCTCGGCGTCTTCAATCAGGATGTTCATGAACTAAAAGGTTAACACACTTCCCCGAATCACAAGCATTCAAACTGATATATTCACGGTTTAATTTTTGGCGGAGGGGCGAGTCCGCCGGCGAGCCGAAGCGGACATGAAGGAGAACCACTAATCTTCACTCATCAGCGCTGATGAGCGGAGATGAGCGGTCGAAAAGCTTCTACTCCATCCCCACCGAACGGCGCGACGCCTTCTTGTCGGCGTGATGGGATTTGTCGGCGAGCATCCTGGCCTTGGCGCGGCGTGAGCGCTTCCGTTTCTGGCGGCGGATTTTCTCGATCTCGTCGCGTCGTGCGGCCACGTAGCCGCGTTTCATCGCTTCCACCTTGTCCAGCAGCAGGCGGCGGGCGATGAAGCGGTTGAGTCCCTGTTGCCGGGTGGTCTGGCATTTGACCTGCAGGCCGGTCGGACGGTGGAGCAGCATGACGCAGGTGGAGGTCTTGTTCACATTCTGGCCGCCGTGGCCGCCGGAGCGGACAAAGGTTTCCTCGATATCGGCCTCGCGTACGCCCAGCGCGGCCATGCGTTGCGTGAGTTGGGCTTCCTTTTCCAGGCTGACGGGGAATGCGCTCATGTCGTCAGGTTAACGGGCCGGCGGTCCGTCCCGCAACGTGAAAGGCGTAACATGGCATAGCCGCAACAAAAAAAATTGAACTCCGAACGTCCAACTGGCCGATGCGGGAAAACTTCGATGTTCGGCGTTCGATGTTGGATGTTGAATGTTCGTTTGGGAAAATCCTTGCGGCGAGCGATAGTCTGGACGAGTAAAAGTCAGGAAATCTTTGGATGACGTGGCTGGATGTTATCTCACCACTTCAAACGCGAAGCCCTTCAAATACTCCGTCTCCGGAATCATCGGGATGACGGGATGGTCCGGGCTTTGGGAATATGTTGCCACGCGGCGTAAAACATGACGCGTGTCATAGGCGGCGGATAGAATCACGTCCATGAACGTCACGGTGTCCACGTGATGCGAACAGCAGAATGTCGCCAGCGTGCCGCCGGCTCTGAGCAGCTTGAGCGCGCGCAGATGGATTTCCTTGTAGCCGCGCAGGGCATCCGGCACCGAGGCGCGATTGCGCGTGAACGACGGCGGGTCGAGCACGATCAAATCGAATCGCGGAATGACGCGCTCATGCGGCTTGACGGCGGTGTTGGCTTTGAGCCAGTCGAAAACATTTACGGTTTCAAACGAACATTTTTCTGCCAGACCGTTGGCTGCGGCGTTGCGGGTGGCCGCAGCAACGGCATCGGCACTTTGGTCGAGCAGGTGCACATGCGCCGCGCCCGCACGGGCCGCGTGCAGGCCGAATCCGCCGAGAAAACTGAAACAATCCAAAACCTGCGCCCCCCGGACAAACTGCGACACAGCCTGATAATTCATCTGCTGATCGAGATACAGACCGGTCTTGTGCCCGCCGACCAGATCAGTTTCAAACTTCAAGCCGTTCAGGTTTACGGTGATGGAAGGGGCGCGGACAGCTTTGTCCGCGTCTTTTCCCGTCGGCGAGCCTGCGGACATGGCTGTCCGCGCTCCGAATTCACCGGCCAGAACTCCGTTGGCCTCCGCCAGCCCCTCAAATTTGCGCGACGCCATGTCGCTGCGTTCGAGGATGGCGCGCGGCGAGAACATCTTTTGCAGCACGGCGACGATTTGCGCCTTGCGCTGGTCCATGCCGAGCGACGAAACCTGCACCACCAGCACGTCGTCGTATTTGTCCACGATGAGGCCGCTGAGAAAATCGCTCTCGGCGTTGACGACGCGGAACGAGGTTGCGTCGGGCAGATGTTTTTGCCGGACGGCGAGTGCGGCGCGGATGCGTTCCTCAAAAAACTTTTCATCCACCTCGACACGCTCCGGCGACAGGACGCGGACATTGATTTTGGATTTGGAATTGAAGAAGCCGGTGCCGATCAACCGCTGGCGATGGTCTTTGACCTGGACCAGTGCGCCGTCGGCAACCGGCGATGTGAGCCGGAGAATTTCGGTATGATAGATCCAAGGATGGCCGGCCACGATGCGATCAGCCTCGCCCGGTTTTAACAAGACAGTTGGTAATGATTCTGTGGTCACAACAATAAACGAATTCAGTTCTACATAACATGACGACGACCACAGATAAAACCAAAAAGGGCCGTGTTTTCAGTTATTTGCGCTGGAGTTCGGAGCCTCAAACCTGGGGCGATTCTGAACGGCGGCAAGCCGGGCTGGCCAAAAACTGGTGCAAGCGACGTGGCAAAACCCTGTACGAAAAGCCCTT
>JBEKSU010000049.1:0-17840 GCA_049516755.1 Verrucomicrobiota bacterium | reverse complement strand
CACGCTCAACCAGGGGTTGGGTGGGCGGCTTTCCCTGCCGTTGCCGCAATTGGCCGCAGTAAGCAGCACGTTCTCGCTGGGAGTGGATTACAAACAATTCCAGCAGGTGAGCTGCAACACGAACAATTTTAATTTTATTGAGTACCGAACCAATAACAGCGGCCAAACGGTCGTCATCAAAACGAATTCCCCCAGTCCGCAACCAACGCGATATACTGCCCTGGCTTATCTGCCGTTCAATGTAGGGTTGAATAGTTCGATTCCCGACGCCTTGGGAACAACCTTTTTCAACTCCCAAGTCAATTTCAACCTGGCCGGCGGTCTTTCCGACGACGCCGATTTTGGCAAAACCGCCTACACGACCAATGCCCGAGCCGGTTACGTCACCCTGTTAATGGGGGCGGATCGCCTCCAGATCCTTTACAAGGACTGGTCGGTGAAGCTTCATGCCGATGGCCAGTGGGCCAATGGTCCGTTGATCAGCAACGAACAATATGCCATGGGTGGCATGGCGGGCGTGCGGGGCTATCAGGATGGCCAGTCCTATGGCGACACCGGCTGGCGTTTCTCCATCGAACCGCAGACGCCGTTATATAAAATCGGCATGGTCGGCAATGAGGGACACCTGGAACCCTGCTGGGTTCGCGCTTCGGTGTTCCTGGATTATGGCCAGGTTTTTCTCCTGAACGGAGCTTATTCCTTGAAGGAGCTGGATGTTTTGGTTCCTCAATCCTGGTACGTTGCCCATGCCACCCAGTTGGATTACTGCGGGACGGGGTTTGGATTCACCGCGAACATCGGCAGCCATTTGGACGGGCGGGTGACGGTTGCCTGGCCCTTGATCAGTCATGCCGGGGAATCCGACGGTGTTCACCTCTATTTCGGCGTTGGCGCCCAATTTTAAATGCCATGACCAGCAACATGTCACCCATTTGTAACGTACGGTCGCACGCGTTTGCCCTAAACTTAACAACAAGGATAGTTATGCGCACACTGTATCGCCACTCCAGGTTCCGCCGGCTGGTTGCCGCGGTGCTGATGCTGGGCATTGCCCTGGACGCGCCGGCGAATCCAACGGGCATGACCGTGCGCGGCGGTTCCGCCACTGCTTCCAGCAGCGGTTCACAGCTCACTGTCACCGCGACTTCGCAAAACACCTTCCTCAACTGGCAGAGCTTTAACATTGCCGCCGGTGAGACCACGATTTTTCAGGAACCTTCATCCACCTCCATCGTGTGGAACCAGATCAACAACGCCAACCCGTCCCAGATTTATGGCAGTCTCCAGGCCAACGGCATTGTGGTGCTGCTCAATTCCTCGGGCTTTTATTTCGGGCCGAACTCGTTCGTGAGCGCTGCCGGGCTGGTCGTCTCCACCGCGAATTACCTCCCGCCGCAAAATTCCGGCGGCGGTTGGGAATTCAACGGTCCGCCGCCCCTGGCGAGCATCGTCAACTACGGGCAGATCAAGATCGGCAATGGCGGCTCGGCATTTTTGATCGCCGACCAGGTTGAAAACCACGGCAGCATCACGGCGCCCGGCGGGACCATCGGCCTCGCCGCCGGGCAGACCGTGCTCTTGAGCGACCGTCCTGACGGCCGCGGCATGAGCATGCAGGTCACGCTGCCCAGCGGTTCGGTGGACAATGAAGGCCGGCTCATCGCCGACGGCGGCACGATTGCCATGAACGCCAGGGTGGTGAACCAGGATGGCTTCATCCAGGCCAACTCAGTGAAGGATGTCAACGGCACCATCGAACTCGTCGCTGCCGATCAGCTGACGCTGGGTGCGAATTCTCAAATCAGCGCCAGCGGTGACAATTCATCGGGCGGCAGCGCCGGCGGCAATGTGACGCTTCAATCGGGAAACAATTTCAGCGACAGCACTGGCAGTCAAATCATCACCACCGGCGGCGCGCAAGGCGGCAATGGCGGCAATGTTGAAATCAGCGCGCCCAGCGTTCAGTCGCTGAATTCCAGCATCGACGCGCGGGCGCAGGCGGGTTGGACGGCGGGGAAATTGTTGCTGGATCCGGATTACATCATTTTGGACACGTCCGGCTCCGGCAGCGCCGGCAGTGGCACAGTGCTGGCAGGGAGCAATCCCGGCAGCACGTTGGATTTGAACGTGAACAGCGCATTCGCCAACCTTGCGGTTTCCCAAATCATCCTTCAGGCCGTGTATGATATTACGCTCACCGGCGGCACATCATGGGACCTGAGCGGAACCATCGGTGCGAATCTGGGCGGCGTGACCAGTGGTCAGTTGACGCTGGAAGCCGGGCGCAACATTATCTTTGGCAATGGCTCCCAAATCACGGACGCGAACAATTGGTCGGCAACGTTGGAAGCGGGATACAATTTCGCCAACAACACGATCCAATCAGGACAGGGAAACATTTACCTTAATGGCGGAAGTGGCCAGTCGGGAATCGGGTCCATTCAACTGTCGCAAGGGTCCATCAACTTGACGGCGGGAAACAGCATTGTGGTTGGTTCGGGTTGCCAACTCATTGATGACGGCAGCACCATTGGGTTGTACGCGCAAACGGTGAGTCAATACGGCCTCATCCAAGCCAACTCCGTGGGCAATCAACACGGCGTCATCGAACTCGTCGCCTCCGATTCACTCGCGCTGGGCGCGAATTCCCAAATCACCGCCAATGGCGACAATTCCGCATCGGGCAGCGCCGGCGGCCAAATCATGCTCCAGACCGCGCAAACATTTTCCGATGTTGCCGGTTCGCAGGTTTCTGCTGATGGCGGCGCGAACGGCGGCAATGGCGGCAGGATTTTGATTTACGCTGCGCAATCATCAGTATATTCATCCCTCTACGTATCTGCACCGGCCGGTTCCATAGGCAATGTATACTATTACACTCCGTTCAAAAATCTGACGCTGACGGCCAGCACACTTGCCCCCTTTGCCGGTTTTTCCTCCATCCTGTTGCAGGCGTCCGGCAACATCACGCTCCCGGCGGGGGAGGTGGATTTGGGCGCTGGCAGCGGCCAACTGACGCTGGAGGCGGGTAAAAACATCATCTTTCAAGACGGTTCTTCGATTGTTGACGCCAACGATTGGTCGGTAACGCTCGATGCCGGATATAATTTCACCACGGAATCCGTCGTCTCCACTGTCGGCACCAGTTCCAGTTCCACCGCCGGAAACATTTATCTGAATGGAGTCAATAACGGAACGGGAAGCGGGTCCATTCAACTGTCGCAGGGGTCCGTCAACCTGGAGGCAGGCAATGGCGTTCAAATCGGTTCCGGCACCGTGAGCGCCGGCGCCGGGGCAGTGACCTGGCTGGCGGGTGGCGACATCCAGTTTGGAGACGGTTCACAAATCACTGTTGGCAGTGGGGCGGTAACGCTCGATGCCGGATATAGTTTTGTCAACAATGCCGTCCAATCGGGTTCCGGCAGCATTTATCTGAACGGCGGTTTGTCCGGTGACGGCATTGGCGGCTCAATCCAAACGGGCAGCGGCGACATCTATCTGACAGCCGGCCAGAACATTCTGGTCGGGTCCGGATATGTGATTACGACCGGGGGTGGCAGCATCAGCGCCCATGCTCTGGCGGGCAACATAGACACCGGCTCCGACGCGCAAGGTTATCATTTCAGCGGCAGTCCCGTCAGCTCCCTCAGCCAGGCTTACAATTTGCAAGACGGTTTGGGCGGCATCAGTACCGCGGCGGGTGGTGATGTAACGCTCATCGCGGGTGGTGATGTGACCAGTTTCCTGCCCGGCAACCAATCACCCGGCAATCCTGATTATGCCACGGCGGGTTCCGGTGCTTATGGCCACCAGCTGGGGAATATAACCATCGTGGCGGGCGGCAATGTGACCGGCAACTATCTCGTGGCCAACGGCACGGGCGCCATCTACGCCGGAGTGAAAATGGTCAATGGCATTCCGGTGGATGCCAATGGCAATCCCGTCACAGATGGTAAAAGTTATGTTTTGGATTCCCCCACGGGCAGCGCCGGGACGGCGGACAACGAACTGGCGTTGAATCTGATCACGGGCGGCTGGACGGTGAACGCGGCGCAGAACATCTACCTCCAGGAAGTCCGCAATCCCAATGGGGTATTTGACATCAGTGCCGGACGCTCGAACGTCCATTACTTTGATTACGCGCCCGGCGACTATGTTGATTTGAACGCGGGAAACCTGGTACAGTTGGGTGCCTCTGCCTCGGTGCTGCCCCGACCTACGGGCATTCTGGTGCCATTCATCTATCCCTCCATTTTGAATATCAACGCGGGTGCGGGTGGTGTGGAATTGGTGGGCGACTCCGAACCGTTTAACCAGTTGATTTTGTTCCCTTCACCACAGGGAAGCCTCACCATCAACACCACGGACGGCGGCTCGCTCTACAGCGGCCTGGCGCCTTCGGGGGAAGCCCCCCAAATTTTCTATCTAATCGTTTCGGACAGCGGCAGCCATCAACTTACAGCGAGTTCCTCCGATCAGAACTGCACCTTTGGCATAAGCGATTTTGCCGCCTCGCCGATTCATGCCGCCACATCGACCGATCCCAATAATTCCACCCCGATCGACTTGAACATTTCGGGGGACATGAGCCTGGTGCTGCTGGCCGCTCCGGAGGCGGCGCAAATCAACGTGGCGGGAAACATGTACAACTGCCGGTTTCAGGGCATGAACTTGTACGCCAACGACGTCACCAGCATCACGGTGGGGGGTGACATCATTAACCGGGGCAATTTCACCTCCGTTGATTTGAACCAAGCCGGGGTGCCAGCCCCGGATATGGATTATCTTTCAGAAGCGTATGGCTACTATTTGGGCAACAATTTCTATACCATTTCGCCGGCAACCCTGATCTCGAGTTTGTTTTATAATAAAGATACCCATGTGCTGACTTATCAGAACATTACCGGCATGAGTATCGCCGAGGTTCTATACATACTGCAAAACTTGTATATTTCGACCGGGGTTGACGCCGACGGCAATCCGATAAAAAGCTCCGCGCCGGTTTCAGTCCTGACCGCCGCAACCGCGCAAGCGCTTTTGGATCAATATAACGCGGAGAATGAGGCTTGCCATATTCCTGACGGGATGGGACCTCCGGACAGCACTTACGGTTACACCATCGGCGGCGGTGGACAATTCAACATTACCGCACGAACCATAGACCTGGGAACCACCGCCGGAATTCAATCGGATGGCGTGGGCGGTCCCTACGAGTATCGCGGCGGTTATCCGCTCGCCAGTTTGTTTGGCGACGGAGGCGTGTTCGCTCAGTCGGCTGACATCACCATCACCACCACTGGAGACCACGATGGAACAACCGCCGCCGGTGAATCTTACGGCGATCTGGACATGTATTCCAGTTCCATCGCCTCCTTGCAGGGCGGCGATATCACCATCTACGCCGGCGGAGATATCAATGCCGGCTCGGCGGATTTTTCCGTCAATACCACTTCTGCCCGCGGCATTTATTCGACTGATCTGGGCAATGTTTTTGTTTATGCCAATGGCGACATCAATGTCAATGGCTCCCGGATTGCCGTCTATGACACACGCCAGAGCACGGACAATAGTTCCGGGACGCCCGGTGGTTCAGTAACCGTGGTGTCCAGAAATGGCAATATCGATGCGGGGAATGGCGGTTCCGGGTTTGTGAGTGTCAGTTCTTATCTGGTCAATCCCAACCAGTCGGTTGCCGCTTATTCGCAAACCATTCCGGGCAGCGGCATCATGGAAGTCTCATACACCGAAAATGGCAATATCCTGGTGGAAGCTCCGAATGGCACCGTCAATGCCTCCGCGGGCGGCATCCTCCAGATTCTCTTGAACGGGCCGCCGCTTCCTGAATCAACCACTCTTTTTGGTATTGGGCTCAACCATCGGGCCCTGGCAAAAATGTTTGATCTGGCGCTTACCGGTAAGACAAAGACCGCTCTGGCCCTGCAAACTGTTCTCAATGGCAATCCGGGAAACTGTGTGGTGGATATTTTTGCGGGTTATGAGTTGCAACAACTGGATGGGACCGGCAATCCCATCCTGGATGCCTACGGCGACCCGCTCATCACAGCCCTCAATCTGGCTGACGGCACATTGATGAAATCATCCGACAATCAGGATATTGATGCCAGGGGATCGGGTGTGTTGGGTGCCGGCACAGTAAACTTAAATGCTTCCGGTAGCGTCGCGGGAAACATTTATGGCGGCAATGTAAATATTGCCGCCGTTAACAACGCCGATGTCAATGTCCTGGCGGTTGGTACAGCCAATGTCAGTGCGAACAGTCTTGAGAACAGCAAAATCGTCGGGCTCCAAGGCGTCGACGCCACCGGCGACTCGAGTAGCGCTTCGTTATTTTCGAACGACCAGGTCAGCGGTGGCCAGAATAGCATGGCGGTGGGTACGGCGGCCGATGCGGCCAGCCAGGGAGCGGCCAGTGAAACTTCCGCCAGCCCCGTAAAAAGCGACGACACCACCTCCACCGATGACGACGAGAAGAAGAAAAAAGGCAAGGTCGCCCTGGTGCAGAAGACCGGTCGCGTGACCGTGATTTTACCGCCCCGGCAGCAATCCCAAGTCCAAACCCTGGAACCCAGAACCTGATTAATCATCCATGACCCCCATGTTTATCCATCCCCTGTTCGCCGCCAATGCGGCGGTGTATGCCATCCAGAACGCCACCACCGAAGGCAAGATCACCGTTCTTGTCCTGCTGGTCCTGTCGCTGTTCAGTTGGACCATCATCATCACCAAGTTCCGCCAGTTGATGATTGCGCGGAAGGCGACCAAAAAATTCTTTGCCGCCTACAGTTCCACGCGCGACCCGCTGGACATCCAGCGCAAAGGCGAGGAATTCGACGGCGCGCCCGCCTACCAGCTTTACATCCGCGGCGCCGACGAACTGGCGTATCAATTGAAAAACAACCCGGTGCCGGTCCAGGCCGTCGCCGCGTTCGTTCCTCCGGACGGCGGGGAACATACCAACACCGATTTTCTCGCCCGATCCACTGACACGAAGGTCAGCATGGCCTCGTTCGAGGCGGTGAAAGTGATTCTGGAGGAGGCGGCGGGCGCGGAGGCGATGGGGCTGGAGAAGGGAATGATTGTGCTGTCCACGGCGGTGGCCGGCGGCCCGTTCATCGGATTGCTGGGCACGGTCTGGGGCGTCATGTCCACCTTCGCCGGCATTGCCGAAAGCCGGGCTGCGACGCTTACGGCGATGGCTCCCGGCGTGGCCGCGGCGCTGGTGGCCACGGTCACGGGCCTGCTGGTCGCCATCCCGGCCATGTTCGCCTATAACTTCATGGTCACCACCATCCGCCACATCACCCAGGAATTGGACGGATTCGCCAGCCGTTACGCCAACCAGATCGAACACGTCTATGTGGATCACCGTCCGCTGGCCGACGAAATCCGGAACGCGAACGAGGTGCTGGCCGGGCGCATCGTTGGCGCGTTGAAGCACAAAGAAACCCCCGAGCTGGTTGAACGATGAAAAAGTGTTCGAAGACGGCGCATCATTCACTGACGGAGTTGAACATCACTCCGCTGCTGGATCTGGCGTTCGTGCTGCTGGTCATCTTCATCATCACCACCATCCCGCCGGTGAATGACCTGGACTTGAAGCTGCCCACCGCCGCCAAGCGGTTGAAAGACCCGCCGCGCAAGGCCAATTACATCACGGTGCAGGCCGATGGAATCATTTATCTGAATAAGAAGCCGATGAACGTGACCGAGATGCTGCAAACCCTGATTGGTCTGCGCGTGGATGATCCGGACTTGAACGTGATCGTGCGCGGGGACAGCCAGACCAAGTACAAACAAATCCGGGCGGTGCTGGACGTGTGCCAGCAGGCCAACATCCCCAAGGTGGATCTGGCCACCGAGGCGGCCAACCAGAAATAAACCATGCTGCCGCAAAGCCAGGCGCGCAAAAAACGCAACTCGTCGAAGGTGAACCTGCTCATCTCGTTCATCTTTCACACCCTCATCGTTTTGGTGATGTTTTATTTTGCGGCGCGGCAGGGGTTGCTGGGCAAACAGATGAAAAAAATCGCCGTCGAGATGGTGAAGGAGAAACCGCCGGAGAAACCCAAGGAACCGGAGAAGCCGAAGGTGGAACCGCCGAAGATGGAAACGCCCAAGATGGCGGAAAAACCCAAGGAAGTGGAAGAAGCCAAAGCCGCGCCCCCGCCGCCCACGGAAGCGCCGCCCACGGTGGCGCCACCGGCGGCGGAACTGCCGTCGTTTCAATTCGAGGGCGGCAAGACGGTGGAGACCAGTTCGGATCCGGTGCAACTTTACAAGGGGGCGGTGGAGTACGCGTTGCGGTCAAAATGGACCCGGCCGGACAACCTCATGGATGATGATTACGTGGCCGAGGTGGACGTCACCGTCAGCCGCACGGGCGACATCAGCAACCCGGTATGGAAAAGAAGTTCCGGCGACCCGAAGTGGGACGATTCGGTGCGGCAGGCCATCGCGGCGGTCAAGGAGATGGACCGGCCGCCGCCGACAAATTTTCCTTCACGGGTCCTGGTGCGGTTTGACGTGCAAGGGGAAACCGAACCGGTCAGCCAATGAAAAAGACATCCCATTCCCATCACAGTTCATTGAGTGAATTGAACATCACGCCGTTGCTGGACCTGGTGTTCGTTCTGCTCGTCATCTTCATCATCACGACGCCGCAGATGATGAACAACCTGGAGATGACGCTGCCCTCCGGCAAACCGCCGCCCAAGACCGACAAAAAACCGAAGATCAATCACATCGTGGTGGATGCAAAGGGACAGACCTATTTGAACGATGCCCCGGTCACCATCCCGGCCCTGAAAACCGATTTGCAGCTAATGAAGGCCGAGGACCCGGGAATAAGTGTGGTGGTCAAGGGCGCCGACGACGTGGATTACCAGAACATGATCAACGTGCTGGACGTGCTCCAGCAACTTGACATCACCAAGGTGGGCCTGGCGACGGAAGCCGCCGCGAACTAAGCCAAAAATTAATTTGTTCCGCCGGGACCAGGATTCCGCCAAGGCCAGCGTGCGCGAAGCTTTTTGACTCAACAACATTCCGCCGTCGCAGACGCAAGGCGTGGCGCAAATCTGTCAGCACCGCAGGTGCGAAATCTTTGCAGCTTGTGAAATAATTTTCTGAAAGCTCCGTTCAGGAACGGCATCATCGGAATATGTCGCTCCTTCGGAGCTTGATGATGATTTGCGAATATAATCTACAAAGATGCCGCGCCTATGGCGCTGGTTTTGATTTTTTGGAAGACCGTCCGGCAGGTCCAATCGCTCGAATCGTCAAGGGGACGGCGAACAGGTCTCCTTCTCCGTGGGGAGAAGGCCGGGTTGAGGGAGGACGTGTCTTAAATCATATGAATAATTTTAGCCCGACCACTGCTTTAAATCCGCCCGGGTTTCATTACGCGCCGGCCGGAGGCGCGCCCTGGCTTTTAATACCGGTGTGCCGGATGTCCTGCGCTTCGCAGAGATAAACGACGTCCTCCGCCACGTTCGTCGCATGGTCGGCGATGCGCTCAAGGCTTTTGGAGACAACCATCAGATGCAGGCAGCGGCCAATCGTGTCCGGATTTTCGACCATGTGCTGCACGAGGGCGGCGTGGATTTGTTTGTTGAGCGCGTCCACTTCCTTGTCGTGTGGAATCAGGGCGCGGGCGGCGGCGGGATCCTGGTTCACAAATGCGTCGAGCGCGGTCTTGAGCATGCCAAGAGCAAGACCGGCCATGCGCGGCAGGTCGAGGACGATTTTCACCGGGGGCTCCTGTGACAGGTCGCGGGCGCGCTTGGCGATTTTGGAGGCTTCGTCGCCGACGCGTTCGATGTTCTGGGAGATTTTCATCGCCGTGGTGACCAGACGCAAATTGCTGGCGAGCGGTGCCTTGGTGAGCAACTGGATGACCAGTTCGTCAATTTCCACCTCAAACTGGTCAATGACCCGGTCGTTTTCCTTGACGCGCAGGGCGAGATCGCGGTCACGTTGGGTGAGCGCCTGGAGCGCCTCGTTCACCGCCGTCTCGGCGTGGCTTGCCATCGTCAGCAGCTTTTGTTTCAGCACGTCCAGCTCCATGTCGAAATGTTCCATAATATTTTTCCTAATCTTAATCCTGCTCGTAATTTTAATCTTACTCTTAATCCTTATTCGACCTTCATCGCCTGTGACTGCGCAGGGAAGACGAAGATTAAGATTAAGATCAAGATTAAGATAAAAATCAGCCAAACCGGCCGGTCACGTAATCCTCCGTTTGTTTCTTCGCCGGGCTGGTAAAAATTTTCCTGGTCGAGTCGAATTCCACCAGGTCGCCCAGATAAAAGAACGCGGTGAAATCCGACATGCGCGCGGCCTGCTGCATGTTGTGCGTCACAATCACAATCGTGTAATCCTTTTTCAACTCCAGAATCAAGTCCTCGATCTTGGACGTGGCCAGCGGGTCGAGCGCCGAGGCCGGTTCATCCATGAGCAGCACCTCCGGCTGCACAGCCAGCGCGCGGGCGATGCACAACCGCTGCTGCTGGCCGCCGGAAAGGCTGATGGCCGGCGCGTGCAAACGATCTTTGACCTCATCCCAAAGCGCGGCCATGCGCAACGATTGTTCCGTGCGCTCGGCGAGCAGCCGGCGGTCGCGCAGGCCGTTCAATCGCAGGCCGACCGTGACGTTGTCGGTGATGGACATCGTCGGGAACGGATTCGATTTTTGGAACACCATGCCGACGCGGCGGCGGACGATGACCGGCTCGATGCCGGGCGCGTAGATGTCGTCGCCGAACAGTCTTATCTCGCCGGTCATCCGCGCTTCGGGCACGAGTTCATGCATCCGGTTGAGCGCGCGCAAAAACGTGGACTTGCCGCAACCACTGGGCCCGATGATGGCCGTCACCGCCCGGGCGGCAACGTCGAGCGAGACGTTTTTGAGCACGTGATTATCGCCGAAAAAGACCGAGAGATTGCGCACGGTCAGGGCCGTGGCGTTCGCGTTGGCGGCCGGCGTTGGCGGTTGGGCGGGCTGTTTCTCGGTGGCGGTCATGGGAAAATCAAACGTTGCGTTGGAACCGGTCGCGCGTCAAAAAGCGGACGCCGGCATTGACGAACAAAACCAGCAGCAGCAGCACCAGCGCGCCGGCCCACGCCTGCCGGTGCCAGTCGTTGTACGGCGAAATGGCGTAGTTAAAAATCTGCAGGGGCAGGGCGGCGATGGGCTCGGTCAGCTTGTGCGTCCAATACTGGTTGCCAAACGCGGTGAACAGCAGCGGCGCGGTCTCGCCGGCCACGCGCGCCAGCGCGAGCGCGGCTTCGCGGTAACCGTTCGGCACCAGTTGCAACACCTCCTCGGTCGTGCGCATCACGAGCGGAATCATCATCATGCCCAGCACCGCGCCGCCGGCCAGCGCGGAAAATCCGTGCATCGGCATGACGAGCAGCGCATAGACCACGATGCCCCAGGTGATGGACGGAACGCCGTTAAGAATGTCCGCCGCGAAACGAATCCACCAGTTGAGATGGGAAGAGCCGTATTCCGAGAGGTACACGCCGCCGAGCACGCCGACGGGCACGCCGAGTGCGGCGGCCTGGCCCAGCAGGATGAACGTGCCGACGATGGCGTTGGCCATGCCGCCGCCGGTTTCGCCGACCGGTTTCGGCAACTGGGTGAAGAACGCCCAGTTGATTGCGCCAAAACCCTCCTTGACCAGATAATAAAACACGAGCACGAGCGGCGTGACGACCAGAATCGCGCACCCGAAGGTGACCGTTTGCATCAGGGCATTCTTGAACTTGCGCCAGCGATGGTTGGGAGCGGTCATGCTTGGGAAAGGCTGAAGGCTGAACTCCGATAAATCGCGAGCAGGCGCTGAAGGATGAAAGTGGTGGAAAACATCGAACATCCAACATCGAACACTGAACTTCGAATTAAGGATACAGACGATTTTACCGCAGTCTGGCTGGCGCCACGCCCAATCGTAAATCGTAAATCGTAAATCATAAATGGAATCATTGTTGCGGTTTCACGCCCGAACCGGCGAAGGTCTTCAACAGGAGTTGTGCCAGCGCGTTGACCAGCACGGTCACGCCGAGCAGCACGAGACCGATTTCAAACAGCGCGCTCAGATAAACATCGCCGGTGGCCTCGCTGAATTCGTTGGCGATGACGCTGGCCAGCGTGTAGCCGGGCGCGAAGAGGGATTTGACGATTTGCGGCGAATTGCCGATGACCATCGTAACGGCCATGGTCTCGCCCAGCGCGCGGCCCAGCCCCAGAATCACCGCGCCAAACAATCCCTTTTTGGCGTAGCTCAATACGGCGATGCGCGTGACCTCCCAGCGCGTCGCGCCGAGCGCGTAGGCGGCCTCGCGTTGCAAACCCGGCACGGAGCGCAGGATTTCGCGCGAGACCGACGTGATGATGGGCACAATCATGATGGCCACGATGATGCCCCCGGCCAGCATGCTGACGCCATAAATCGGGCCTTTGAAAAACGGCAGGAAGCCGAGGGTGGATTGCAGCCGCGGAAACAGATGGTCGCGCAGCCACGGTACCATCACAAAAATTCCCCACAAACCGAGAATGACGCTCGGGACGGCGGCCAGCAGTTCGATGAACATGATCAGCGGCTGGCGCAGCCAGAGCGGGGCGAGTTCGGTGAGATAAACGGCGGTGGCGATGCTGATGGGCACGGCGATGATCAGCGCGATGGCGGATGAAACCAGCGTGCCGAAAATGAACGGCAGCGCGCCAAACTCGTCGTTGACCGGGTCCCAATTGCCACTGATGAGGAAGTGCCAGCCGAATTTTTGCAGCGCGAGCCGCGAGCCGTGCGCCAGTTCGTACCCGATGAGCACAATCAGCGCGAACACGGTCAGCGCCATCAACAGCGTGAGCCATTGGAAGGCCCGGTCGCCAAGGCGAAAACCACCGTGCGTTCGCATGACCGCTGATTGATTTGGCGCAGATTCGTTCACATTTTCTATCGTCGTCATTTATCGTGGCAGCCAACGTTAGTCGGCTCATTCTTTTCAATTTGAGCGGACTGACGTCCGCTGCTACGAACCCAATTAAAATCAAAAGGACGAAGAGCGGGAGGAATTGCGCTCTTCGTCCGGCCCACGCCGATAAAATTATCCGGCGCCGGAGCGAAGTCAGTATTTAATTGTCTCCAGCAGCTTCAACTCGCGCTGCTGGACGTTGGCCGGCAGCGGCGCGTAGTCGAGCGCGGGCGATAATTTTTGTCCCTCCATGACCGCCCACTTCAAAAAGGCGACCAGTTTCTGGCCGTGGTCGGCGTTCTTTTGCTTTTGATAAATGAGGATCCAGCTCGCCCCGGAAATGGGATAGGATTTGTCGCCGGACGCGTTGACCATGGAGAAGCGGAAGTCATCCGGGATGGTGGCGGTGGCAAGCGCGGCGCTGACGGAATCCGGCGCGGGCGAAACGAAATTGCCGGCGGCGTTTTTCACATCGGCGTAAGGCATCTTGTTCTGGTCGGCATAGGCAAGTTCCACATAACCGATGGCGCCGGGCATTTGTTTGACCGCCCCGGCCACGCCTTCGCTGCCTTTGGCGCCCAGACCGATGGCGCCGGGCCATTTTACGGAGGCGCCCTTGCCGACCGAATCCGCCCACGCCGGGCTCACGCTGCTAAGGTAGTCGGTGAAGATGAAACTCGTGCCGCTGCCGTCAGAACGGTGGACCGGGATGATGCCGGTGTCCGGCAGTTCCACGCCCGGGTTGAGCGCGGTGATTTTCGGATCGTTCCATTTGGTGATGTTACCGAGGTAAATGCCGGCAATGACATCGCTGTCGAGCTTGAGTTTGGGGTTGTTGGGGAGGTTGTAGGTGATGGCCACACCGCCGGCGACGACGGGTAGGTGCAGGATTTTGCCCGTGGCCGTGGCCATGGAAGCATCGGTCATGGGCGCGTCGGAAGCGCCAAAGTCCACGGTCTGGTTGAGCAGTTGCTTCTGTCCGCCGCCGGAGCCGATGGACTGGTAGTTAAAACGGACGGACGGGTCAACCTGGGCGTAGGCTTCGAACCATTTGGTGAAGGCCGGGTAATCGAAGGACGAACCCGCGCCATTGATGAGCGTTTGTGCCTGCACGCCGGTTTGGGCGGCAAACAAACAACCGCAACCCAGAAGGGAGAGGATCAATTTTTTCATGGTTGGAATTTAAAGAGTTTGTGTTGTTCAATCACGTTACGTTCCGGTTAAAACTTCCACATCAGGTCGGCCATTGCGTGGATGGCGCTGTTTTTGGGTTCCCCTACGCCGCCGGTGTTCAGTCCTGGATTGATCAATTCATTCAAAAAGCAGGTGAATGAGAAAGTCAACGCGTCGGTTATCGAGTAGTTGGCCTTGATCAAACTGCCTTTCAGGTTCGTGCCGCCAAAATACCCGACCGCACCTCCGGTGGGGGCGTTTTGGTAGTAAGCGCCGTTATCGTCATCCACCAATTGGTCATACATCGCGTCGGCTTCGAGATATTCATAACGATAGGAAACGTCCCAGGCGTGCTTCTTGCCGGATTTCCCGAAAGTGACACCAACCCAACAGCCCTGGTTGTTGTTGTTGTTTTGATTCGCACCCACATTGTTGATGTATTCGCCGGCCACCTTGATTGGGAATGCGCCGGGGTAAAGCGGGAACGAGTCCAGTTTATAGGTCACGCTGGCGTCAGCGATGATGGGCGTGTAATTGTTGACCAAAAACCCGACCCCACCGGCCGCAATGCGCGTATTGCCCTGGTTGATGTAAGGCACGGAAGCGGTCGTGAGGTTCGTCTGGTTGATGATGGCGAATCCACCGATGCCAAGTGAGGTTGCGATTCTCTTGGTCCAATTCGCATTCCAGATTGCCTGTCCGCCGAACAGTGCCGGAGTCCGAACGGATCCCGTGTCCCCCCCACCGACCTCCTGGTCCTCTACAAACGCCACGCCATTGACCAGGATGGAATGTTGATCATTGAAAGTGTAACCACCTTGCACCGCTGCGCCTTCCGGCGTCCAATCCGGGTCGAACACCATCGGTGTGAATTGGAGTGGATTATACATTTTGCCAACGGTCGCTGAAAGCAGCCAGCCGTCGCTGTTCAATACCGTCCATTTGCCGTAGGCGGTGTCAAAATAGACGTCTTTTTTCGTGCCGTTATCCTGAAACGTGCTGTTGTTCGAGAGGGGTTGCCCCGCGTTGTTAAAACCGCCGGAGCCAGATGCCGGATCGCCCGAGGTGATGCTGAATCCCACCTCCAAATTGTCCTTCATTGAAACGATCAAACCGGCGCGCAACCGGTAGCGGTAGCGGATTCGGTCGACAAAATGCGTGTTGCCATCGGTACTGGCCACCTCGTCGTATCGACCGCGGAAGTCGCCGTATATTTTGTAACTCGTTATCCAGTCCGGCATCTGGAATTTGGAGTTCATGGCCTTGTTAAAGTCGTTGGTGGAATCCTGCTGGTTTTCCGCCTTCAACTCCTTCGCTTCGTCCACCGTGAGGATGCCCTTCTGCTCGAGCTTGTTGAGCAGCGCGTCCACGGACGATTGCGCGTGAGAGTTCGGGATGAGAGCCATGAGCGCCGTGGCTCCGGCAAACAGTGCAACTTTCGCGTGATTTTGTTTTTTAGGTTTTTTCATGGTTGTGGTTTCAATGACAACCACACAATGAAACCACGCGGTTACAATCAAACGACGGGAATGTAACAATTCGGTGACAAAACTCCGGTTCGGTAAGAGTGCGTCTGAAATTTGCGTCGCGCGGAGAACGAGAACGAAGGCCGTTTTCAGAGAACGCGTTTTTACCGGGCCGAAATCGCGAGCATCCGCTCAATCGGCAGCCGGCTGCGCTTCAAAATTTCCCCAGGCAATTCGATGCGCGGGGCGAGTTTTTTCATGCAGTCGCGCACCTTTTCCAGCGTGTTCAATTTCATGTATTTGCACTCGCTGCACCGGCAGTTGTCCGTCGGCATCCGCATCACGTCGAAAACCGGCGCGCACAGAAATTCCTTGCCCGGACACTCCTTCTGCATCCGGTGAATGATGCCCGACTCGGTCACGATGACGAACCGCTTGGCCAGACTCGCCTTGCAGTAAGTGATCATTTTCTCCGTCGAGCAAACCGCGTCGGCCAGATCGCGCACTTCGCGCAAACTTTCGGGATGAACGACAACCTTGGCGTCGGGAAATTGTTTGCGTAATCGCAGCACTTGATCGCGCTTGAATTCCACGTGCGCATAACAGTCGCCGTGCCAGAGCGTCATCGGCCGGCCGGTTTGTTCCATCACCCACGCGCCCAGATTTTCATCCGGCACGAACAACAGGTCCTTGTCCCTGGGCGCAGCCTCGACAATTTTCACCGCGTTGCCGCTGGTGCAGATCACGTCGCTCAACGCCTTCACCGCCGCGCTGCAATTGATGTAGGCAACCGTCCAGAAATTCGGGTTGGTTTTTTGCAGCGCGGCCAGCTTGTCCGCCGGACAGCTTTCCTCGAGCGAACAGCCGGCGTCCTTGTCCGGCAGCACGACAATTTTGTTCGGGTTCAAAATCTTCGCCGTCTCCGCCATGAAATGAACGCCGCAGAAAACAATCACGTCGGCGCTGGTCTTGGCAGCCTGCTGGGAAAGGCCGAGCGAATCGCCCACGAAATCCGCCACGTCCTGAATTTCCGGCACCTGGTAGTTGTGGGCCAGGATGACGGCGTTGAGCTGTTTTTTAAGCGCAAAAATCTCCCTGGCCAGCGGCTCGAATTTTTTCCGCACCATCGCGCCGCGCGGGTGGATTTCTGCGATATCAATCATGATGGAAAGTTACCGTCATGAACTGGCGGCGTCAATGAAGGCAAATCATTTGAACCACGGATAGACACGGATTGACCACAACCATCTACCCCCTTTCGGATTTGTGTGTCCCACTCTGCGCCTGCAGTTCCATTTTCCCAGCGCCGTGGGTACGACATCTTTGTAGAACCACATCCCAAAACCAAATCCAGCCCCGTCGGGGCGGCATATTTCGCTCCTACGAAGCTTTTGAATTTTTTGAATCGGATTTTCTACAACGATGCCAGCCCTGACGGGCTTTAAATCGGAACTCAATTCGCGCAAATTCGCGGAATTCGTGTCAAAAAATCCGCGTTCATCCGTGTCCATCCGTGGTTGAAACGTATTTACATTCTTCCGCCGTGAGAAACCGCCACTGGCCGGCGGGCAAGTCGCCAAGCCAGAACTTTCCGATGCGCACGCGCATCAGCCGCAACGTCGGATGGCCGATGACGGCGGTCATGCGGCGTACCTGCCGGTTTTTGCCTTCGACCAGTTCCAGCCCGATCCAGCAGTCTGGCACGCTTTTGCGGAAACGGATGGGCGGGTCGCGCGGGGGGATCTTAATGATAGTAGCAGCGGAAGTAAGTCCGCTCTGACTTTTGGGATTATAGAGCCGACTCACGTCGGCTGCTACGACTGAAATTTCCGGCTGCGGCTCCAGAATCCAAGCGCGGCAGGGCAATGTTTTCCGGCCCTGGATGGAGACGCCGCGTTCCAGTTTTTTCAAAGCTTCCGGCGACGGGATGCGTTCAACCTGCGCCCAATACTCGCGTTCGTGAGCGTGGCGCGGGTGCAGCAGCCGTTCGTTCCATTCCGGTTCGTCGCTCAATAGCAGCAAACCCTCGGAATCCGCGTCCAGCCGGCCAATGGGATAAACGTTTTTCGGAAAACCGAATTCCGCCAGCGTGCGGTTGGAAGATCCCTCCGGCGTGAATTGTGAAACGACGCCGTAAGGTTTGTTGAAGGCGATGAGCACCGCCGGAGTTTCAAGTGTCGGGGTTCAAGTTTCAAGCCAATCGTC
>JBEKSU010000048.1:0-17869 GCA_049516755.1 Verrucomicrobiota bacterium | reverse complement strand
CCCGGCTCGATTACCTGGCCAACGACATCACCTTGGAATGAAAGATTTGGAGTCTCCGCCCCCAGGACAAGTCCGCAAAAAACTGGAGTCCCGACCGGCCGTCGCCAAGGCTATGGCCCGGCAGGCCCGATCGGGGTGACCGTCATCACATTTGAATGGATAGCCCAGGGGTGTACTGCAAAGAGTTTCTGGACCGTGCTGCGGCGTTTGATCGCAGCGCTGGAAGGCCGGTAGCGGCTCTTATGGCTGCCGCCGGCCCGACGGAGTCCGAATAGGTGTTTAGCCGGAGGACCACCCTCCGAGCTGCCAAGCGAAATCAAGTCGGATACTCAGTTCTGAGGACAGGAAAACGGAAAGAAAAATCTTTCCGTCAGGGTTGCTTTTTCCTGTTGACAGTACGGGCTTAATAGGTGTTAGGCTGCCTCAGATCAATTCTGGCTCCTACCAAATTCGTCAGTAATATCCTGCCACTCATTACACCAATCCTCAACGCCGCCATCTGCCCACCATGAAATCAAAACCCATCGTAGCATCTTCGGTTTTGTCATCGCTGCCGGAATGCCGAATATCGTCCGCGTGTGGTCATAAGGCACAATCATCCGCGCCAACTTCTGCGCACTCCGCAAGCGAATCCAATACCAATAATGCAAATCATCGTGAACCTTCGATGAATGGCGCGACGCCACTCTCGCCGACGCAACTGCATCAACTCGGTTCCGCGTTTGCTGTTCTCCATCCATCCAAATACGACGAGCTTCTTGCAGAGTGTCCCAGTCTGCCGCCTGTAGAATCGCTGCATCCGGTCGCTCAACAGGCAATCCAATATTCACAATCTCGGCAAAAACCCACATCTTCACCGATAGCAACGCTTCGACGCATCGCTGCGTCTCGGGTTTGGGATTGGGTTGGTTCGCGCGCACAAGATGCGTGGTTTCGTGTGATGGTCTGGCAGCCTAACGATGAACTCAAGAACGCCGCGTCAAAGGCGCTCGACTGCAAGGAGGACGCACACTAGGCGTTTCTTGCAGTGATTTGTTAGCTGAAAACAACAACCAAAATCAAACTTATGGAAGTGCAAATATGGCTGCCGAAAAAGGCAAAGCTCGGTGTCGTGGAGAAAGAATATCCCGACATCTACGCGGACGGTGACGAGAAGCACGATGACCTGTCCTACTTCGTGGGCAACTCGAATGACGGGCCAAATGGCCGCGACTTCCTGACGTATCAGGAAGCCGTCGAGTGCTGTGGATTCGTGGAAGGTGCGATACCCGGCGCAGAATGTGTGATGGAGGGAAACGGCGGATGGGCGATGGGTATGATAAAGCGCGAGGACTTCTCTGGCCTCGCTGTCAGCCCGCAACAAAAGTCGGCCTATAAACGCCGATCCAATACCTACTGGAAAGCCTTCCGACGTGGAAAACGCCTTTCAGCTAACGCCGACATCAGGCACAGACGCGGAGACTGACTTTCAAATGCAACTGGCACAAACAAATCAAACACGATGCAGGAACTGGCCGGGCCAGCGGCTGTTGCCTGCATGGAGTTGTTAAGCAGCTATGAACGAACTAATCCAAACCCTCAAAGACGCGCAGGCCGAAATCCGAGACCTACGCCGTCGAAATGAAATACTCGCCGCAAAGGTGGAAGTCATGGACAGCTTTATGTGCGTCCTCCACACCTCGCCCGCAGTCCGCACTCAAGGCGCAGGAATTGATGTGGTGTATGAGATGCAAAAGCACATCGCCAAACTCGAAGATGACCAAAAGCCGAAAGCTGCTTAACGACAAAGCTCAGGCACAGCCGCCGGAGCAAGACTCAGAAAGGAAAAATGATAAACGATAATCATAAACCGTCCGTAACTGGAAGGTGCAGCGGCTGTTGCCTGCAGCGCCTTGTTAGACGGATGGAATCAATGGCCACCCTTATCGCGCTTGGGCTTTGTTTCGCTGTTTGGTGGGTTTTCTGGCCTACGTATGCCAAGGAAACCGCTCCTGAACGCTTCAATGGTTCGCCTGTGAGCCTCAATCGTAAGTGGAATGCGATCCATCTGTGCAACTACCTTCTTGCGACCTGCCTTCGACTTATCGCTGATTGGCTCGATTTTGTCGGCGACATCTCGGAGAAGTTTAGCCATTTCTTTATTGGTGATGTTCATAATAAATGTGGGAATCCGCCTAACTATTAATTACATTGCAGGCCATGCACTACCCCGTGCACGGTTGTTTTTTGTAAGCCTGCCTGTTATCATGCACCTATGAAATCAGACCTGCGAATTTCTATCAAGGATTATCACCGGAACAAAAACCTCAAAATCCAGCTGGTTCGCGTCCCCTTTTCCGCCTCCCGCCAGTTCTGGGTCAGGATGAACGGTGTCCCATGGCCCAAAGAGGCCAGACCGGTCTCCCTCACGCGGTTGCTCACCGCCCTGCGCAAGGCCCTGGTAAAATCCTGCTAATCGGCACCCGTCCGACTTCGTTTGAATCCGCACCCAAACACAATCCAAAAAAGCGTTCGGGTTGATATACTCAATGAGATGACTGAAGCGTCCGGCGGGCTTCGGTGGCGTTGGCGCGGTTGGCTTGGGCGTCGGCACCGGTTTTTTCTACCAGTCCAAGCATGGCATCGGTCAATGAACCGGCAAGGGTGGTATTCAAAGAGAACCCAACCCGGGCTTGGTGCGGTCGCGGTTAATAAGGCTCGCAATGATATCGGAGTCCTGTTTGTGCGGGCAATGGCACAGGATTTGTTTCAGGCCGGTATCGTAAATAAACCAATTGCCTAGGAAAAAATGGACGGTGGCCCGCACTGATATGGACGGTTTGGATTTTGGTTTCGCAGTTGGGCTTGCGTCATTTAACGGAATGTCCATGCCTGGATTTGGGCGAAACATAATGGTGGGTTTGGGTTGATTGTTATTTTGTAGCATTGGCTATCCGCTCATTGATGGCTGTTTGTGCAAAATGACAGTTAACATCTCATTTTCAACTTCTGGACCTGGCCGGTATCGGCCAACTAATTCGTCAGAATGTTATTTAGCCGATATGCGCTAAAAAGTGATGAATTAGGGACATATTGGGTTATTTGAGGGGCAAATTGTGCCCGGTGAGGGGCGGAATTAAAAGAGAAAATGCGGGCCGGACGGCCAACCCCGCCGCATTGCCCTGTCTCGAACAGGCGCAACACTTAGAAGCCAGGACCGCTTTGAGTGGTTCACAGTTACATGGCTCTGATTTTGCGGAAGGCTGCTGACTTCGGATTAAACAAGACTGAGCAACGTTCTCTCGTTCCTGCGTGGATATGTCACCAAAGTATAATATCCCACGCGCCGCGAGTTTATCATCCTAGGCCCAATCAATCGAAGCCAGCGGTACATGGCCGTTGGATACGATCAGAAGTATTACCAGACGCTTGAGCTCCTTTTAGAGTCAGAAGGGATATGTTTTGCTCCGGTGTCGTGAACGTGAACCAGTAAACGGGTCAGGGCAACAATGGAACGGTTTAAATTTGGTCTCACCTGTAGAGCAACAAAATTATTGTGCGCCATCCTTGGTGCCGGCATGCCGCTTGTTTTCGCGGCGACCGCACCGGCGCAATCCACCAACCTTGCCGTCACAGTCCGGCACGCGCCCAGCCTGAACGGCAATGGCCGGATAGAAGGCTCGTTGCAGCAACTGCTGGGCGAGAACGCCACGCTCAACGGCGGGTTCACCCTGACCGGCGATTTGCTGGCGCCCGGCACACCCACGCTGCGCGTCAATGGCAATCCGACCTTTGCCGGCACGATTGTGGGGACCGGCAATGCTTCACCCGGCGGTTACCAAATCACGCTCAACGGCAATTGTTCGCTGAATCATTTGCGCACCCGGATCAATCCCGTGACGCTGCCCACCGTGGCGGCCCCGCCGCAACCCGTCGGCACGCGCAGCGTGACCATCAACAACAGCGGCCAGTCCATCGGCGACCCGGCGACGCTGCGCAATCTCACCCTGAACGGCAACGTGGGGCAGGTGACCGTACCGCCCGGGACCTATGGCACATTCACTGTGAACGGCGGTTCGGGTGTGGTGCTGGGTGTCGCGGGCGGGCTTCAGGCGGTGAATTACGATTTCCAAAATCTGAATTTGAACGGCAATTCCACGTTGAAAGTCGTGGGCCCGGTGGTGCTGACCGCAGCGAATGGATTTGCCGCCAATGGAACTGTTGGCGCTTCAAATAATCCGGCGTGGCTACAGCTTCAGGTCGCCAGTGGTGGTTTCACGCTCAACGGCGGTTGCACGGTTTACGGTTTGGTGCTGGCACCAAATGGAACGGTCATCATCAACGGCAATTCCACGCTGGTCGGCTCTTCGGCCAGCGACCAGTTCATCCTGAACGGCGGAGGTTTGGTGCGTTGGGGCGGTTTGTCCACCCAAACGAATCCACCACCGGTGGCCACGCCACAAAGCATTACGCTGGCGGAAAATAGTCCGACCAACATCACCCTGACCGGCTCGGAGCCACAGGGGAGAACGCTGACCTTCTCGTTGTTAACACTGCCAACACACGGAACAGTCAGCGGCACACCACCCAGTGTGACTTACAAACCGGCGACCAATTACTTCGGCAGTGACGCGTTCACCTTCAAAGTGAACAATGGAATCACCGACTCGTCACCGGCGACTGTTTCGCTGACGGTGACACAAGTCTATTATCCGCCAACCGCCTTTTCGCAATCGCTCACGAATTTTGAAGATACCGCGCTGCCCGTGGCGTTGACCGGTTATGACCCGCAGGGTTATGCCTTGACCTTTTCCGTATTAACGCAGCCGGCACATGGAACCTTGAGCGGGACGGCCCCCAATCTGACTTATAAACCAGCCACGAATTACTTCGGCAATGATTCTTTCACGTTTCGGGTTAATGATGGAGCAGCCAATTCCCTCTCCGCAACCATCAGCATCACCAACCGGCCGGTGGACGATGCGCCGGTGGTGGTTGCAGGGCCAAATCAACTGCTCATTTTGCCGGCCAACTCCGTCAACCTGGCTGGATCGGTTACTTATGATGTCTTTCCCGGCACGGTGGATACGGTTGTCTGGAGCACGGTGAGCGGACCGGGCGTCGTCATTTTCAGCAATCCTTCAAATCCTCAGACAATGGCGACATTCAGTCAGTCAGGCGTTTATCAGCTTCGCCTGTTTGCCAGCGATTCATTCTTGAGCGGGAGCAGCGATCTATCCGTAACGGTGGATGCGCCACCTGTGGTCAATGCGGGTCCGGCCCTGACCAACACTTTCCCCGGCACCGTCACCGTGTCGGGGTCGGCCACTGATGATGGCCTGCCGGCCAACGGCACATTGACGGTTGTTTGGAGTAAAATCAGCGGTCCCGGCACGGTTTTGTTTGGTGATGCGGGGACGACGAACACCACGGTGACCTGCAGCACCAATGGAGTATATCGGTTGCGACTGACCGCTGATGATGGCATAGCCACGAACCAATCGGACGTGACGGTCATTGAAAATTTGCCGCCCGCGGTCAATGCGGGAGTGAACATACTTACCAATGGCCTCAATGCCACGCTCAACGGCATTGTCACTGATGATGGCCTGCCGATGGCATTCCTTTCGGTTCGATGGTCGCAATCCGCCGGCCCGGGCACCATCACCTTTGGTAACGCAGCGGCAACAAATACAACCGTTGCCGCCAGTCAATCCGGCACTTATGTTTTGGTGCTGACAGCAAACGATGGCGCGGCGACCAATTCAAACGAGGTGGCGGTTACCTTCAACCTGCCACCCGTTGTCAACGCCGGCCCTGATCAAACGGTCAATCTGGGCACGACGGTCACATTGGCGGGGACGGTTGCTGACGATCAATTGCCGCACAATATTCTGACCAGCGCCTGGACCGAAGCAAGCGGGCCGGGCAACACCACGTTTACCGACGCCAGCTTGACCAACACCACGGCAACCTTTGATCAGCCCGGCACATATATTCTACGGCTGACAGCCAGTGATACGATGGCGGCCACCAATGCGGATGTGGTCATCCGGATCAATGCCGCCCCGCTGGTCAATGCGGGCACCGATCAGATGGTGAATTTGGGAACATCGGTCACTCTTGCGGGCAGTTACACGGACGACGGGATCCCCGGGTCACCAGTCACGACGTTTTGGACCCAGGTCAGTGGCCCGGCAAATGTCGTCTTCGCCGATCCCGCCACCGCCAGCACGACGGTGAATTTCAGTCAAAGTGGCGTGTATGAGTTTCAACTGACGGTCGATGATGGCCTGACGAACAGCAGCGCCCGGGTGACGGTCATCGTCAACCAGGCGCCCATCGTATCAGTGACGGCAGACAAGCTTACCGTGGAAATGCCCGGCACCATCAACTTGAGCGGCATTGTTTACGACGATGGTTTGCCGAAGGGGACAATGACTTGCATGTGGAACCAGGACAGCGGTTCTGGCCTGGCCACATTCAGCAATCGGACCGGGACGAACACAACCGCCAGCTTCAATTCTCCCGGCACTTATATCCTCAGCCTGACTGCCAGCGACTCCCTGGCGGAAGGCAGCAACAAAATTACACTGACCGTGCTGCCGACAAACCAGCCGCCGGTGGCCAACAGTCAGACTCTCTCCGTGCCCAATGACACGGTGCTGAAGATCACCCTTGCCGGCAGCGATCCGGAAGGTGCGTCCTTGACCTACACACTTTTGAGCGAGCCTGTGCACGGCACCCTCAACCCTCAGCCTTTGATTCCCAACCAATATAATTATACGCCTGCAACCGGTTACGAGGGTTTGGACAGCTTTACCTTCAAAGTGAATGACGGCCGGTTGGATTCGGCCCCGGCAACAGTCATCATTGACGTGGAGGCGGCCACGACCAGTCTGCAATTGAACGTGCCCGGGTCCCAAACCATTCCTCATAACATGCCGCTGGTGTTTGGCGCCAGCCGGCCAATCTCGATTACGGATGAGGACGCCGGTCTTGGAGTGGTGGAGCTTTCTCACATCGCGTCAGCGACGGCGCGTCTGCCGCCGTGCTCTGGCAGATCAACCACGACACCAACGGAACCCCATTCTGGGAGATTACCGATTTGAACCAGCGCCTGACCGACAACAGTTGGTATGCGCTGAATGCCGTGGGCATCAACAACGACGGCCTGGTCCTAGCTGATGCCCTCAACGCCACCGGCGAAAAACATGCGGTGTTGTTGGCAACGCCACAACTGGCCGTGGACGCCAATCGTGATGGGACAATTACATTTGACGACGCGGACCAAACTTCGTCCGCCAGGCCCTATCGGTTCTGGTTGAATGATGATCAGGATGAATCGCAACCAAGCGATACGTTTACCGAAGACGAACCGGAGATTTACGAAGATCATCCAAAACATCATGACTCGGATGACCGGATCATTAACAGTCCGCGCGATTGTGAAGACCTGACCCGGTTGTGGTTGGACACGGGCAACCTTGCGAATTATTTGACGGATGGAGCCGCCGATCTTTATCTGGGGCTCAAGTGGAGCAATACGGAAGGCACAAAACCTTCGATTCGCCTGTTTCGGTCCATGGATGCCACCGGCGGTCTCGGCCATATCAAGAATGCCCAGACCGCAGCGTTGCAGGCCAGCGGATTTCCAGATTCGGTTGACAGCCCCAATTATTGCCTTTTGGACGTGACGGCGCCAGACGTCGCACCTATTCCGGAGAATGCCATAGATCAAGTACAACCCACAGACCGTCTGGCGGATTTTATTCTCAAGAAAAGTGCGTACACCGATCCCAACGACGTATTCGGGCCAAAACTGAAACGAATTTTCCTGCTCTTTGAAGGGGTGGCCGAGGGCAAAGGAGAACTCCGGCTGGTTTTATTGAAAAAGAAAAGCGATGGCTCATGGCAAAGCCTGGGCGAAGGCCCCGGTGTGTGGCTCGACCTGAAAAACATCCGTCGCATGTACGTGCGCGCCTATAGCACACCATTACCGGAAAACTTCCCATTGCCGTGGCAGGCTGCCGCGTGTACGCAGCCTCCGGGGTTCCCATATTTGGCAAATTGGATGACCGGCTCGCTCTATATTCCTGTGGATAATCTCGGATATGGAATAGGAGACAGCACTACGGAAGACGAACGCCAAGCGGACTATCCCTTCGATGCACCACCAGACGAGCAGAAGAAGTGCGTGGTGTTTGTGCATGGGATTGACCTGACCGTTGCGGAACAGCAAGGATACGCGCAATCGTTCTACAAGCGGCTATGGTGGGAAGGATATCGTGGGCGATTCGCCACCTTCAGATGGTGCACTACCTTGGATGAGGGGATGTTTGCCATTGGACAAGAACGAGAAAACACCTCGTTTTACAACTCAGGCGAATACCGTTCGTTTAACGGCGGAACTTCGCTCCTAAAATACGTTTCCCAATTGCGCACCGATTTAGGCAATGACTGGATCATTAGCGTGGCGGCGCATAGTCTTGGCAACGCCTGCACGGGTGAGGCGTTACACCAGGGAATGCAGGTGAACAGCTATGTGGCTATGGAAGCCGCTGTGTCGCTGAGTTGTTATTACTCAGAGACGGAAAATCCGCCGACCGAACCGAGCCTGGTCAGAGCCGATAACGCCAGCCCAACTCCCTGCTACGCCCACGAACTTGGCTATCAAGGTTATCTGAGCGATATTCGGGACAGCGTGGTTAATCGCGCCAGCTACTATAATGCTTATGACTTTTGGTTGGTGAATGGATTCTTGAAAGGAGGAATTGTGCCTGTTAATTGGATAGCAAATGAAAGGAAATACAAGCCGGATAATCGTTACGGATTCGGTGAATATAAATACGAATCACAATCCGGTCTTCCACGGCAAGCAAGTTTTGAGCGGGGAACGGGATCCGCCAAATACACCCGCTCGGTTTCCGACCAGTTTGAAGGCATGGCCTTTGTCGCCCGTTCACGGACAAGGCCGTTGGGGGCCGGTGAACCGCCGCCGAATTTCCAAGGATTGGACTTGCAGACGACTTATAAATTCGACAGAGAACGTTCCTGTCATAGCGGCCAGTTCCAACGCAACATTCAGTTAATGTATGGGAACAACGATGGAAAAGAGTGGGTTGATATAAATGGACGTTCTATGCCTTTTTATCGTCGCTTGATGAACGATCTTAATATTGCCCCTTAATTATGAAGAAGCGATTTGTCATATTTACCATTTTGATTGTGGGTACTCTGTTGCTTGGGTGGTGGTTTCTGCGGGGAACTGCTCAACATGCAACTCCCGACACAACACACGCACCGGACGCTTCAAGCATGATGACCCAGATGGTTGCAAATGCGACGACTAACTCACAGTCAACAATTGTTACTTCCAAGATGGTCTGGATGCAAACGACCCTCGGTACCAAGGCGGTAAGGCTGTTCAGATCCACAAATTATCCGCCACAAACCGCCGAAGAGAAAGCGATGTGGGAATGGTGGGATGCGATGGAGAAAGCGGATGAATCTTGGCAGTGGAAGATGCCGATTGAGTTTTACGGGAAGGTGCTGGACCAGTTTGGCAAACCTGTGGCTGGAGCGGAGGTAGAATTGAACTGGACGACGGTCATTGGCCCGATTCCTGACCCCAAAAAAACCATGCGCACTGATTCGAATGGACGTTTTACCGTTACTGACATTCAGGGCAAGGGAATAACGATCGCCGTGTCTAAGGACGGCTACGAATCCGAAAGTGATTGGATACAAAGTTTTGAATATGCAGAATTTTATAAAAATGATTTTTACGTTCCTGATCCAAACAATCCTGTTCTATTTCATCTCCACAAGCTGATGGGTGCGGAACCGATGTATCAGTTTGAGGTGAATAACGAAATTGCTTTTGACGGGCCGCCGGTGGTGCTTGATGTCGCCAGTGGAAAAGTGGCTACCATCGGTGATTTCGCCTTTTCGTTGAGGCTTGACGGGCGTAGCGAGAAGGATCCTGATTATACGTTGCTATTGCAGGCACAGAATAATGCAGAATTTATACTCACCAGTGAACGGTTCCCATTTAATGCGCCTGAAAATGGGTACCAAACACAGATGGCAATTCACCAGAAGGCCGATGATACCAATTACAACAGCCGCCAAACATTTCATTTTTATGCAAAAACTCGTGGAGGCAAATACGGCGTAGTGTGGTTTGAAGTGAATGTCCCGCGAATTGGAGAAATGGCAAATTGTAATGCGACCATTCGATACAACCCCAGCGGCTCGCGGAATCTGGAGTTTGACCAGAATAAATGGATCAATCGCTGAATTGCAGATGAACAAACGGGCAATTTACCTTGTTTTGGGCGTAAGCCTGTTGGCGTTGCCGGCGTATGTGCCGGTTCAGTCAATCCCTCAAAACACGACGGCCAAAATGGTTGTTTCAAATACAGCAAGCACCCTGCCGTCAACGGTTGTTACCTCCAAGGTGGTTCGGTATCCAACGGCGTCAGGCGTAAAATGCGTGCGTCTGTTCAGATCCACAAATTACCCGCCCCAAACAGCCGAAGAGAAAGCGATGTGGGATTGGTATTGTGCGATGGAGAAAGCCGATCCACATTTTAAACAGAAAATGCCGATTGAGTTTTACGGCAAAGTTATTGACCAATTTGGAGAGCCTGTCCTTGGAGCGACGGTGGTTTTCCAATGGACTACCGGTATTGGACCTGTGACGAATCCTGAAAAGCGAACTTCAACTGGGGCGGACGGACGATTTGAATTGAAGGATGTGCAAGGCAAAGTGTTAGCAGTTAGTGTTGACAAGAATGGTTACGACCGAACTGACGATTGGATACAAAGCTTTGAATATGCTGATTTCTTTTACGACAACTTTTATGTTCCCGATCCGAACAATCCGGTCCTGTTTCATTTGCGTAAAATATTGGATGCGGAACCGATGTATTTGTTCAAGACTCATAATGATATCTCCCCCGGCAGCCCTCCGCTTACGCTCGATGTGGCCAGTGGCAAGATGAAAACACCAGGCGATTTTGCCTTCTCTGTCCAAATCGGCGAAAAGAGCAAAGAGAATTGGTATGATTATTCTGTGTCTGTGGAGGCGTTGAACGGCGCCGGCTTTATTGTGACCACCGAGGAGAATCCCAACCGTGCACCTGACAATGGGTATCAAAAAGAATTTTCCATTCAGCAGAGCACCACCGATACCAATTACAGTCCCAACCTTTCGTTTCGTTTCTATGCCAAGACACGCGAAAGCAAATATGGAGTGGTTTATGTTGACATGACCGTTCCCCGTCGGGGGCCGATCAATTTTTACACAGCCGTGCGGTACAACCCCAGCGGGTCAAAGAATCTGGAATTCGACTACCGGAAATGGATCAATCGCTGAATCGCAGATGAACAAACACGCCATTTACCTTGTTTTGGGCGTAAGCCTGTTGGCGTCGCCGGCGTATGCGCCGGTTCAGTCAGTCGCACCAAACACGACGGCAAAAATGGTTGTTTCAAATACAGCGAGCACCCTGCCGTCAACGGTTGAGTATCAAGCATCGTCCGTCCCATTTTTTTGTATTCGTGAACAGAGCCATTGACGCCGCCACCGCGCAGGCCACACCGACAGGAAATACACCGCCAAGACGCCAAGGCGCAGAGAATGCGCCGACACTAACGCTGGAGCGGCGGAAACCCCAGTGTCGAATACCACATGTTCCTGCTCCACATCTCGAATGGCTGAAATTCTGCCATCCCTTTGCCTTTAACGGTGAGCGTTGCCTGCATGACTGCGGGATTATCATTATATACGGCGTTACCGCTGCCGACTACTCTACCGGTTGCGCTCACTTGTTGTGCCGTCGAATTATTTCGGGGAGCTGCGGTCCAATTAAAATCGCCGACACCGGAAAGCTCAAAGAGGGTTCCCTCGCCATTGTTGAAGGTAAAATGAACGGCCGCCTTATCGGCTTCATGGCTGGCATAGGTGCTGGTGATAATTTTGGCCGAAGTCATCGCGTAATCATGGTAAAAGTCCAGAAAAGTATAATAATTGGTTTGAACCGGATCATAAACGTCGTTGAGTTGAAAACTGAACCCGTCCCGGTTGGTCACAAGAATGGCCCACTCGTTCCACCATTCAAAGAGCATGGGCTGGTTGATATTAATTTCCAGGACAGAACCCGCCGGAATTTGGGTGACCCCGGTGACATCACCGAGCACGTTGGTAAAAGTGGCCGAACTGTTCAACAGCTTGAACAAGTCTTTGGTGGCAAATCTGACTTTGACCATGTCCCACTCCATATAGGCTCCATAGTTTCCGCCCATGTCGCTATCGTATGTGAAAACGCCGCTGATATTTACCGTCATCGGAGGATACCAATTTTCAGTGATGATTTGAGCGTTTCCGTTAACACCGGCGATAAGGCTGGCCATTGCCGCACAGAACAGGATATGGCGAGTTTTCATTTTTTGCTGAGAATTAATCGGACGGTTAATCGTCTTTCAACTGATTGCTCTGGTCTTTAGGGTAAATTAATTGTATGGGCATGACTGATTATGTCAATTCGATTAGCGAGCCGTTTTTAACCGCCAAGACGCGAGGGCGCGAAGTTTCCCACAGATTACGCAGATTGGCGCAAATAATTCATCCTCTCCGCGTCTTCGCGTCTCTGTGATTAGCTTTGACAGTGGCAGCATGCTCAATGTGAGAATTGGAGTGTTCGGCGGGCTTCGGTGGCGGTGGCGCGGTTGGCTTGGGCGTCTGCTCCGGTTTTTTCAACTATGGTAACGCCCGCGTTGCCAGGGCGGTAAAATATCGCCCCGCATTATTTTTGCGGGCCCCATTCCCTCCGCTCATCAATCCGTCGATACAGCGAAAACACGAAAACCACGATACCGCTTCCGCAGATAAGCAACTGTGTGATTAACCAGGTCAAATGAGCCCATTCGTTTAAATTCGGCTTATACCAATGAATAACCAGCATGGTCCACAGAATGGTCAGAGCGGCGCTGGTCATGAGAAACACAACAAATCCCAACAGAACCTGCCACAGAAAGAGATACAATTTGTGCTGGCGCGGCGCCGGCCGCAAGTCTGGCCCCGGACAGCCTTCATCTTCGAGCCAGCGAACAATCCAATCCATCAAGCGGCCCGGTTTTGCAATCCAGTAGGAAGTATGGGCTGTGAGCGGGGAAGACGTTCCATGCCATGAATGATTTTCCAGCTTCAAACCTCCCGCTGGCGCTGGCTCGGTGGGAAAATATTGCAGTTCGTTTGCCACAATATCCAACCCGTCGGCGACATTGACCCAGCGAATCTTTTGAGTGAGCGACTGTGTGCTGATGGGAACAATTGCAGGCCACAGTACCGCGAATTTGTCGAGCGGACATCTTAGCATTGCAATGAGTCAAGTTGGACAGGTGCTACCTCACGCTCCAAAAGATGCGGATGGCATTTGGATTAATCCAGTGGCCGAAGCTCTCAACGCCAAAGACGCCGGCGAGATACGTTCTGGTTTTACTACCAAATTGATGAATTTGCGTGGCGTCCACGGTTTCAGCGCGGGAGAAGAAGAACGAAAAATTGCGTCTGGGTTCCGAAAAACGGCTGAAGGACTGGAAAAGCGTAGTTATTCTCGTTTTGCAACCGCTATGCGGGAACTTGCTCAATACTATGAGCGCGACGCCGAACGCGAAGCCCAGAGGAATCCATACGGAGAATGAAGTTCTACATCTTTGCCGCATATACGGTGCTGGTTGCTGGCGTCGCTGTGATGTCCACTGAAGTCACGTGCCGTCGGACGGAAGCGCGGCGGCTGCGGGTGTCCGCCGGGGCGGAATGGGCCGCTGCCAAAGCGCGTTTCGAGCAGGAACTTTTGGGCAACCCATAACAAATGCGCCTATGGCAAATCCCGAACATCTGAAAATCCTCAAACAAGGAGTGGAGATTTGGAACAAATGGCGGTTCGAACATCCCGAAATTCAGCCCGACCTCGACCATACAGATTTTAGTGGCTTACAACTAAGTTTCGCAGACTTAAGCGGTGCAAATCTCGATAGCTGTATTTTCCCTGCTATGGATCTTAGGCATGTAAACTTTGTCCAAGCAAATCTTTGGTGCGCGAGCCTTCGTGGTTCAAATCTGTGGGAGGCAGATTTGTGCAGCGCAAATCTTCGCGATGCGAATTTGGTTGGGACCAATCTCTGTTCGGCTGAACTAAACGAGGCTGATTTAACAGAGACATCTTTGGGTTTTACCTCATTCGTTAACAATGATTTGAGCCGAGTCATAGGTCTTGAGAAAGTGATGCACCATTATCCTTCTCCTATCGGCATTGACACGCTTTACAAATCACAGGGCAAAATCTCCGACACGTTTCTCCGTGGTGCTGGAGTGCCGGAAGAGATCATTGAGATTGCGCGCTCAATCCGCGCTGGTCCTCCGATTCAATGGTATTCATGTTTCATAAGTTATTCGTCCAAAGACGACGAATTTGCCCGGCGGCTGCATTCACGCATGAGGGAGGCCAACATGCGGGTTTGGTTTGCGCCGGAAGACTTAAAAGGCGGGAAGAAACTTCACGAACAGCTTTTTGAGGCCATCCAAGTTCAAGACCGGCTTTTGCTGGTGCTTTCCGAGCACAGCATCAAAAGTGAATGGGTGATGACCGAAATCCGCAAAGCCCGCGAGGTGGAGAAAAAGGAAAAACGCCGCAAGCTGTTTCCCATCCGGCTGACCGATTTTGAAACCTTGCTTAACTGGACTTGTTTTGATGCCGACACCGGCAAAGATTTGGCGGTGGAAGTACGCGAGTATTTCATCCCAGACTTTTCCAACTGGAAAAATCACGACGCCTTCGAATCCGCCTTCGCCCGCTTGAAAAAAGACCTGGAGACAGAGAATTCAAAGAAGCCATGAACCAATTTCCATTTTTTGTTTGAAGAGCTTTGCACCCGTGTGGATATTTGTTCCACCGATGCACCGTTGTCAATATGTGATAACCACTTTCATCCTATGGCAAAAACGAATGGCATTTTATTTCTAAAGTCTGGTTTGGTGATGGCCATTATCGTTGCAGTGTTCAGTTGTGATGTGGCTGAGTCGCAAGAGCCAGCCAAAACATCAGCGCAAAATGCCATACCGGCATGGACAGTCCAAATACAAGGGTTCCACCCCGGTTATTACTACTGGCCCGGATATGGGCAGAAGCCTTCCGACGCAAAGTATTTCAGCACTTGGGAAGACTTCTACAAAAGGGACAACGAAATCACGGGCAAAACCAACACATCAACACAGAGCGTTTCACCAGCATCATCACAGAACGCCACATCGGCATCAACGCAGAATGCCACTCCTGCCTGGGTGGTCCAAAAGCAGACATTTCAACCCGGTTATTATTACTGGCCCGGATATGGGCAGAAGCCTTCGGACGCGCAGTATTTTAGCACACTGGACGATTTCCAAAAAAGGAACAATGAAATTACGGGTAAAACTAACACGCCACCCCAGAATGTCTCAGCAGCGCCACCGCCCAATGTCAGACCGGTCTCGCCATTGCCAAAATCTTCAACTGTTCAAATTCATATACCAAATGCTCTTGTTATCGGCCTCGTTATCCTTGTATTGGTCGTCGTCATAAGGCTTGTTTCTCGTGCCGATGCCCGAAACATGCATGTCCCTCCTAAACTGAGAGAAGATTCTAAACAACAGACTTGTCCAAGCGGAGAAATTGCCGCTAAATGCGTTGATCCGAAGACAATATACGATCCGGACGAGCATGCCGTAACGGAGCTTTTTGTCACTGCGGTGGAACCAGAACCAAACCGCAACGCTCAGCTTATCCTGACCAATCGTTCATTGCTCATATTTCCTGATGTGAAAAGACAAAATCAGGAAAAACTTTTTTGGAAAATCCGCCTTGCCGATATTGTTCAGGCACATATCAACTACGGATCTGCACCTTCTCCGCGCATTATAATTGTTTCGAAGGTCTGTGTCTGTAGTCCAGTGTCGTATGGCATCCAGCACCAAGGCATTTTGGGATCGGGATGGCTGGAAAAAAACAAGCCTGCCATTGACCGGGGGGAAATATTCACAGCTCCCCAAACAAGAGTTAGAGCAATTGTCATGGGAAAAGTTCCTGGTGAAACTCCGGGAGAATGGCTGGCAAATCGAAGAAAGGAACGTGTGACCGGCTATTATTGTTATCGTCTGCCCGAAGGTTTATTTTTTGATCCACCTGGTCATTGTTTCTGTTTTCATCTTAATGGAAAGAAACCAGAATTCGCAGGTATATTTTTTGCCCAGATGGTCGCGTTGCGTAAAGAGAACTTGGATCCACCTTCATACAAAAGTACCGATGAATTAAGAAACACATCGCCGTGGCTTTCCAATGATGAAAAACTGGAATTCCAGTGGCAGGGCAAAGCTGCTCCAAAGGGAATTTACGTCAGCTTTTTGAGAGGGTTGCTGGGGCTGGGTGGGGCCTTTTCACGTGCGGAGAATATCAGGGACCCGAGTGGAGTCTTGCCGAAGCAATCATCAGCCTTATGGATTTATCTTACTAATCGCCGTTTGATTGTAGAGGTTGCGGGGACAAGCGAAGTGGAAACAATGGATTTTCCTCGTGACGGCGTGCGTGCCTTGGAATTAGATCAGACAAAGGGTAGGCTTGAAATTTGTATAGATGGGCCTTCTACGCAATGGGACAGAGATAATCCGCAGAAAAAATGGCCCCTGGGGACCGGACCGTCACTGAATTTACCTGCAAGCCGTTTGGCCGAGACTGGAGGTTGGGAGGGCTTTTTGACTGGTCACTGGGGAAGGCGATTTGTTGAATTTGATTCGAGTTTGCCTGATGTCAAGAATATGGTGGAAACTCTGAGCGCCGCATTTAAAAGGCCGCCTCCTCCGCCAATCTTTCAGCCGCGATAGATTCCACGGGCGAAAACCGCCCGGAGCCGTATGACGGGGCATCTTGTCGGACGCCACAGCGCAGATGTTCGCCCGGATGATCCCGACCGCCCGGTGAAGGCGTTCTTGCAGGAATATCAAACCTTGTTCGGGTTCGGTCCCGAAGCACTCGATGATGCAATTGTCCAGCGCGATTAAGAGCAGACCAAGTCACAACGGCTCGCCGGGAGCCTCGCCCCACCTGTGCGCGTTTGTGCCTTTTTGCGGTACAATTCGGGTCTTCCTCCAAAGCCATTCAGCGTCGGAACTGGTTCAAAACATGCTGTTTACAAGGCTGCAAAACTGACAAATCCAAGAAACTGGAAGCTTATGAAATTTCGCACGCAAATTGCCACCGGATTGTTGTGTTTATCACTGGCTTCATTGGCGCACGGAGCGGATGTCGTTTCCATCTGGGGCGGCGCGCGCGGAGTCGTCATCCTCAAATCCGATGGCACGGTCTGGACGTGGGGGGACAATCATTACGGCAAGCTCGGTATTGGCGAGACGAACGACGTTTTTATAACAACTCCGGTCGAGGTACACGACGCGGCGAATGTCAGTTTTCTTAATTCGGTCAAGCTCGTCATGGGCGGCGAGGAACACAACGTCGCCGTGAAATCCGACGGCACGGTCTGGTGCTGGGGCTGGAATGCCTATGCGCAGTTGGGCAACGGAACCACCAACGACTCCTGGATCCCCACCCAAACCGGACTGACCGCAAACCCACCGTTGACGAATGTCATCAAGCTCGGCGGCCGCCCCTATTTAACGCTCGCGGTCAAGTCTGACGGAACGATCTGGGCGTGGGGTATGAATCAATATGGGCAGATGGGCAACGGCACGGTCAATAGTCCGGTCAGCACCCCCCAGGTCAGCGTGCCGGTGATGGTCAGCAACTCCGGCCCCGGCGGCGCCCTGAACAATCCCCTGCAAGTGACCTGCGGCTAT
>JBEKSU010000047.1:0-17981 GCA_049516755.1 Verrucomicrobiota bacterium | reverse complement strand
GACGCGTGCCGCCGGCTCGGCATCCACGCCGTCACCGCGCGGCAGGTCGGGCCGTTATTCGAGCAATTCCTTCGCATCGCCAAAGACGAAGGTCTGGATGTGAAGCCGCGCGAGGTCAAGGACGAGGCGTTGCAGAAATGCATTCTCATCGGGTTCAGCGACCGGGTGGCGCGGCGGCTGGACCAGGGCACATTGCGGTGCGAACTGGTCCACAATCGCCGTGGTGTGCTGGCGCGTGAAAGCGCCGTGCAACACAGTCCCTTGTTCGTTGCCGCCGAAGTCCGCGAAGTTGAGGGCCGGGAAGTGAACACCATTCTTTCCCTCGCCACCGCCATTGAAGCGGACTGGTTGCGCGAACTTTATCCCGAAGACATGGAATCGGATTTGCACGTTCAATTCGATTCCACGGCCAGGCGGGTACAGGCTGCGGAGTTGTTGAAATTTCGCGGCCTGTCGCTCTCGGCCAGACGCGTTGACCCGCCTCCGGCTGACCAGGCGGCACAATTGCTGGCCGATGAGGTTATTGCCGGACGATTGCCGTTGCCGAATTGGGATCACGGTGTCGAGCAATGGCTGTTGCGGCTGCGCCTGCTTTGCCAGCATTGCCCCGAACTCCAGCTTCCGCCAATCACCGAGGACGACCGCCAGCACATCATCGGGCAGCTTTGCCACGGCGCGGTGAGCTACAAGGAAATCAAGGAACGCGAAGTGAAGCCGGTCGTGATGGCGTGGCTGTCCGAGGCGCAGCGCGGGTTGCTGGACAAGCACGCACCGGAGCGTCTGACGCTGGCGAATGGCCGCACGCCCAAGGTGGCTTACGAAGCAACCGGTTCGCCGCATATTTCGTTGCGCATCCAGGAGCTGTACGACGTGACCCAGACGCCGAAGATTGCGCTGGGGCGCGTGCCGGTGCTGGTCCACATTTTGACGCCGGGCATGAAGCCGATCCAGATCACGCAGGACCTGGCCGGTTTCTGGCGCGAGCATTATCCGCGCATCAAATCCGAGTTGCAGCGGAAATATCCGAAACATTTATGGAGATGAAATTATGCACCACCAAGTCGAGTCGTATTTGAGTCTTGGCGCGGGCGGATGGCGTATTGTTTTGTAGCAGCGGACGTGAGTCCGCTCATTATTTCGGCAGGAGAAGTTTGAGCCGATTTACATCGGCTGCTACGATTCGCGATATGAATGGCATTGAACAGCTTTGTCCGAAGTGCGGGCTGTGCTGCAACGGTGTTTTGTTTGCCGACGTGGAGTTGCGCAAGGGCGATGACGCGCAACGGCTGGCGGAACTCGGGTTGGCGTTGGTGAAAAAAGGGCGCCAACGGGCATTTGCGCAGCCGTGCGCGTGTTTCGATGGCAAGCTTTGCCGGATTTACAACGAACGTCCAAAACGCTGCCGGACATTTGAATGCGGATTGTTGCAGCGCGTTCAGGCCGGCGAGCTTGACGTGGCCGTGGCGTTGGAAGCGATTGCCCAAGCCAGAGGGCAGGTGGGAAAGATTTGCAAACTTTTGCGCCAAACGGATTCGGATGACGGGCAACTCGCGTTGAGCCAACGCTATGAGCGGGCCATGAGCGGGCCGGTTGATTTGTCCGGCGGAAAGGCGTCAGTGGAGTTGCCCGGCAAACTGATGGCCACCTATCGCGATTTGATGCAGAAGCTTCAGCGGGATTTTTTGACGTGAGTTTTGCGGGGGTGGTCCGCTCCGAAAGCTTTCGGGGTCTGTGACTGTCGGAAGATTCACTAGGCCGCAATCCGGCGGGGCGTTTTTTTTGTGAGCGTCACCCGCCAGGGATCTTCTTCGGCGTAGCTTACTTCGGTAAACCAGATGTAATAGAACTCACCTTTGTCCTCAAACATCCACTGCTTCACCGGGTCCCCGGCTTTCATTTGGAACGTCAAGCCGGGCTGGCTGCCCCAATCCGAACCCAAGGGCACTTCGGAATCTTCCACCTCCATGGGACTGCCCAGCAAATCCAGGATTTGGGATGTGCTCCACCCTCCCTTGATCTGGCCAAACTTCTTTTTGAATGACGGTTTGAACCACGCCATATGCCTGATTGCCTGATTATCCCCAGTTAAATCCCATCTGGCCGGGAATACAAGCAAAATTCGGCGTCCTTATATCTGCTGCTTTCCCGCACTGTCCATTGAAACCAGCGGATGTATCGAGTTTGGAACTCCGCGTTTACGCGCAAAGTTCGACGCTGGTTTCGTGCCGCCTGAAGGCGGAACTCCAAACGGTGTCCGGATGCACCCTAATTCACCAGCGTTTTGCAAAATTTCTCAATACGCTCCAGGCCCTTCTCCAGATTCGCCATGCTGGTGGCGTAGCTGAGCCGGATGTACTCGTCCGCGCCGAACGCGATGCCGGGCACGGCGGCGACCTTCTCCGCTTCGAGCAGCCGGGCGCAGAAGTCGGTGGACTTGAGGCCGGTCTTCGAGATGTTCGGGAACAGGTAAAACGCGCCCTTCGCGTTGACGCACGAAATACCCGGGATGCTGTTCAATTTCTGGTGCGCGAAGCGGCGGCGTTTGTCAAATTCCACCAGCCAGGCCTTCAAATGATCCATGGAACCGGTGATCGCGGCCAGCCCGCCCTTCTGCGCGAACGATGTCGGGTTGCTGGTGCTGTGGCTTTGCACGGCGTCAATCGCTTTGGCAATCGGTTCCGGCGCGGCGAGAAATCCCAAACGCCAGCCGGTCATGCTCCAGGCCTTGGCGAAGCCGTGGACGATGATGGTGTGTTCCTGATGTGCCGGCGAGAAGCTGGCAACGCTCTTGACCTTCGCGCCGTCGTAAAGCAGGTGCTCGTAAATTTCGTCGCTCATGATGAGGACGCCTTTTTCCACGCAAACGTCGCCCAGCGCCTTGGTTTCCTCCGGCGTATAAACGCTGCCGGTCGGATTGCTGGGCGAATTCAGGATGAAAAGCCGCGTGTTGGGCGTGATCGCGGCGCGGAGTTGCGCGGGGGTGACCTTGAATTCCGTCTTGTCGCTGGTCGGCAGAATCACCGGCTTCGCGCTCGCGAGCTTCACCATTTCCGGATAGCTCAACCAGTACGGCGCGGGAATGAGCACCTCATCGCCCTCCTGGCACGTGGCCAGAATGACGTTGTAACACGAATGTTTGCCGCCGCAGGAAACGATGATTTGCGACGGCTTGTAGGTGAGGCCGTTTTCGCGCTTGAACTTGTCGGCGATGGCCTGGCGCAATTCCGGGGTGCCGCTGGACGGCGTGTATTTGGTGAACCCGGCGGCCAGCGCCTTGGCGGCGGCGTCCTTGATGTGTTGCGGCGTGTCGAAGTCCGGCTCGCCGGCGCCGAAGCCGACGACGTCCTCGCCTGCGGCCTTCATGGCCTTGGCCTTGGCATCAATGGCCAGGGTGAGCGAGGGTGAGAGCGAGGCGGCGCGTTTGGATATTTTGTAATTCATAATTTAAATCGCGAAAAGATTACGAACGGGGCGGGGGAGCGCAAGAAAGGAATTCCTGTGGTTCGTCGCGGTTGGAATCGGGCGCATTCAAACCCATGCACCGTGGTGGCAGGCATCCTGCCTGCCGTAAAGCCGGGCTTCCAGCCCGGCGCAAATGCTTCCTCAAGCTGTTTCACAGGAAAATCCGAGAGAATGCCAGAGAATCCGCCAATTTTTTCCGGGTGGCAGGATGCCGCTACGATCAAGGTGCGGGTATGGCAGTTTCGGTTAATATTGGCACGGTTTGATATGCCGCAGGAAAAGCGGCGGAGGGCCGCCGCACTCCAAGACGCTATGCGCGGCACGATGATTCCTGAAAAACGCGAAGCGTCCTGGAGTGCGCCAGCCCTCTGGCGCTTTGCATGAAACGAAGTATCCGCGACGTTTCCTCACGAGCTTTGTGCGCCAATGTCAATATGAACTGCTATATCAAGTGCAATCGTTGAAATCAGACCGGCCGGCCACCCGCCCTATTTGCCCGCGGCAACCGTAACGAGTTTGAATGACTTGTCGTCCGCGCTGACGATTTTGAGCCCATGCCAGGCCAGCAAAACGTCGAGAGCGTGAAGGGTTTCACTTTTGGTCAAAGGTGTCTGGTTGTGGAAGCTGATGGTGGCGGTGAAGGGCTGGGTTTTGTTTTGAACCCATTTTTGGTCGGTTAAAGCCTGATAAACGCCCAGAACCTGTGGCAGGTTGGCGTCCTCGAAATTGATGCTGCCCTCGGGCAGGGTGTCAGCGGCATTGGCAGGCGATGGCCCCCTGGCAGACAATCGGGCCGCCCGCACGGCGGGCGGAACGATGTTGGTGGCTTCGGCGGGAACGATCCATTCGAACCTGTCTGCGTCCGCGACCATCGCAACGCCTTTTCCCCGCAGGGCCTTTTCCATTATGCCGGCGGCTTCCACCTTGGTGCGCGCGTCCGCCGACACGGTCAGTGACGGGCGTTTCACGTCCGGACGGACCAGCAACGTCCGGCCTTTGGTGACGGCATATAAATTGAGCGCATCATCGAAACTCACATTGTTCAGATGAATGCCTGTCCCTGCGGCCCCCAACAGGTTGGTCGGTTGGGGCAAATAAAGTGTGTCCACGCCGCCTTCCTTTGCCCGAACGACTCCGTTGGTAAAATCAATCTGGCGGACTTCAACCTGCACTCCGCTTTTCATGGGGTTCAAATCGTCAAAGTTCTGGCCTTCCGTCACCCATCGGTGAGCGCTCGTGGCAAACGGGGCGTCCGGTGGCGAATCGGTTATGACCAGCAACGCGGCCTGGTAATTGGTCAGGTTGACCAGCCCGATGACACTGGTGAAGTGCCCGGCCTGCGCCGAAGCGGTGCCGGCGACGATGCCGGCGGCCAGAAGAAACCGGATGATCCATTTCACTTTCATCGTGTTTGCCGTACACCGGGAAAGTATTCCCATTTATCAAATCTTCAAACCAAAATCAGGATTGATGCTTACGGGGCCAGATAATACTTCCGCGTGTATTCCTTGACCATGCGGTCGGTGGTGAATTGCGGCACCAGCGTGACCATCGCGCGCCGGATGCGCTGAATCCACTTGCGCGGGATGCCCAGTTCGTCGCGTTCGTAGAACATGGGAATGACCTGTTCCGTGAGCGTCTGGTAAAGATTGGCGCTGTCCACGCGATCCTGTTCCTCGACGTTATTTGGATTGGAATCGCCGCCGATGGCGAAACCGTTGGTGCCGTCGTAACCTTCGCGCCACCAGCCGTCGAGGATGCTGAAATTCAGGCAGCCGTTGCAGCCGGCCTTCATGCCGCTGGTGCCGGACGCTTCCAGCGGGCGGCGCGGGTTGTTCAGCCACACGTCACAGCCGGAAACCATCTGTCGGGCGATGTGGATGTCATAGTTTTCGACAAACACCACACTGCCCGCCAATCCGCCATGTTTGCTCAGGTGAATGATTTGCTGGATGAAGCGTTTGCCCTCGTCGTCACGCGGATGCGCCTTGCCGGCGAAAATAAACTGCACCGGCCGCTGCTTGTCGTGCGCGAGTTTCACGATGTCGTCAAACTGCTGGAAAATCAGCGGCGCGCGCTTGTAGGTGGCAAAGCGGCGCGCGAACCCGATGGTCAGCGCGTCGGGATTCAGCAGGCTGTCAAAGCGGATGAAATCGCCCTGCGTCATGCGCTGGTTTTGGAGCAGCAGCCGGCGCCGGATGAATTCAATCATTTCGCGCCGCAATTTGTAGCGCAGCGCCCAAAGCTCCTCGTCGGAAACAAACGACGCGTCGGCCATTTTTTCCCAGAATTCCGGGTGGTGAATCGCCGACGCCCAATCGTGTCCGTATTGTTCGTTCCACATCTTGACCACGCCCTCCCGCTTGTCCTTCATTCTTTCCCGCCAGAACTGGCGCACCGACCCCTTCATCCAGCCGAGCAGATGAATGCCGTTGGTGATGTGGCCGATGGGGACCTTTTCGACAGGCGTGCCGGGATACAGGGATTGCCACATGTGACGGCTGACGTCGCCGTGCAGTTCGCTCACGCCGTTGGCGGCGCGCGACACCTTGAGCGCGAGCACGGTCATGCAAAATGGCTCGTGCTTGTCCTCGGGATGCACGCGGCCCAGCGGCAGGATGTCTTGAAACGGCACGGGCAATTGCTGCTGGTACAACATGAAGGCGTAGTCCATCAATTCCGGAGGGAAACGGTCATGTCCGGCTTCCACCGGTGTATGGGTGGTGAATATGCATTGCGCCCGGGTCGTGGCGAGCGCGTCGGCAAATTTTTGTCCGGCGGCCAGCTTTTCGCGTATCAATTCCAGCGTCAGGAAGGCCGCGTGGCCCTCGTTCATGTGAAAGACCGACGGCTGTACGCCGAGCTTGCGCAACAGGCGGACCCCGCCGATGCCGAGCAGGATTTCCTGCATGATGCGCATCGTTTTGTCGCCGCCGTAAACGCGCGCCGTCAAATCGCGGATATGCTCGGAGTTTTCCGGGCGGTTGGTGTCCAGCAGATAGACCGGCACGCGCCCGACGTTTACGCGCCAGACCTGAAAAAAGACGCGGTTCATGTCAATTTCCACGTCGCACACGATGGGCTGGCCGTTGGCGTCCAGCACGGGCTCGAGCGGCACGTTCTCGGGATGAATCAATGAATAATATTCGGTCTGCCAGTTGTTCGTGTCGATGGCCTGTTGAAAATAACCTTCACGGTAGAACAATCCGACGCCGACGAAACCCAGGCCGAGGTCGCTGGCGGATTTCGCGTGGTCACCGGCCAGGATGCCGAGGCCGCCCGCCGAAATCGGAAGCGACTCGTGAAAACCGAACTCGGCGGAAAAATAGGCGACGGGATTTTGGAGCAACTGCGGCGCGTTGACGTGTCCCCACGTGGTTTTGTTCTGGAGATACGACTCGAAATTGAGCAGCACGGACAGGGCGCGATGTTCAAAGTCGGCGTCCTGCAGCCGCACGCGCAGTTCGTATTCGGAGACTTCGTGCAAAATGGCGGCGGCGTTGTGGTAAAGGTTCTGCCAGGCGCGCGGCGAAAGTTCCTGGAACAAATCCTGCGCCTCCTGGTCCCAGCTCCACCACAAATTGCGGGACAGCTTGTTCAAGCCGGCCACCAGCCCGTCCAATTCCGCGCCCGCGAGAGGTTTCCTTGTCATACGTCTTTGATCCTAAATGTCGCACTGGCCGGCGCAATGGCCGGCCACTGCTGTTGACACTAATTGCCGGCGCGGAGTTCCGCAAATAAAAATTAAATCGCCAATTTCACACGCGCTGCTTTCTCTCCCTTCCCGCCAACAAAGTTGCGTGAGACGGGCAGGGGAGAGGTGGCAAGCTCATTCATCAAACCACATTCCGGCGGCGCGGAAGAATTGGATGATTACAATGAAAGGATGGCGGACCGGCTGATGCTTCTAATCTCGCCATGAGCCGGCTGATTATTCTTGTAAGGGAAGATTAGTTGTGATTTAATCCCGGACCAGAGACCCGGAACGGGTCTGCAAACTTCAAGACATCAGAAAACGGAAGCTGCAAATCAGGGATATGACTACGAGCAAGTTTACCCAGGTGCTGGTCTTCTGCTTTGCCATCGGGACCGGCGAAGTTCTCGGCGTTCAGGCGCAGGTATTGTTTCCCGATCCGCATCTCGAGAGTGCGGTGCGGGTTGCCTTGGGCATCCCGCGCCGGACCCTCACCTCAAGAGACCTGCAATCATTGACCCAACTGAACGCCGCCGGGAGTGGAATCACCAACCTGTCAGGCCTGGAAGTGGCGGTAAATCTTGGCACCCTTTGCCTGAGCAACAACCGGATTGCCAACCCTGCGCCACTGGCCGCCCTTTCGGCGCTGACCAATCTTGATCTCAGCAGAAACCCGATCACCAATTGCGCTCCGCTGGTTCACCTGACCCACCTGACCAGCCTGGACCTGGACGCCCCCTTTCTCAGAACATTCCTGCAACCGATGGGTAACCCCATTCAAGCCGGCAGTTTTCCACCCGTCGCCAGTTGTTTTCCAAGCCCATACTGGCTGACGAATCTGACCCGGCTGGCCCATTTGGGACTTTCGTGGGCGAACGTGACCAATCTGTCACCGCTGGAGAAGTTGAGCCGGCTGCAATCCCTGGACCTGTATGCCAACCCGATTTCCGATGGCACCGCGCTGTCCGGCTTGACCAATCTGACCAAGCTTGACCTGTCGGAAACGCTCATCACCAGGGTGGATTGGCTGGGCAGCTTTCCACAGTTGCAGCACCTGAATCTTCAGTACGATGCCATTACCAACTTCTCTCCGCTGGCGGGACTGGTTCACCTGGAAACGCTGGACCTGGCGGGCACCGGCATCACCAACTGCGCTCCGCTGGCCGGACTGACCAACCTGACCAGCCTCGACCTGAACGACGCGCCGGGGTTTGTCCTGCATTCATCCCCGGGAATTGATTCAGGGAATACCTTTTCGGCGGATTTTCTTTCCAGCCTGACGAAGCTCATCTACCTGAACCTGCAATCCAGGCCGGTGCGTGATCTTGGACCGCTCGCGGGTCTGACCAATCTGGAGAACCTGGACCTCAACGGGGCCTACCTGAGCGACTGTGCCCCGCTCTCCGGCATGATCAATCTGACCAATTTGCAAATGCAGGGCAATATGTCGCTGACGCCACTGCCGCCCTGGCCGGGCTTCAGCAGCACCCCGGCCATCACCAACGTGGATTGCCTCGCGGGCATGACAAGACTGATAAACCTGGATATATCAACCCAGAGAATTCGCAACCTTGGCCCGCTGGCCGAGCTGACGGCATTGGCGGCCCTCAACGCCGGTGCCAATCCCATCGGCAGTTGCGCCGGATTGGCCGGCCTGACCAATCTGTCCACCCTCAACCTGAGCAGCGGTTCGATCACCAACATCGATGATTTGGCCGGGCTGAACAAGCTGATCTCTCTGACGCTGAATTACAACCCGATCACCACCTGCGCCGGATTGGACGGCCTGACCAATCTGGTGTTTTTCTCCATGGATGGTTGCGCCCTGACCAATCTGGAGCATCTGGAGCGGATGACCCGGCTCAATAATGCGAGTTTCATCGGCAATCAGATTACCGGGGTGAGATCATTGCCCGCGCTGACCAACCTTCAATACCTGTCGTTGGACCAGAACCCGATTTCCGATTGCGCCGGATTGGCTTCATTGACGAATCTGAGAGGGCTCGATCTGGGGTACACTTCCCTCACGAACATCGATTGCCTGGCCGGGTTGGTTGACCTTGATAATCTCAGCCTTGCCAACGATGCCGTCAGCGATCTCTCGCCGCTGTCGGGATTGATTCATCTGACGAGCTTGTACATTTACAACTGTCCGGTGACCAGTTGTGAGGCTTTGGCTGGATTGACCAACCTGACATCCCTCTATGTTCAAGAGGGATCCATAACCAATGTGGACAGCCTGGCGGGATTGACCCGCCTCGTTTCTCTGGATCTCGATGGCAACCACATCAGCGACCTGCGCCCGCTGGCAGGGTTGACCGGTCTCTCCGATCTCAGTCTGAGCGGCAATCCCGTAACGAACTGCGATGGGCTTTCCAGTCTGACCAGTCTCATGAGTTTAAACCTTGACGGAGGGCGCATCGCCAATCTCGATGGCCTGGCCGGTCTGAGAAATCTTTTCTATCTTGATCTCGGGAACAATCGGATCAGCGACCTCTCGCCGCTGGCAAACCTGACGGGGCTTCGGGACCTCAGCCTGGAGGACAATTTGATCAGCGACTTGTCTCCGCTCGTGCATCTGACCAACCTTTATTATCTCGATGTCAGCAGCAACCTGTTGACGAGCCTTGCCGCCCTGCCGGATTCGACGAACTGGTCCTCAATATATTTGGACTGGAACTATCTGGACGTGAGCAACGGTTCGCCGGATGCGAACATCATCGCCGGTCTCATCAGCCGCGGAGTTTGGGTGGACTATGATTTGCAGAATCCGCAGCCGCTGGTGAGCTGGCTGGAGTTGAACGGGAAACCGGCTCACGGCCAGTGCCAGCTCACGTTGCACGCCATGCCGGGCACCGTCCTTGAAGTCCTGATTTCGACCAACCTGCAAAGCTGGTCGTCTTTGGGTGTGGAGACCAACACGACCGTGCTCCGGAGCATCGTGGATGGAGCGGCGTCTGCCAACGCCCGGTTCTACCGGTTGCGTGAACCGCCGGCAGACTGAACGCAGTGTTTTCAACCGCTCATTCGCGCTCATTCGCGCTGAATACGGTGTTCAGTTTTGTATTGAATTCCATCCATTCACCGGGCTCTGTACCAGTTTCTGACTGCTAACATGCCGATTACTGACCACTGACCACCGAACCTTTTTCCACCATGATGGCCGCCGCTGTCTTGATGCGGATGAAGACTTTCGCGCCGGGTTTCATCTGCGTGAGATCCACGTCCGGTCGAACCTTGAATGTCCCGCTCCGGCCATCGGAAATGTGCAGGGTCGCTTCGTGTTTCGGCAAATCTACAGCCTCCACCGTCGCGGTGAGTTCCACCGTGTCAGCCGTCAACACTCCGGGCCGGACGCCCGGCGTCGCACGGACCGTTGCCGCCGGGCTGGTCGTGGCCGGCACATCATCGGGGTTCAGGTACACCACCAGCTCCCGGGCTACGGTGACCTTCACTTCGCCGCCCACCTTGATTTGATCGAGGACCACTTTCGGTCCGGCCTTGAAGATGTTTTGGCTGCCGTCCGGAGCGGCGAGGGTCACCTGCCGGGTGGCGGGATCCATGGCCGTGACCGTGGCGGTGATTTGATAGGTTTGCGTCAGAGTTCCGCCGGGCACACCCTCTTTGAAGGCGGTGGTCGTGGTTTTGTCCGTGTTGATGGTGGAGGAGCACCCTGTCAGAATGAGCCATGCCGCCGGCATCAGCGCCAGCGTCGAAAGTTTGATCAGGTCGGGTTTCATGTTCGGATTCAGGCGGGTTACAAACCGGTTCGCGGAGGCTAGAACACGCGCCGGCATAGTCAACTGGAAACCGGTTCTGACGGAAATGCCAAATTCGAAAGGCTTAAGGCAAAGCACTGAAAACTTGAAACTGAAAATTTGCTTAACCCTCAACCTTTTTGGGCATGTTTCTGGCAACGAAGTTGCTGGTTTCCGTCTTGATGAGCTATGAATGAACTGATTGCAACATTGGTTCCGCCCAAACAGCAGGCCCAGGCGCAGTTGTTGCTGGACGACCCCGGGTCGCGGAACCTGATTCGGCAGCAGTTAAGCCGGCTGGCGGAGGACAACGCCAGTCTGGTCCCGCAAAAATCGTTTGGTTGGATCCTGTGCAAGCTCTCCACCTTTGGCGCCGAAGAAACGGATACGTTCAGAATCTACCGGGCATTTTTATCCCAACTGAATCAATTGGGACAGATGTGCCGCATCTTGTCCGGCGAAGGCGAACCCGGCCAATCCGACTCTCCGGCGGCCGTCGCTGACCGGATTACGATTGGCCTCGGCTTGTTCTACGAACAGGCGGCCCGCCTGCATCAGCGTCATGCCGCGCCCTCGCCGCGTTTTTATGAACAAATGGCCATCCGATGTTTTGCGGTGACCGGCTACAAAACCATCGCCGCCCAGCTGCCCGGGTGGCTGGAATTCCTGCGGACCAACTTTGTTCTGCCCAGACTGTAATTCACCGCCCGGAGCGCAAAGACTGAACACTGAACACAAAAAACTTCCATTCCGCACGTCGCCCTGCCGCGTGAGACGAAGTCTTTTACGCGGACAGCGTTTGATTTTCAGGATGCGAAAAATGTCACAATTCCAGAATGACCCTTTCTACACCTTTACGGAGCAGGTTCGGCCAGCAATTTTTTGATGACCGTTTCGAGGTAATCGGGGTAAAGACCGACGATGCGGACGATTCCTTTGCGGTCGATGACGGCGTAAGTGGGATAGTATTGCACGGCCCAGGCCTTCTCGGATTTCAATTCGGGATCGCGGGCGGCCGGATATTGGATGCCATGTTGTTGGGCGTTTGCCGCAAATGTTTCCTGACCACTATCGGATGTGCAGACGCCGATGATGACCAGTCCCTGAGACTTGTATTTTTTTAGGAGCTCGTTGTTGTGGGGAATGGCTCTCATGCAGGGGCCGCACCAGGTGGCGTAAAGATCCACGACAACGACCTTGCCCTTGATGTCACTGGCAGTGATGCCGCCATTGATCCAGTCGCTGACGTGAAAGGCGGGCATGGGCCTGCCTTCCAGGGCGGCGTGGGCGGCGCGGTACTCAGGCTTGTTGTCCCAGGTCCAATCGTCGGGAAATTCGCCGGCGACGGCCGCACGGGCGCCGGAAATGAGCAAACCGAAGGCACAGAAAATTATTTTTGCTTTCATGATATTGGACGTGTTAACACAGGCTGTACCGGCCGGCGACCCGGAAAGCGGCCGGCGCCGTTCAGAACGAACGAACTGCGATTCATAATTCTCCTTCTTTATCACGTCGCACCACCGCAGCAATTCCTCCATCTGCGCCACGATCTGTTGTTGGGCGATTTAGGTCCAACCGGCTACTAACCGAGGGTTTTCAAACGGGATTGGATGAAGGCGGCGGAGGGGTCCAGCAACGCGGCTTCGGATAATAATTGTCTCGCCTGCGGGATGGCGCCTTCTTCGATCAATGCCCCGGCCCAGGCGTGGCTGGCAAAGAGCAGATTCAACTTGTGTCGGGGCAACGCGCTGTTGTCGCGGACAATCCAGACCGGGTCAAAGAGCGATTCTCCTTCGGCGACCGGCGATTCGGCGGCGGCGAGCGACGCCAGCAGTGGCGCGTCGGCCGCAATCCAGTCCAGATGGATTTCCTGGCCCGGAACGTACGCTTTCAGGGCGGCCTTGAGCCGGGGCGCGGATTGACCGGCTTGCGCCGGGTCCGACGCGCTCAGGGTGTAACGAGCGCGGAATATGACCCGTTCGACGCCCCGCAACCGGCCGCCGGCCTGCTGCGCTTCGTCGTCCAATAACGCCTCGCAATTCGCATCCGCCGTCAACTGCGGACCGGCACAGGATTTCGTCCAGGCCACCGCTTCGGGATACAGACCCAAAGCGTAGAGACAGTAACCAATGCTGGCCTGGATGTCGTCGTTGTCGTCCAACTCGGGGCGCGGCCCGTTCCGGGGCGCTTCCAGAGCGCGGATACATTCGCGATACCAGCGGAGCGCGCAGATGTACATGCTGGCATTGGCGTAAACCAACCCCATCAAATCAAAGAAATCCACGTCGTAGAGGTCGATGACGGATTTCACGTGGCCGGCGTCTTCGGCGGACAGCAGACCGTACCGGGCGTAGGCGTTGATGACTTCTCCCCGGGTCAGGTCGTTGCGGGCAGCCAGGTGCGCCGCTTCGGCACCCAGCAAGCCAGGGTCGTCCACCACCGGATCATCGGGTTGAAAGGGCAGGACGCGGGCGAAGCTGATGGGGTGCAACGTGCTGAACGGCTCAAATACGGCGGTGTCGCAGTACAATCGTTCAAAGCCATCGGAGAACATGGGTGCCACGACTTTAGACTCCGGTTCTCGCAGCGTCCATTGGAAAGAGGAAGGCGGAGGGCGGAACCAGTGGTGGGAAAATTTGCATTCGCAAAATGGCGGAACGCGGCTAGATTTCCGGCGCGGCCGCACAGGAATGAAAAAATACTGGCACGTCATCGGCATCGGGATCCAGAACAACCTGACGTACCGCGTCAATTACCTGACGCGGACGCTGTTCAGCTTCATCCCGCTGTTCGCCATGCTGTCGCTCTGGCGCACCATCTACGCCGGAAAGGAGCAGGGGAGCGCGCTCGGCGGCTATTCCCAGGCGCAGATGATTTTTTATTACCTCATGGTCGCCGTCGTGGATGTTCTGACGGCGGTGAACGAGGATGACTGGCAGATTGCCGCGGACATCCGCGAAGGCAACATCAGCCAGTTCCTGCTCAAGCCGATTGATTATCTGTGGTACCGGCTGTGCCTGTTTTTTTCCGGGCGCATCACGTTCATCACCATGGCATCCGTGCCGCTGGGCATTTTCATCTTCTGCTTCCGCGATTATTTCGTGGGCCCGGCCAGCGCGGCGGCGTTGCCGGCCTTTGTGATTTCGCTGCTGTTCACGGCGCTGCTGCAATTCTTCATTTCCTACACCATGGCCATGCTGGCGTTCTGGCTGCTGGAAATTTCCACGTTCATTTTCATACTGTTCGCCTTCGAATATCTCGCCAGCGGCCATTTGTTTCCGCTCGACCTGTTGCCGCCGGTGATCGGGCATGCGCTCTTTTTCACGCCGTTTCCGTCCATGCTGTACGTGCCCATCGCGATTTACATGGGCAAGATCGCCGGTGCCGCCGTCTGGCTCGGTTTGCTGACGCAATTGCTCTGGCTGTTGCTCGCGTATGCGCTGGCGCGGTTCGCCTGGCAGCGCGGCATCAAAAAATACGCGGCATTTGGAGGGTAAAAACTGAGTCCAAAGTCCAAAGTCCAGAGTCCAAAGTCGTCTGGCTCCTTCATGTTACCTTGCCATTTGTTGGCGGGCAGGTGACAATCAATGGCTCGTATTCATGACGAACCTCGATTCAAAGGAGAGGGAATCCGGACGCCATGCTGCTCCCTTCACGGAAGCCGGCGCGTGGCGTGAGGTGGGCCAGGGCTGGCAGCCGTTGTCCGGCAATTTCCGCGGCGCGGGTTACAGCATCGAGTGGCACGATTTCTTTGCGAAACGCGAATTTGATTGGGCGGCCAGCTTCCATCCGGATTGCCTGGAATTGTGCCTGAATCTGGACGGACACGGTTACGTGGAAGGGCACGGCCGCCGGGCGGAATTCGCGCCCAACACGGCCGGTTTTTACTGCAACAAGCAAACGCCGCTCACCGCCCGCCGTTCGGCCAACGAACAGCATAAGTTTCTGACCGTGGAATTTTCCTGTCCGTTTCTCGCCCGGCATCTGGCCGGGATGGAAGCCACAATGCACCCCGCCGTTTGCGCGGCCATTCAGAACTGTCCCTGCCGGCACGTATCGGGCAGCACCGTCCGCCTGACGGCGAGTCATCAGCAGCTGATCGGCACCTTGCGCCGTCCGCCGGTCCCTGCCGCCGCGCAGCCGTTGTGGTATCAATGCAAGGCACTTGAACTGGCCGTGAACTTCCTGCTGCAACCGCCGCCGGAAAGCGAATTGTTTTGCACGCGCCAGCAGCGGCTCGCGCAGGAGCGCGTGGAACAGGTCATTTTTTTGCTCCGGCGAAACCTTGCCAGCCCGCCGCCGCTGGAGGAGCTGGGGAAAAAGATCGGGTGCAGCCATTTTTATTTGAGCCGCATCTTTTCCGCGCAGACGGGCCAGACCATCACGCAATATCTGCGGCAGTTGCGCATGGAAAAGGCGGCGGAACTGCTCAAGTCCGGCGAATACAATGTCACGGAAGCCGCGTTCGAAGTGGGTTACAACAGTCTGAGTCATTTCAGCGCGGCCTTTCACGAGACCTTCGGCTGCTGTCCGGGCCTGTATCCGCTCAAGACGCCCGCGCAAAAGGGCCATTAGCCGCCGCAAACCGCCGCTAATAAATGGCAAGCGACCGGCAGCGGAATTCCGGCGCGCCGGCTATGGTTGCGGCCATGAAAAAACTTTTGATGGCTGTTTGCCTCGGTGCGTTGGCGGTTAAATCCGGCCACGCCGCGCTGACCAACGACTTAACTGCGCCGGTCTCCCCCGAATCATCCGCCGGCACGCGTTACGGACTTTTCGACTGGCTGGACAGCCGCAGCGGATACGGACAGGGCGTATTTCCCGAACCCTTTCTGGTGGACGACTCGGATTTGGAACCCGGCGAAGCGCGGTTGGACTGGCTGCACACCCAAGCCGGCGATGCCAGGAGCGATATGGTCACGGCCGAGGTGGAAAAGGCATTCGGCTTGATGACGCTGGAATTAGAAGTGCCCTACGAACGCGACGAGTCGGATGGCGCAGTCACCAGGGGCTTCGATAACGTCGACCTGGGCGCGCGTTATCCGCTTTATCAATTCGTCTCGCCCGGCGGCCTTGTGGACTCGACCTTCGGGGCGGGCGTCGAAGCGGGCATTCCCACCCAGTCAGCCGTCAGCAAGAACGCCGAATTTGTCCCCAAAATTTTCGACGACCTGAAAGTCGGGAATTTCACCATCCAATCCATTCTCGGCTATTCCACACTGTTCGGCCCCGGTGATGACGGCGGCTTGCAGGCCTTTGAATACGGTTTCGTCTTCGGCTACACGATTCCGCACGACCAACTGCCGCTACCGGATGTGGAGCAATTGATACCGGTTTTTGAGTTGATGGGGGAAACCGAATTAAACAAGGCCGACCCCGGCCACAACAGCCTGCTGGGCAATGCCGGGGTCCGCCTCAATTTCAAGGCCATTGGCCGGATTCAGCCGCGGCCGGGCGTCGGGTTTGTTTTCCCGCTGGACAGCGGCGCGCGCGCGGACACCCATTGGGGCGTCGTCACAAGTCTGGTGTTTGAGTTCTGAAGGATTCGGGGAACAGGCGGCCATGAGAATCAACCGGCGCGAATTTTTGATTTTGACCGCGGTCTTTGCCGCGGGATGCAGTTCGATGGAACATGTCGGCTTTCCGTCCGCCGGCGGGGAACGGACGGTGAATGCAGGGCCGGCCGGCAACTATGCCGCCGACGGCGTGTATGCCGCCTTTCGCGATCAGGGATTCTTTATTGTCCGGCGGGGTGAAAAGCTGTTCGCCGTGTCGTCCATTTGCACGCATCGGAAATGCAAACTGGATATCGAGGCGGACCGGTCGTTTTATTGTCCCTGCCACGGTTCGACCTTCGGTCCCGGCGGCCGCGTGACGCATGGACCGGCCCGGCGCGATTTGCCGGTGTTCGCCACCTCCGTGAACGGAAACGGGGAGTTGATGGTTGCCCTGTCTGGTCCGTAAGACGCGACATCCGCATCCGTGGTTGAAAGCCGGCGGCCGAGGAATTATTGTCCGGGCGATGAACTTGAAACGATATTTAAGCATTTACGGCGCGTTGTGGAAGACGTCGGTGACGCGGGAGATGTCGTTCAAGGGCAACTTCCTCCTCTGGATCATCGTCGAGCTGGCGTGGTTCGGACTGCAACTTGCCTTCGTGGGGGTGATTTTCAGCCAGACCACCACCGTCGGCACGTGGACGGTGTGGCAGGTGGTGCTGCTGACCGGCGCGAGCAGTTTCATCCAGCAGATTTACCAGGCGTTTTTCCTCGTGAACTGCACGAACCTTTCCGAACTGGTGCGGACCGGCAAGATGGATTTCCTGCTGTTGCTGCCGGTCAACACGCGTTTTCTCGTCTCGACGCGGCAGGTGGATCTCCCCTCGTTTTTCAACGCCGCTTTTGCCGTTTGCATCATGATTTTCGCGGCGGGGAAATTGCATCTGCACCCGTCCGCCGGACAGCTCATCGGCTTCGGCGCGTTGTGTGTGGCGGGTCTGCTGGTGCATTACTCGCTCATGTTCATGCTGGCCACGGTGGCATTTTGGACGGTGCGCGCGCAGGGCATCGTCTGGGGCTACTTCAGTCTGTTCAACATCGCGCGGATGCCGGACGAGGCGTTTCACGGCGCGTTCAAGGCCGTGTTCACCTTTGCGCTGCCGGTGCTGCTGGTGTCCAACGTGCCCGTGCGCGTGCTGGCGGACAAATTGACTTCGCCCGTCGCCTGGCTGGCGCTGTCCGGTTTGGGCATTGTCTGGGCGTTGGTTTCGGAATGGTTCTGGCGATTCTCGATTCGCCGATACACCAGCGCCAGCACCTGAATGACTTTCGGAATAATTCCGCTGTGAGCCGAAGGTTGAATTTTATTTTTTGGCGAAGATTTTGGCCACGGCGGCTTCCAGTTCATCACCCCGCAAATTTTTGCCAATGATGATGCCGTTGCGATCAAGCAGAAAAGTGGTGGGGAGCAGCTCAACCCCGTATTTCAAAGCCAGTTTATCGTCCTTCCCGTCATCGTATTGCGGTCAGGGCAAGCCTTGTTTTTTTAGAAAAGTTTCCAATTTTTGT